>NZ_JAESKF010000043.1:0-2790 GCF_017891975.1 Staphylococcus sp. GDY8P131P
ACAGGAGTCTGGACTTGACTCTAATAAATGAACAACAGTATCAAATCCAAGTAGAAAAAAAGAGAGTAGAAGAAATACTTCTTATGATTCAGAAAGCAGATTTTACTACCTATAAAAATATTAAGTTAAAAGACTGGATGAGTATTGGAGAAGCTGCCGAAGTGGCAGGTGTAAACACTTCGGCAATTCGCCACTGGGAATCAGAAGGATTAGTCCATTCGGAAAGAAAAAAAGAAAACGGCTACCGCATGTTTTCTATATCCGAATTGCGTAAAATACTGGTCATTAGCAGTTTAAGAAAAACTGTTTATTATATTGAAAATATGAAACAACTGTTAAATGAAATAGACATACCAAGCTATGAAAAAGTTGAACATTCCTTTCGGCTTGCTTTGAAGAACTTGGACAACAAATTAATGAATCAATTTAAAGGGGTAACAGAACTGATGAACTATATAAATTTAATTCAAGAAAGAGACTGCTGAAAAGTTACGCCTTTGCCTATCTAAAGATAGCAATTGAAGAATGAAAATGGAGAAGATACAATTGGCAGCTGGTTTTTCAATGCGGAAGCTAAACTCATAGAACGCTTAGTTAAATTATGATCACTTATCAGAAGGGAAGGAGCTAGAAAAAGCTTCTTCCTTTTTGTCTATAAAAGTGTACTTTTACGAACGCTAATAAAGTGAGAAATCAAATGATATTAAAAGGTTTTCAAAAAGTTGAAGAAGAACTTAGCAAGAGGGTTTCAGATTATATAATTGAGGAGGGTTTTATGAAGCTGAACGCATTCCCGAATACTTTCAAGTTGTTCTCTAGAGAGACTACATAAATTAACTGCCAAAGACTACATTTTTAGAATGCCATAAACATCTTCAAGTATATATTTCATTAACTTACATTTGTATTTAGGGAGAATAAAAAATCCTCCCAATTATTATTGGAAGGATTATCTATTCATTTATACTAAATAAGAGTTTTTTGTCATTCGACAAACAAAACATCTAGTTAAACTGATTTAAAAAAAATGGATGACTAATCCTATATCTTAGTACTTTGAAACTTATTCATTTCAAATTAGAAGAATACAGATTAGTTAATTATCTTCCACCCAGTAGTCCATTCATATTTGAAGAAAATACTAGCATAATTGAGTTATCAAAATAATATTAATTGCATTAATATTATTTAAAAATTCACCTTATTATATCAGCTATATACCTTGTTCAATACTATTGGCTATTTTGATAATTACCATATAATTGACCACAAGCAGCGTCAATATCAATCCCAAATTGACTTCTAATTGTGACATGGATACCAGCAGACTTCAAAACTTTGTAAAAGGCTTCTACCTGCCCTTCGTTTGCTTCTCCATACATCTCAGGTGCACTTATTGTAGGATTGTATCGTATCAAATTTACATGATATAACTTCCCTGATTTATAGCGACTTTTAAGAAGGCTAACAACTTCGTTTGCATGCTCAAGAGAATCATTTACACCAGGCAACATGATATAAGCTATATATACTTTCCTTGAAGTTAATCTTATATGTTCATCGAGTATATTCATTACCTCATCTATTGGGTATCTATCATTTATTGGCATCAATTTGCTGCGTTCCTCACTATAAGGTGAGTGTAATGAAAATGTAAGATTTACTTGAGGATATTCCTGGGTTATTTTTTTGATACTAGGTATAATACCAATCGTTGATATAGAAAGTCTACGAGGACTTAATGCAAATAAATTAGGATCCGTAAACGAATCAAGAGCATCAAATACTTGACGGTTGGCTAGAGCTTCACCCATTCCCATAAAAGAAATGCTATCAATTTGATGACCTAATAAATGGAAGTATAAAACTTGATCTGTTATCTCATCTACAGTTAGGTTTTTTTTCAATCCAATGTCGCCTGTAGCACAAAATTTACACCCAAAATTACATCCGCATTGTGATGATATACAAAATGACTCCCAACCTGCTTTATACTTCATGTTTACCGTTTCTACTCTCTCATTCTTTGATACTTCAAAAAGCACTTTCGTAACTTGCTCTGAATTTTGCTCTGCTAAGAGCTTGATATTCAAAACTGTTTCTCCAAAATTATTTATTAAATCCTCCCTAAGTAATTTTGGAAGAACCTTCATATCCTCAAATCGACTAATTCTTTGTTTAAAAATCGCATTGGTTATTTGTTTTATTCTATAATCAGGCTCATTATTACTTCTTAAAAATTCCTGTATTTTACCATACTTTGTTTTATTATTAAAATTCATTTCTTTCATCCTTTCACAATTTGCTCTAGTGGTAATTAGAATAATTGGAAAGGAGTAGCAGTCCCTAAGAATCAATTTCTTTTTGCACACAAAAAAAACACAGATAAAAATTACCGGTGCCGAAAGTCAAAACATACAAATATGCATATTTCACTACATAAAACAAGTATGTTGATGATCTTGTTTTAAACTTATCCATAGTAGAGGCAAAGCTCCGGCAACTGTTTTTATATCATTGTTTAGTTTAAAAAAGGACAGACTATTCCCTTTAATAGCTAAAATAGCTATTACCTCCTTTCACTAATTAATATACTTAGCCTGTACTGTAACATTTTAATATTCAAATGTAAATATTAAAGTTAGCAACGATAAAGTCCGTATAATTGAGTAAAAGTAAAAAGTACATATAACAGAAGTTTTACGGTACAATGTTTTTAACGAAAAAAACATACACAGTAGGACTATTACATGACACAAGAACATTTTACAAATAAAAACTAAGATATTA
>NZ_JAESKF010000044.1:0-682 GCF_017891975.1 Staphylococcus sp. GDY8P131P
ATATTTAGACTGGTCGATATATTCACCGACTAAGGCATTCTTAGCTGTTCGAGCGAGTTCAATATCCGTAAACTTAAAGATCGCTTTTACTGCTTCTCTAAACGGTTTTGAATTCTTTTTTGGAATGGAACTGAAGATGTTTCTTAAAAAATGGACNNATCTCTGCCAACTTGCGTTGGTAAATGACTTACGAATTGCAGACACTAGGCCTTTATGGGCATCAGAAATGATGAGTTCTGTCCCCTGTAGACCGCGTTCTTTTAAGTATTCAAAGAAGATGGACCATGTGTCATCACTTTCTTCATTTTGGATCATGAAGCCAATGATTTCACGATCACCACCTTCTGTTATCCCGATCGCAATATGGCAGCTTTTAGAAAGCACTCGATGGTCCTCACGGACTTTTATGTAGAGAACATCAGTCATCAGATAAGGATAACTCGTACCTGAGAGTGAACGGTTCTGCCATTCGTTGACCATCGGGTCTAACTGCTCAGTCAGGCTAGAAACAAAAGATTTCGATACCGATTTTCCACATAGCTCTTCAACAATCTTTGAAACTTTACGTGTCGAAACGCCTGAAACATACATCTCAAGCATTGAAGCGAGCAGTGCCTTTTCATTTCGCTGATAACGCTCAAACACCGTCGGTGAAAATTCACCATCACGTGTTCTGGGTACT
>NZ_JAESKF010000045.1:0-574 GCF_017891975.1 Staphylococcus sp. GDY8P131P
AAAAAGAGAAAGAGAAATTATCAAATCAAAGTCTAGAACAAGAAAAGTGTAATTTTTCGTTAACCGGTATATCTAATAGCCGGTTAAGTGCACATACTGTGTGCATATCAAAACCAAAAATCAGTTTTGACCGTATGACAATCATTGGGAATTTAAATAAAAATAATGCTCAAAAACTTTCTGAATTCATGAGTGTTGATCCACAAATAAAGCTTTGGGATATGTTACAAACAAAATTTAAAGCTAAGGCACTTCAAGAAAAAGTTTATAGCGAATATGACAAGGTAAAAGCAGATAATTGGGATAGACGTAATATGCGAGTTGAATTTAATCCAAATAAATTAACACATGATGAAATGCTATGGTTAAAGAAGAACGTTATTGACTACATAGAAGATAAAGGTTTTACAAGATTAGATTTAGCTTTTGATTTTGAAGATGATTTAAGTGATTACTACGCAATGACTGATAAAACAGTTAAGAAAACAATTTTTTATGGTCGTGATGGTAAACCAGAAACAAAATATTTTGGTGTTCGTGATAGTGATAGATTTATAAGAATTTATAATAAAAA
>NZ_JAESKF010000046.1:0-726 GCF_017891975.1 Staphylococcus sp. GDY8P131P
CAATTTATAAATTTTCTGATAAATTTTCTATTATCATACTGCCAGCTAAATCTTTTGAATAAAACTTACCTGTTTCATAAGTTACGATCATACGACAAAGGGTTAAAATAACATTTGTTTCATCACCATAAAAATCTTTTATCAATTCTTTAGAACTTTCCTTTATAGCTTTTTGTAAATCAATAAATGGAACATCAGGAATTAAGTTATTAATATTATTTTCGCCATAAATTGATATTGAAGAAAGCTTGGCTTGATATAATAATATTGTTAAATCAATGTTGTTATTCTTTTCTGGAATAAAATAATTTAAATAATCTTCTCTAAGCCATTCCCCATAGATAAACTCTTCAATAGGTGGATAAGACCAATTTTCATTTTCATGATAATTAAGCACAGTTAATTCTATATATTTTAAACTTGTATCTTCACCAATTTCTTTAGAGATAGGCATAATTTTCGAAATTAATATTCTTTTTTCTTCTTTAGTCATATCTCTATTTATTATCACTAGAAAATCAACATCACTATCTTTTTTTAAACCCCCTTTAACATAAGAACCATATAAATAGACTCCTAATAAATCTTTTGAAAACAATCGTTTCAATTCTATTAAAACATTATCAATTTGCTTATTTGGTTCCTCCATTATTGACTCCTCTCATCTTTAAATATTATTTCCAAAATCTAAATTCACGTTGCCAAAAATCAATCTGCTTTTGCAAT
>NZ_JAESKF010000047.1:0-761 GCF_017891975.1 Staphylococcus sp. GDY8P131P
TTGCTAATGTTCATAAATTTTTGATCACTCACGTGTATAAAATTTAATTCACTAAGTTCAAAATCACACACTCAATCTAAATGTTCCAAAAATAAATTTTGCAGATTTTCTAACTCTTCTTCATAGCCGTTTTCAATTTTCGCAGAGTATAGCAATCGTTTAATTAAAACCAATTCTTTTTCTGTTAATGTATGTTCAATTCCATTCTCAAAATAAATTGTATTATTATATTCCATTATTTAATCTCTCCAGTTTCACTATCAATTATTCTTGAGTACCTTGCTCTATATCCACATTGATAATTACCTTCAAACCAAAGTCTAAAAGCACTAGCATTAGATGTAATGACATCTTGAACATAATTCATATTATCAATACCATATTCTTCTCCATATATATCAAGGAATGACATCAAATCAATTACATTAACTATATGCTCATTTTTTACTATACTTAATAAATCATTTTTTAAACTACGTTTTTGACTTTCATCTAAAAAGATATATCTTTCAATATCAAAATCATTTAAATGGATAATATCTTGACTATCATATTTATGTTTATTTTTCTTAATAGCGTCTTTACTTTCATGCGTTAAATATTTATAAACACTTTCAATACCATCTACAATTTCCACATGAGATAAAGCTTTATTGCCTAAAGCTCTTTTTATTTTATTTCTTACACTTTCTAACGTTACCGCATTTTTAGCAACATACAAAACATGGTAATGAGGCTTTTTATAAACTTTTCCACCATCC
>NZ_JAESKF010000048.1:0-987 GCF_017891975.1 Staphylococcus sp. GDY8P131P
TGATTCTGATTATTTTTTTGTTCTTTCTCTTGATATTCTTCAGGATGTATTTGTTTATCAAACATTTGTATTGTCTTTATCATTCGTCCATTATCTCTACTCACATCATTCATCAAATGCTGGTATTTATTTCTACCAAGAACTTGCTCTAACTTTTCAAAAATTTCTCTAATAACTTTAATGACATTAAGCGCATTATCAAGGTCTTTTTTTCGGTCTTTTATAAACTCATTTGCTCTTGATAAAGTTTCAGACAAATCCTTGTTTTGTTCTCTAAGCTTATTATTTTCGTTTTTTAGGTCATTTAGAGCTTTATCTGACTTAATATACTCATAATCATCTTTGATTAATTGTGCTGCTTCTATTTGCTTCTGAAAGGCATTAAAATCTTCTTGGCTTATGACAACATTTCCAGTTTCTTGTACTTCTTTGTTAAACAAACCACCTACTTTTTCAGTTTCATGTTCATATTTGACGTTTAAAGGCTTTTTAAGCGTTTCTAATGATTTTTGATATTGTTCTATCAACTCATTGTTTTTTTGTTGTATATGGCTTAATTTTTGGCTCTCACGCTCATATTCTTGCTTATGGTATTCTGTTTTTTGCTTATATCGGCTTACCTGATCATGTTTAGCATTTGTAACTTGTCTTGATTGTCCTCGTTCCAAATCATACCCACGTTGATTAACATACTCGTTAAATCTATCTTGAAATTCAGTTAAAGCTTTTTTATTACCTATCACTTCTTTAGCGCTTAATCTTCCGTCCTGCGTTATCGGTACAATACCAAAATGCATATGTGGTGTTTTCTCGTCCATATGAACGGTCGCATAAAGCAAATTGTCTTTTCCGTACTCATTCTCTATAAATTCTTTAGAATGCTCAAAAAAGGCTCTTATTTCGTCTTGTGACTTATCTTTAAAAAATTCATTGTCTGATGTAATTAACCCATCAATATGTTTAACTGCGTCTGTTCTAATTTTTCTT
>NZ_JAESKF010000049.1:0-1066 GCF_017891975.1 Staphylococcus sp. GDY8P131P
GTTAGCGAATGAAGTGGCTAGCAAATACAATGCTTGCCAAACCAAAAAATTACTTGTGATAGGAGAAAAACTTTTGACGAACAAAGAAATAATGATAGCCACTTCAGTGGCGATTGGTGCTGGTTTTAACTTGGATTAATTCCAAGTTAACAACCAATCCAAATCATTGATTTCGATATCGTGAAGTCAAAAGGAAATTCTATTACAAGTAATTTTTTGGTGGGGTTTGATTTTGAAATTTTAGCAATCACTTTTTTGATTGCTTGGTTTTGAATTTTTGTTTTGAGGAGAGACATTGGGGGGTACTACGACCCCCCCAATGGGTGCAATGTGCAATGTGAAAAAATCGACTTAAGCCTTGATATTATGGGGTTTTTGACAATTTTAGACACAAAACTTAACAAAAGTATTCATGAAAACTCTAGACTTTTATGGATAATATACTATATAATACAGAATAAGGATTTAAAAAGGAGGGGTTATAATGGCTCGAGAAAAAGTTGGAATAACATTAACACCTGTAACGATTGAAAGGCTGAAAGATATATCAGAAGAGATGGGATTGAGTAAATCTCAAGCGATATCTATGTTAATTAATAATTACTATATTGAAAAAGGTAAAAAGGGGGATAGAGACAGTGGAAAATAAAAAAAGAACCTAGCTCCCAAATAGCTAAGTTCTCTAAAATCTTTATTCAACACTGTTATTTTACCATGGCAAAATATATTAAAGCAAGAACGTGGGGAATGGTTGTATATCCACAATCTGCCCCTGAAAATTGGACAGAATTACTTGAAGAAACTTATTTACAATTCGCAATATCTCCTTTGCATGATAAAGATGTTAATCCTGATGGAGAAATTAAGAAAGAGCATTGGCATGTCATAGGAATTTGGGATGGACCTGTTACTCAAAATGCAGCATCAAAAATTGCTGAGAAGGTAAATGCACCACAACCAGTTAAACTTGAAAGTGTTCGTGGAGCGTATAGGTATTTCACGCATATGGATAATCCTGAAAAGTATCAGTATGATGAAAAAGATATAAAAATCTATAATGGCTTTG
>NZ_JAESKF010000005.1:0-72011 GCF_017891975.1 Staphylococcus sp. GDY8P131P
CAATTATACGGACTTTATCTTTCATTGTTCATTTCCTTTATGTTTATCATCAATTACATTGATATTTACAATATATAGTTAATATAACCAGCACTATATGGATATTTTATATCTAAATCATTTAAACAATTAGAAGTTCAATAAAATTTTCCTTTTAAATATTATATACATCGTATTTAAAAATCACTATACTGGATTACGTGTTTGTATATTATTAGCAAGGAGAAAAGTAATGAATATAATTAAACAAATCTTCCAAAAAGAAGATATTTCAAAATTCCAAAATAAGGATGATCACTTAGAGCGTACATTAAGAGTTAGGGACTTTTTAGCTTTAGGCGTCGGGACAATCGTATCTACCGCTATCTTCACATTACCCGGTGTTGTAGCAGCAGACCACACTGGTCCATCGGTTAGTTTATCCTTTTTAGTAGCAGCCATTGTAGCAGCTTTGGTAGCATTTGTTTATGCTGAAATGGCATCTGTAATGCCTTTTGCGGGATCAGCATATACGTGGACTAGTATTTTGTTTGGAGAATTTTTTGGCTGGATTGTAGGTTGGGCATTAATTGCAGAATATTTAATCGCAGTTGCATTTGTAGCATCAGGGTTTTCAGCAAATCTAAGAGGTTTATTAGAGCCGTTTCATATCTCATTACCTGATGCACTGTCTAACTCTCTAGGCACGGATGGCGGCATTTTGGATCTATTAGCGGCTGTTGTCGTAATTATTACTGCCATATTATTACATAGAGGTACATCAGAAGCAGCGCGTGTCCAAAATGCGCTTGTTATCCTTAAGGTATTAGCCATTTTCTTATTCATTGTAGTGGGTTTATCAGTTATAGATATTGGACATTATGTCCCATTTATCCCTGAATATAAAGCAACTACAGCTGGTGCTTTTGGCGGCTGGCAAGGTATATACGCAGGTAGTTCTGTTATTTTTGTTGCTTATATAGGTTTTGATTCTATAGCTTCAAACTCTGGTGAAGCGATTAATCCTGAAAAAACAATGCCGCGTGGTATTTTAGGTTCGTTATTAATTGCAGTAACCTTATTTATTGTAGTGTCACTTGTGTTAGTGGGTATGTTTGATTACGCACAATACAAAGATAATGCTGAACCAGTGGGGTGGGCGTTACGAATGAGCGGACATAGTACTGTTGCAGTCATAGTGCAGGCAGTCTCAGTGATTGGTATGTTTACGGCTTTAATCGGTATGATGATGGCTGGTTCGCGTTTACTCTATTCATTTGGTAGAGATGGTATGCTGCCTTCTTGGTTAGGTCAATTAGACAAGAAAAATCTACCTAATCATGCATTAATTACATTATCTATCGTTGCGATTATTATTGGTTCTGTATTTCCATTTGGCTTTTTAGCGCAATTAATTTCAGCAGGTGCGCTAGTAGCATTTATGTTTGTCACAGTAGGAATTTTTGCATTACGTAAAAGAGAAGGCAAAGATCTTCCTCAACCGGCATTTAAATTACCATTTTATCCGGTAATGCCAATTATTATTTTTATTTGTGTGTTTGCAGTTTTCTGGGGATTAAGTAATCAAGCTAAAATTTACACATTCATTTGGTTCTGTATTGGCATACTATATTATGTATTTTATCTGTTAAAAAATGCTAAAAACAAAGCATAACCATATCAATACGCTAAAGGTTACAATATCTGTTAAAAATACTGAGAATGAGGGATAAAATGAAATTTATTAGCATTATCTTAGGCGTTTTAGTCATCGTTTCATGGCTGTTTGTTCTACGAGATTATAAAAAGGGTAATCAAAATAGTGAAAGTGCCAAAACTGTGGTTTTAATTGCGTGCGTATTGACGTTCATAATGACAGTACTTCAAATTTTAGATTAATAAATGCAGAGAGCATGCCATTATAAAGTTTGTTGATAACTTCTGTGTGATTTTATGCATCTCTGGGTTTATCTGTATAATGTTAAACATGCTTAAAAATAAAAAATTGTATACATTATCAAGTGTATTATTTTTAGCCGTTTCGCTAGCATTGTTTATTTCTTAGTTTGACTAGTTAAAATAAAGGAAGCATCTGGACATATATAAATGTTTCAGATGCTTCTTTTATTTATATGGAAACTGAAATGAATGGCATCACAGTTAATTAATATTTGAATATTACTCATTATAAATAAACGCGTTGCTTACCATAAAAATCTTTGCTAATTAAAAATGAAAGTCTATAAATCAATAATTACTTTGCGCTTTTCTGTAAGGCAAGGAAACGTTAAACAAAGATGTCTACTATTTAATTAGTCACTTTATCTATAACATATTGTTCTCCTCTTACATATAGTACTAATAGTTTATCAATAAAATGAACACGAGGGATAACCCAACATGATAATAATGCTGTAATGGTGCCTAATAGCGCGCCTACTATGACATCTAACGGGTAATGTACACCTACCCAAATACGCGAAATTGCCACAAGTATCGCTAAGGCTAACCAAATATATCTTAAGTTTTTCTTGAAAAATAAAAAAACAATACAAATAGAAAAGAACTGTATGGCATGGTCACTAGGAAAAGAATTATCAATCGCGTGATCAATGAGTTTATTAGTATTTTGCAATTCTACAAATGGTTGAAAATTTGAATGAATTTTTCCTAATAATTTACCGAATATTTCAGCAACAATAAATGATATTATTGCGCTTATCACCATTATTCTATTTTCTTTAGTACGAGTAAACCAATAAATAATCACGCCAGCAATTAAAATATACTCCATATATTTAGCTAAAAATATCATTAAAGGATTTAACAATTCTAGTTGATAGCTTAAATGATTGATAGCTTTGAATAGTTCCATATTGATTTCTGATAAATCCATCATAACACCTTCTTATAATTTTTTGATTTTATTAATTGAATATTTATACCGAAACTACTACTATATCAAATTAAAAAATTTAACTAAACCTAATTATTCAATCTTACTATTAATCTGCAATACAAAAATATTATTAACAATAAAATTTAAACTGAAAAAATTATTTAGCTATTGCTATTTGTATATCATTTTGGTTAACTAGAGGTTAAAGTTTTTACGTAACGAAAAAGTGCGGTACTTTAAGGAATTTAACTTTTTGTTTTGATAAACCAAGCGCACGTTAAAAACAAAGATACTAACCAACTATTACTTTTAAGAAAACGCGATTGATTTTTCTATTCGATTTTAGTAATGATGGTTCCACATGAATTTTAAAAGGAGCGGTATTATGATTGAAAACGAAGGTCTTCTTATTCGTTTATTAGAACAAAATGAATATTCACAATTTAGAAGTGCATTTTTAAATATACATCCGTATGAGCAGAGTGAATTTTTTATATCAATAGACAAAGAAAACAGAGCAAAACTTTATGAGTTACTTTCTGCTCGTGAAGTGGCTAATTTTTTAGGTTATTTAGACGTTAACGAAGATGAATATGAAGCTATTTTTGACGAGATACATGTGAATTATGCAAGTGAAATATTAGAACATATGTCGGATGACGATGCTGCAGATATATTAAACCAACTGTCTGAAGAGAAACGCATTACGTTATTAACGTTAGTATCGCAGGATAAATCAGCTGTTTTAAAATCATTAATGCATTATTATGAAGAAACTGCTGGAGGCATTATGACCAAAGAGTATGTCTCTGTGTCTACGAAAATGAGTGTAGGTGAAGCACTTAATCATGTGAAAGTCCAGTCGCATCATGCTCAAACTATTTATGCTATTTATGCAGTAGATGATGATCATAAGTTAGTGGGTGTCATGTCTTTAAGAGATATTATTAATGCTGATCCATCCACTTCAGTTAATGAAATTATGAGTACAAATGTGGTGCATACAGATGTATCAACAGACCAAGAACATATCGCCCGAGATATTAGAGATTATGATTTAATAGCAATCCCAGTCATAGATTACCAAAAGCATTTGTTAGGTATTATTACTGTAGATGATATTATAGATGTCATTGAAGCAGAAGCGAACGAAGATTATTCAAAACTAGCTGGTATTGATGATGCCAAGTATCAAGAAGAGTCTATCTTTAAAACAGCTAAAAAGCGTTTGCCTTGGTTAATATTGCTCACTTTCTTAGGGATGATTACTGCTACAATATTAGGTTCATTTGAAGATACACTTGAAAAAGTAGCACTATTAGCAGCATTTATACCTATTATTAGTGGTATGTCAGGTAATACAGGAACACAATCACTTGCAGTATCAGTGAGAAGTATTTCCACAGGAGATATGAAGCATAAAAATAAATTCAAGCATGCTTTATATGAATCAGGTAGTGGCTTTATTTCAGGATTTGTCTGCAGTTTAATTCTGTTTTTAATTATTGTCATTTTATATGGTCAACCACTGTTAGCTACGATTGTTGCAGTTAGTTTAACTGTTGCGATGACTGTAGGCACAACAATTGGTTCAGTGATTCCATTATTTATGAATAAAATGGGCATAGATCCAGCTGTTGCAAGCGGACCGTTTATCACTACAATAAATGACATTGTGAGTATGTTAATTTATTTTACGTTAGCAACTTCATTTATGAGTTATTTAATATAACTAGATCATACACATAGATGTAAACAATCATACGATGACTTTATTTTAATGAAGTTTAAAGTATGAATGTTATGAGGTGAAGCAGAAATAAGTAATCAACATGTTTAGCTTGATTGCCTATTTCTGCTTTTTTCGCGATTTATTTTCTATTTTAACCAAGAGGAAGCATTATAATTTACGAAAAAGGGAATACAATGGCTGACATCGTTAAGGAGGTTTTTATATGGACAAATTGAAAGGAAAAGTCGCTGTTGTAGTTGGTGGTACGTCTGGTATCGGGGAAGCGACTGCTAAATTATTTGCAAAAGAAGGAGCCAAAGTTGTTGTCAGTGGTTTAAAAAATGATCAAGGTGAAGCCATTGTGAAATCAATAGAAAATAATGGTGGTACAGCCACATTCATACAAGTTGATGTAACACAGAAAACGTCAGTGGATCAATGTGTAAATAAAGTACTAGATCACTATGGCACGATTGACATTTTATATAATGGTGCGGGTGTC
Organism: Staphylococcus sp. GDY8P131P; assembly: GCF_017891975.1. Lineage (NCBI taxonomy): Bacteria > Bacillati > Bacillota > Bacilli > Caryophanales > Staphylococcaceae > Staphylococcus > Staphylococcus sp. GDY8P131P. Next base: position 5,113 of record NZ_JAESKF010000005.1, read on the forward strand.
CATGATGCATATAAAGACGCATTAGAAACAGATGAACAAACATTTGATCAATTAATAGCTGTTAACGTCAAAGGCCCTTATTTATTTACTAACGCTGTTTTACCTATTTTCTTAGAAAAAGGAAAAGGTAATATCATTAATATCGGTTCTCAATCTACATTTGTAGCTGGCGCAGGCGGTAACACTTATGTAACAAGCAAACATGCGATGGGCGGTTTTACTAAACAGCTAGCTTATGACTTTGGAGATAAAGGCATTAAAGCAAACTTAGTTGCTCCGGGATTCGTTGAAACACCGATGACAGAAGGTATTGAAGATGAGAGATTAAAAAGCATCCCTGAAGGGCGTGCAGGGAAAACACAAGAAATTGCTAATGTAGCACTATTTTTAGCTTCAGAAGATGCTTCTTATGTACAAGGAGCTGAAATTAAAGTTGATGGCGGTTGGACTACGGGTCGTTAGATTATAAAAATGAGTTTCAAGTATAAAGTAACTTCCTCTAAAATTTTCACTTTTTAGCGTGCAATTTAGAGGAAGTATATTAATTGATATCTTAAATTGTTTTAATCTTACCAGTCGTAAATTAGTTTGAAAATGTAGTTATCTCAAGGCTGTTGACATAATAAAATTTTATCAGTTTCCTATATCGTAGGCTTTTGTTAAAGGAATGCGGTTATTTTAAATATCAGTGTAGTTTTTGATTTTAAAATCAGATAATAAATCATCATAATCAAGTACGTATTGTGAATGAATTGTATGATTGTCTTTATCTTGTTTTTCTAATTCAATTGTAATGGTGTCACCTTTTTTGCTATATTTAACGACTTTTGGATCTGAGTAATCAGCTTCGTTACCAGACTTCACTACTTGTTTCATATGGTCAGCTGTATCAGTACCACTCTTTATATAGCTAGAAATATAACTATAGTCTTCTTCTTCGTATGCTTCATTCAAGTCTTCAGTATAATCTTCCATGAAAGATTGCACATCTTCTTTTATATCTTCATTTTCTTGATGTGATTTAATCTTGTCGTTATCAAATGATAAATCAACAGATACAGGATCGTTGCTTTCATCAGATTGAGGTACTTTAACTACATTAGATTTGAATGTTTTATCATCAACATGTGCTTGTGCATATACCTCTATTTTATCGTCGGATTGGTAGGGGCCGTATAAATCATTTTCAAAATCATCTTGAGCTGCCATTTTTTTATTATTAATATATAAATCTACTGTCGTATCACTATCTAGTTCACTATCATCAATGTTAATATCGAGATATTTTTCATTAAATTGTTCTTGTACTTCATTGTCATCAGACATGTTGATAGCTAGATAACCATCAAATTTTTTATCATCCACCGTTTTTTGTGCTTTTAATTTATAGTTTCCCAAAGGTAAGGTAGCAAAGGTTTTTGAATCATCTTCGGATAATTTAATTTTACGTTTTTTATCATTGTATTTATATGTAACTTTACTGTCAGATTCTGGGTTAATAGAGACTTTTTGCTTCGAGACTTCAAAGTCATAGTTATTAAACATCCCATATTTTTTCCCATTTTTATGAATATTAATCGCTTCAGTATCGTTTACGTCTATTGAAGTAGCATTAACTTTGTCTTCTTTCATATGTTTCGTTTTACTTTCAATATCGTTTGCTATTCTATCTGGGTTATCAGCATCTACAATATATTTATAAAAAGCCTTAGCTTCTTCTTTACTCAAATTTCTATCATTAAATACTAAGTGGTTGGCTGAATTTTTAGTATCACCTTTCTTTATATCTTCAGAAATTGTTTTAGCTTCATTTTCTGGTGATAAAGTTGCAGCCATTATTTTATACAAAATAAATAAAAGAACAATGATGACTACAATAATACCTATAATCAGATATTTCTTTTTATTGTGCTTGGGTGTAACGTTTTGACTTTGAAGAGAGTGACCGCATTGGGTACAGATTTTATGATTATCTTTGACCTGAGCGCCACAGTTTTTACAATATTTCATTTTCTCTCCTCCTAATAGTGATTGGGTTAAATTTTCGAAACAGTGTATAACTTTTAAACAAAGGATAATGAGTGTTTATTTGTGAAGGTAATAGGACTAATTGAAAATAAAGTGATTACAGTAGCATTTTTACTTAATTTGAGGAAATGGTTTGAAATCATAAAGTAAGCTATTTATGGCTTAAGTAACGCAACGCATCCAAGCTATTTTTAATGTTTTGAACCTTAATTTTACTTGTTCTATGTATATATTTTTACTTTGCTTGATACGCTTCTTAGCGTTGTATATCATATCTCTAAAATGATTATTGCCAAATCCAAATACGTTATAACTCAATATTTATTGTTTGGTCATATAAATTGAATTGTAACATATTTGCAAACATAGAATTAATATAAAATTGATTTTTTAGTATTGATATATAAATAAGTTATTTATATATCGTTATATACCAATTGTAAAAGTTAGTTTATCATTTTTAAAAATGATAATGAATATAGCATATAGAAAGGGGTATCTAAAGTAGATAAAAAACATGAATCCCAAAATATGTTTCAGGATTCATGTTATAGATTTAAGTTATATTGTTATAAAATGTTTTATTCTGTTGCATTTTGTTTTTTAAATGATAGAGCTAGGATGAGTGTGATAATCAATAAAATCCCAAATAGTTGGAAAATTTGAAATGTAACATGAAGCCAAACTGCGCTTGCCACGATTGCCATAACAGGTTCTATTGTCCCGAAAAGTGTCGTTTCTTTAGCAGTTAAATAATTTAAACTATTAACGAAGAAAAAGAACGCTATAGCAGTCCCGGCAATAATCCCGAAAGTCAGATATAATGACGTTGAAACTGTTAATGCTGACCATTCAAACTGCCATACAGGGGTTTTAAAGTTCATCATAATTCCAGAAATTAACATAGCCCATCCGACTACTAAAATGGATGGAAATGTCGTTAATAATCGTGTTGCATAAAGCGTATAAAAAGCGAGGGCTAAACCAGAGATAATGCCCCAAACTGTGCTTGGCATGGGAACTACCAATGCACTAAAAGATCCATTTGTCAGTAGCAAAAATGTGCCAGATAACGTAAGCATTATAGCGATGAAATCAAAAGCTTGGAAACGTTCTTTACGCCGGATGACATACCAAATAATGATATATACAGGTGCTATATATTGCAATAACGTGGCAATTGCTGCATTGCCATAATTAATAGATGCCATATACGCGTATTGAACAAGTAACATCCCAAAAATTGAAAAAATTAATAATTGAAATATGTGATGTCTGTTTTTAAATATGCTAAATATTGAAGACTTTCTATTCCTTATTTTGTAAATAGCTAATAATACAATACCACTTATCAGTAACCTGGCAGTTACATACCAATTTATGTCTATGTCTCTTTGTTGAAAAAGAAAATCTGATACAGTACCTCCTAATCCCCAAAAAGAAGCCCCGACAACTGCTAATATAATTCCAATCATACGATGGTTGTCTTTATTTATCATTTAATCACCTATAAAATATAAATATATTTATACTATAGCTTGAAAATTTAAGATATAATATATGAAAATTATCTAAAAGTATCAAAATATTGAGGTGGTCTATTGATGTATCAAGAAATAATTGTAGAAGATACAAGAGAAGAATTAATACAATTTCCAAATAAACAGTGGAAACATGTTATTCTACATACTAATTTGGAACAGACTTTATTTGGTTATATTCCTATACATTGGCACCATGCATTGCAATTTATGTACGTTATTAATGGTGAAATAGATGTTTCAATAGGGGATAAAGTAATTAAGATTAATAAAGAAGACGGCTTATTTATTAATTCAAATATTGTTCATGAAATTCGGAGCGAATGCGCTGAAACGGAATATTATTGTTGGAATATTGAAATACCAGAAACGACATACGATTTGGAATTTAATTATGTAGCACAAATTATGAATAAAGCGAACCAAGTCCCGTATATTTATTTATCTCATATAGATGACCAACAAAATAAATTGATCAAAACAATCCATTCAGCAGGAAAAATATATGAAAACGCGTATCCATATTTTGAATTAGATATCACTGTTAAATATTATGAAGCATTAAAATGGTTATTACTTAATGTAGATAATATATGTGAGCATAAACCATATTATTTTGATCGTCGTATTAAACAACTGATGGCATATATGCAAAATAACTACCATAAAAAAATCTCGTTGCAAACGTTAAGTGAACAAATTCATATGAGCCAATCTGAAACAATTAAATGCTTCAAGTATTATGTTAACCAGACACCTATGCAATATTTAACAAATTTGCGTTTAGAGCGTAGTGTAAGAATGCTGTATAGCAAACAATCATATACAATTACAGATATTGCGATGGCATGTGGATTTTCAACCACAAGTTATTTTATTAAAGTTTTTAAAGAAAAATATGATTTAACACCTAAGCAATTTCAGAAGAAACAATTCACTCCTTATCACGTTTATAAGTATGATAAATAAAAATTGTTATTTTTATTTATAAAAAGATACAATATGCTTAATATAAAATAAAGGAGATTTTGTTGATGGATATTAAACTTATTGTTGTAGATATGGACGGGACATTTTTAAATGATGATAGCCAATTTAATAGTGAAAGTTTTCAATTGCTAAAGCAAAATTGTGAAGCACAGCATATTCGTTTTGTCTTTTGTACTGGAAAACAATGTGAACGTGTAGAAAATATTGTGGGAGATTTAGCAGCGAATACATTTATTGTTGGTGATAGCGCTACACGCATTAAATATAATGGAGATTTTATTTATAATGCTTCAATAGAAAACCAAAAGGCTAAAGAAATCATTAGAGCAATTAAAGAAATTGATAATACGCAAACCGTTTTAGCCTGTTCTCAAACAGGGGCATATGTATTGGATAGTACTTCGGAATCGGAGAGAAGATTGGTACATGGTTCATACCAACATGTGAATTATATTAAAGATTATAACGATATTGAAGAAGATTTATTAAAAATTACGGTGCACGATGCAAAAGGTAAGTGTAAGGACACTGCTGACCGTCTAAATTATTTTGAAAAAGATGTTTATATTGTAGCCTCAGATGAATCATGGATTGATATCGCAGAATTAGGTGTTAATAAAGGGAGCACAATAAATCGAATTCAAAATCTACTTCAAATTACACCAGCTGAAACAATCGCATTTGGTGATGGCTTTAATGATATAGATTTATTCAAAGCTGCCAAATATAAAGTAGCTATGGATAATGCTTACCCCGAGTTAAAACGAGAAGCTAATTTAATTGCAATTAATAATAATGAAGATGGCGTCGTTCAAACGTTAAATTTACTTCTAGGATTTAAATAAAAAGAATTAAACTTTTCAATTAAAATCAAAAAACTTTTTTAAATTATAAAATAAATAGCTCTTTATATGATAATATTTGTCTAGTGCATATTTTTATATGCAACGTATATATAAGGAGGCTTATGCATCGTGAATATAAAGCAACAGTCAAATAACAAATTGATTTTGGCTATCGTTTTAAGTGTATTAACGTATTGGCTTTTTGCACAATCGTTTATTAATATATCGACACAAGTTCAACATACATATCAGACAACACCAGGCGTTGTGAATTTGTCTGTGAGTTTAGCGTCATTTGCTACAGGGATTTTTATGGTGGGTGCAGGCGATGTTTCAGACAAAATAGGAAAACTCAAAATGACTTATATAGGCATCATTTTTGGTGTTTTAGGGTCACTACTTATTATTGTATCTAGTGTGACGGCACTCTTATTAGTAGGACGTATGTTACAAGGGCTTTCTGCTGCTATTTTACTTCCCTCCACTGTAGGCGTGATTAATGAACAATTTAAAGGTAAAGAGATGCGTAGAGCTTTCAGTTACCTTATGATTGGTAGCGTTGGTGGCATAGGGTTAGCATCAATGGTAGGTGGATTTATAGCAACTTATGTCAATTGGCAAGCTAATTTTATCATCTCTATTATCATTTCAATTATTGCATTTTGGTTATTATGGGGTACTGAAGAAGCAGAAAAGAAAAAAATCGATGCCAGACCATTTGATTATGTTGGTATGTTTCTGTTCGCAGTACTTATAGGAAGTATTACGTTATTTGCGACACAAGGATTTGAACAAGGATGGTTGAGTACGTTTTCGATTACTTGTCTTGTGATTTTTATTATTTCAACACTGATATTTATATTATTTGAGAGACAAAAATATGATCCATTTATTGATTTTTCATTGTTCCGCAATCGTGGTTTTGTGGGCTCTTCAATGATTAACGTCGTGCTCAATTCTGGTGTAGGAACGACGACCGTGTTTAATATGTATGCACAGACAGAATTAGGATTAAATGCCTTTCAAGCAGGTCTTGTGACAGTACCTTACGTGATTATGGCGGTCGTGATGATTCGTTTAGGCGAAAAACTCTCCTTGCGTTTTGGTGGGAAGCCATTGTTACTTGTAGGCCCACTGTTCCCAGCAATCGGCATTATGTTTATCAGTTTAACGTTATTACCAACACAGTGGTATGTAGGGTTTGTAGTATTCGGGTTTGTTATTTGTGCCATAGGTAACGGTCTGTGTGCCACGCCAGGTATTACAGTTGCAATTTTAACAATTCCTGATGAAAAAGTTGGATTGGCTTCAGGCATTTATAAAATGTGTGCCACGCTGGGCGGTGCGTTAGGTATTGCACTTAACACTACTGTTTTTGCCGCAGTAAAAGTCAATCATAGTGCCAGTGTAGCCGCTACTGCCTCATTTTTAACTGGTTTATCAATTATGATTATTGGAGTAATTCTGACTCAAATCATTATCCCAAAAAATATAAAAGCTTAACCAATCTCTTTTATTATAAAACAAATTTAAATTATATATTGAATATGATGAGAAACAGCTCCTTGTGAGCTGTTTTTTAATTTGTAGGCGTGCTTTCAATTCAATTAAGTTCGTAGCAATCATTGCGGACGCATGTTTATTTTCAAATTAAAGTCGAACTGGTACCTTAAATTGCAAAATCTGGTTCTTTACACTCGGAAAAGGGTATCTTATGATTTTTTGAAAACGGATACAAAATGAAAAAGGGGTAGATTAAAATGTTTAAACCAAAAGATTCATCTATGTCACCAAGATTTGTCGGTCCTAGGACTTTTATGAGATTGCCGTTTGAAAACACTTTAGAAAATGTTGATTTTTTAATCATGGGTGTACCGTTTGATACGGCCGCTTCAAATAGAACAGGCCAACGTTATGGTCCACAAAGTATAAGAGATTTTTCAGTTTTATTAAGACCTTATAACCCAGACCAAGGTATAAATATCTTTGATTATTGTTCGGGTATCGACTACGGGGATGTTGATGTTATACCGGGTAATGTATTGAAAACCTATGATCATATAACAGAAAAATTAGATCCTATTTTAGATCAAGGCATTATACCGGTAATGTTAGGGGGAGACCATTCGATTTCACTTGGACATTTGCGTTCTTTTGCAAAAAAATATGGTCCAGTATCGTTAGTACATTTTGATTCGCACAGCGATACTTGGGAAGATTATTTTGGAGAAAAATATGTTCATGGCACGCCATTTAGGAGAGCTGCAGAAGAAGGCTTAGTGGATACCAAAAAATCAATACAAGTTGGGATGAGAGGACCTTTATATGGCCCAGAAGATATGCAAAATGCTAGAGATTTAGGATATAAAGTGATTGAAATGAGAGAAGCTCGAAAACTAGGTATTGAAAAAGTCATAGAACAAATCCATCAACGTGTTGGAAATAGTCCTGTATTTGTTTCATTTGATATTGATTTTTTAGACCCTGCCTATGCTCCGGGTACTGGCACGCCAGGAGTAGGAGGTCCAACTAGTTTTGAAGCGTTAGAATATGTGAGAAAACTTGATGGATTGAATATTAAAGGCTTTGATTTAGTGGAAGTATTACCGACGTATGATTCAGGAGAAATAACTGCAGTAGCCGCTTCCTCTGTAGTGTATGAAATGATTACACTGATCGCATTAGCAAAACGTAGGAATAGTAACTAATATAAACGTGAACATTTGCGTAAAAAGGGATTGGTTAAATATATGTCAAGCATCGATTTTATAATATTTGCTGTTTATTTTGTCTTATTAATTTCAATCGGAATTTTAGGCGTAGTCAAAGCTAAATCTTCTAAGAAATATATGCTTGCTGATAGTAACTTGGGCGTGTTTATGTTGTTTGGATGTTTAACTGCTGTTTTTCTAGGCGGATCTTCAACTATCGGTTCTTCTCAATTAGGTTATGAAGTGGGCTTGTCAGGGTTTTGGTTTGTTTTCGCAATGGGTATTGGTATAACTTTTTTTGGTTTATTTTTTCTAAATAAAATTTTAAATATGAATGTATTAACGATTAGTGAATTATTATATAGGCTTTTTGGAAATAGAGTACGAATTATTGGTGCAATGATAACTGCGATGTATACTTTAATGATTAGCGTTACTCAAGTTATAGCAATTGGGGCGTTATTATCTGTTATTTTCCATTGGGATCTTAAAATAGCTATTTTAGTTGGCGGAGGCGTAGTTTTTATATACACAATTCTTGGTGGCATGTGGACGTTGTCTATAACAGATGTTATCCAGTTTTCTGTGATGACTATTGGTATGTTTTTAATTATGTTACCAGTAAGCTTACATAGTGTTGGCGGTATTGGTACACTAGTCAATGTACTCCCCTCGTCACATTTAAGTTTTACAAATATTGGATTCAAAGAAATCGTAGGATACTTTATAACCTACACGTTAGGCATTGTAGTAGGGCAAGATATTTGGCAACGCTTTTTCACGGGGAAAACTAAGCGCGTCGCTAAAGTCTCTGGTATATTAGTAGGCTTATATAGTGCGTTATATTCTATTGTTATGGTAGTTATTGGCATGTGTGCTTTTGTTTTATTCCCAAATATTCAAAATACACAAAATGTTTTTACTCATATGGCTTTTGAAACATTGCAGCCTGGTTTGTTAGGGATTGTATTTGCAGCGTTAGGCGCAGCAATTATGTCGACTGCTTCAGGGACATTACTTGCATCTTCAACAATTATTGCTAATGATTTATTAAAACCGTTCTTTTTCAAAACGATGAGTGATAAACAATATTTATTATTAACGCGGCTAACGACTTTTGGTTTAGCCATAATAGCTATGGTTATTTCTCTATGGATTAAAGAAGTTTTAGTAGCGATTGATATTGCTTATGCCATTTTGACAAGTGCCATCTTTGTGCCAGTTATATTAGGGTTATTTATTAAATGGATTACTGAAAGAGCAGCGTTTTTAGCTATTATCATCAGTATTGTGACTGTTTTTATAGGGCTAGCAATAGTAGGTCCTAATTCCAATCTCATAATTATATTGGCCATAATTTTAAATGCTATTACTTTATTAGGTGCTTCGTATTACGATAATAATCTGAGTAAAATTGCGAAAACAAAAAATAGTTAAACAATATGGTTAAAATGTTTTGAAAAGTTTGATACATCTACACACATACTTAAAATAAAACGCATCTTCATTTCTGTCGCGCACCCTACATGCTGAGCTTAAAATTCAACTTAAAGGGTGTGCTACGATTATGAGGGTGTTGTTTTTTTTGCTTACTATGCTAAAGTTACACTTATATGAATTTTTAAGGGAGTGTTTATATTTTGAGCAAAGTTCGAGTTCGAAATTTAACCAAAGTGTTTGGTAAAAGAACCCAACAAGCGCTTAATATGGTCAAAGATGGGAAATCAAAACAAGACATTTTAGAACAAACTGATGCCACAGTTGGTGTTCATAATGTGAGTTTTGATGTAGAAGAAGGGGAAATTTTTGTGATTATGGGTTTGTCTGGTAGTGGAAAATCCACACTAGTGCGTTTAATCAATAGATTAATTGAACCTACTTCAGGAAATATTTACATAAATGAAGCAGACGTCTCAAAGATGTCAAAAGAAGCGTTACGGCAATTACGCCGTACAAAAGTGAACATGGTTTTTCAAAACTTTGGACTTTTCCCAAAACGTACTGTGTTAGAAAATGCAGAATATGGTTTGGAAGTTCGTGGTGTAGCCAAAGAAGAACGACAGAAAAAAGCAGAGAAAGCTTTAGATGATTCTGGGTTACTTTCTTTTAAAAATCAATATCCTGAACAACTTTCAGGAGGGATGCAACAACGTGTTGGATTGGCTCGCGCATTAGCGAATGATTCGGACATATTATTAATGGATGAAGCTTTCTCCGCGTTAGATCCTTTAATTCGTCGTGATATGCAAGATGATTTATTAGAGTTACAAGAGCGGCTTCAAAAGGTTATTATTTTTATTACACATGACTTAAATGAAGCATTGAGAATTGGAGATCGTATTGCATTAATGCGAGACGGTAAAATAATGCAAATTGGTACAGGCGAAGAAATTTTAACGAACCCAGCAAATGATTTTGTACGTGAATTTACAGAAGATGTAGATCGTTCTAAAGTGTTAACAGCAGAAAATATTATGGAGCATCCGCTCACAATTAATGTAGAAACAGATGGTCCAAATGTAGCGTTACAACGTATGCGGAAAGAAGAAGTGAGTATGTTGTTAGCTGTGGATAGAAAGCGTTATTTGAAAGGGAGTATAACAGCAGAAAATGCTTTAGACGCTCGTGAACAAGGGAAAACATTAAAAGATGTGATAGATAAAAATGTACAAAAAATTGATAGATATGCTTTAATAACTGATATTTTTAATTTAATCTATAATTCTCCTGCGCCACTCGCTGTAGTGGATGAAACGGATCGAGTTATCGGTGTAGTTGTGCGTGGCAGTGTCATCGGGGCAATGAGCGATAAAGATACTACTATAAACAACAACGGTGAAAAATCCAAGGAAAAAGAGGGGGCGAATATAGATGCTTGATTTTTTACAAAATGAGATACCTCTTTCTAATTGGGTTGATAGTCTGGTCGATTGGTTAACGAGCAACTTATCAGGATTGTTTTCAGTATTACAGGTAATTGGAGAATCAGTGATGGGCTTTACAACAAATGCCTTATTAGCGATTCCACCGCTATTAATGATGGTGATTTTAGTCATTATCGCTTATTTTGTTTTTAATAGAAAATGGGGATTACCCATATTCATTCTGATTGGGTTACTGTTTATCTATAACCAAGATATGTGGCAAGATTTAATGAATACTGTCACATTAGTTATTATTTCTAGTATTGTCGCGATTATTATTGGTGTACCATTAGGTATATTGATGTCTAAAAGTGAGACCATACAAAAAGTGATTAAACCGATTTTAGATTTTATGCAAACCATGCCTGGTTTTGTTTACTTAATTCCGGCCGTTGCTTTCTTTGGCATTGGTATGGTGCCGGGCGTCTTTGCTTCGGTTATTTTCTCTTTACCGCCTACTGTTAGAATGACAAATTTAGGCATACGTTCTATTTCTACAGAGTTGGTAGAAACGTCTAACTCTTTCGGGACGACTGCTTGGCAACGTCTGTTTAAACTTGATTTACCTATGGCGAAAGAAAATATATTTGCTGGTATTAACCAAACAGTTATGTTGACGCTGTCTATGGTTGTTATTGCTTCAATGATTGGTACACCTGGATTAGGTCAAGGCGTTTTAGCGGCTGTACAACGTTCTGAAGTAGGAAATGGATTTGTTTATGGTATCGGTATTGTTATTCTTGCAATTATTATAGACCGTTTTTCACAATCTATAAATCGTACAAAAAAGAAAAAAACGTCTAAAAAGCGAAAGACAATCATGACGGCCATCATTACAGTAGTTGTTTTATTATTTGTTGTACTGGGTGCATTTTCTATTTCAGATGACTCTAATAAAGGCACGATCACACTGGCTTATGCACAGCAAGATGATCAAATTGTCTCTACTAATGTGATAGCGCAAGTCTTAGAAGAAGAGGGCTATACTGTGAATATGACTTCTTTAGACATCCCAGTCGTATGGGAAGCTGTTGCTAACGGAGAAGCTGATGCAATGACAGGTGCTTGGATACCAATTACACACCAAGCGCAATATAAAGCATTTAAAGATGACCTTGATAATTTAGGTTCTAGTATCAAAGGACAAGCAAAATTAGGTTTAGTTGTGCCTTCATATATGGATGTAGATTCGATAGAAGATTTGGAAAATCAAGCAGATAAAAAAATCATCGGTATTGAACCAGGTGCTGGTATTGTAAAAGCGACTGATAAAACATTGGACACTTATTCAAACTTAAATGATTGGGAACAAGTCGTTTCTTCCACCGGCGCGATGAATGCACAATTAGAACGCGCAATTAAGTCAAAGGAAGACATCGTTATCACAGGATGGAATCCATATTGGATATTCCAACGCTATGATTTAAAATACTTAGACGATCCCAAAGGAACTATGGGTCAATCTGAAAATATTAATACGATGGCGCGTAAAGGTTTGAAAAAAGATATGCCAGAAGCTTATAAAATTTTGAAACAATTTAAGTGGGGCGTGGATGATATGGAATCGATTATGTTAGAAATTGAAGATGGCCAAGACCCAGAAGATGCTGCTAGCGATTGGATTGATAACAATCGTGATAAAGTTGACGCATGGGTTAACTAAATCATCAGAGTTTGAAAAATACTCATAGATGATTTGAATATAAAAGAGCGTACTGACATATCTGTATTTATTAAAAATATACATTTGTTCATTATCTTTATCAGGGAGGGACAACGGAGTCTTTTAAGAAAAAAGATTTCTGTCTCGCCCTGTTTTTTTATGCATTTAAAATAGAATAAGATGATTGCTTTTTTGGAGGTATTAAACCCATTTTTTATAACTGAGAATGTATTTAATACATTTTATGCTTATCATTCTTAATGATTAAAAAGGTCATTAGCCCTAATCCCCATATGAGAAATAAAGGATCCCAAATAAAAGCTTGTCCTATAAAGCTTAATTTAAATCCAACTGACATTATGTCTAACAATTTTAACCATCCAACCACTGTATTTACGCCACCATGTATAATGAGTATGATGGCACCAATATAGGAAGTGAACCTTATAACTTTATTGTTTTTGTAATAAAGTATAAGCGGAATCCAAGTGGATAAAAGTTTAAACAATCCTATAAGAAACATGATTAGTAAAAGCGGATTACCATATGATTTTTTCATATCGAAAGTCCAGCCTCCAACAGTCATCAAACCTATTTCGCCGCCAAACGACCAGTAGAATGTTGCTAATGCATGTAAACTGCCCGCTAATAAGAATAAAATCATAGCAATATTTTTGATTAAAACTGATTTGCTTTTCATTTAAACAACCTTTCATTTTAAAATGACTCTTTAGTATAAGTGACTTTTCAAATACATGAATACTTAATTTCTGTTAAATACTACGGAACGATTCACTTAAATTCCAACACATAGTGATCATGTTGGTTTTGACTTCTAACTACCCTCTAATCGCCACTTTAAATAGACCTATTTTCTAAAAATAACTTTTTGTACTGTCATGACTAAAGTCACAATCATTCCTTCTAGTTACTAATTTCGTAAAATTAAAAATTTTTGCATAATTTTCAATAATAATGGTATATTACATGTAAGGGCTTACATTTATAAGAAAAGGAGAGATTTATAGAGCAAAACATATTAAAGAGGGATTAAATATAGATAGGAGAACCTGTATGAAAATTATTCCGTTTTCAGATTTGAAAAACATCATTAACGAAGGTGATGTTATAGCTCTGGCAGCCTTATCTACAGCAAATTTACCAGCTGAGATACTTAAAACGTTAGTCGAACAATATGATGAGGATCGATCACTCAATCATTTAACGATAATGCTCGCTAATGATATCAGTGATTATCGCGGAGACAGTTATGATTTAGATGCTTTCGTTTCAAGGGGTATGATTAAACGATTAATCACTAGTATTATTACTGGTTCACCGGTAACCATTCAAGCAATGCAAAATAATGATATAGAAGCTTATTATCTTCCTCAAGGCGTCATTACTACACACTATCGTGGAAGTACAGAAGCTTTACCAGGACCCATTACGAAAATTGGATTAAATACGAATGTGGATCCACGTTATTCTGGTGGGAAGGTCAATTCACGTACTACTGAAGATTTAGTTTCTTTAATTAATATTAATGATGAGCCTTATTTGAACTATCATTTTCCAGAAATCGATATTGCTTTACTAAGAGGCACTTATGCTGATGAAGATGGCAATATTTACATGACGCATGAGACGCATTTAGGAGAGGGTTTTAGTTTGGCGGCGCGTACACATAAAAATAACGGTAAAGTGATTGTTCAAGTTAAAGAAGTGATTCAAAATGGCCGTTTTAATCCGAGTGATGTTTTTATACCTGGCAAACTCATTGATTATGTCGTAGTAAACCGAGACCCTAAATATCATAGACAAGTGTTGCAAACATATTATGATCCGGCGCTCTCAGGGCATTATCAGATTACAGAAATGCGAGAACCATATATAGAATTAGGCACGCGAAAAGTTATTTTGAGACGTGCTTCTCAATTCCTACTTCAAGGAGATGTCATCAGTATTGGTTTTGGCATTAATAATGAGTTATCCAATCTTTTAATTGAAGAAGGGGTTAACGATTTAGTTCAACCCAATATAGATACAGGCGTTTATGGTGGCTTGATTAGTAGTGGCAAGCAATTTGGTATGAATTATAATTTAAGCGCACGCATGAGACACGACATGACTTGGGATTTTATCTATAACGGTGGTGTAGATATAGCATTTTTAAGCTTTGCCCAAGTAGATGCCAAAGGCAATGTAAATGTTTCAAAATTCGGCAATAAAATGAATGGCTGTGGCGGGTTTATTGACATTAGCCAGACTGTCAAAACGATTGTTTTTTCAGGTTCATTAGTTGTCGGGGGTCAACTAAACTATGCGCCTCATAAGGTAAGTGTTGAACAAGAAGGTCACATACCAAAATTTATTAACGAAATTGATAATATTGATTTCAATGTTGAAAATGCTTTTGCGCTTGATCAAGATGTTTATTTTGTTACAGAACGTGCTGTATTTGAACTTACACAACAAGGATTGAAACTGATTGAAATAGCACCTGGACTAGATTTAGAAAGAGACATTCTAGCAAGTATGGACTTTAAACCAATCATTGCAGAACACTTAGAAGAGATAAATCATGATATTTATCAATGTAAGTGGGGAAGATTGTCTGATGAGATAAAGTCGGAATATCGTATTTAAACTAAGGGGGAGAAAAATATGAACTACGACTGGATAAAAACAAGAGCAACATTTGATGATAGTAAAGCCGCGGTGATTGACCCATTCAAAGGTACAGAATGGTCTTATCAAGATTTGAATATACGTGCAGAAAATTTAGCGAATTACTTACAAGACCAAGGAGTTCAACGTGGAGACGTTGTAGGCATATTTACGCCAAATGATGTAGCTTTGTTGGATGTTATGTTCGCTTCATTTAAAATAGGCGCCGTTTACTTACCAATTAATTGGCGTTTAAAAACACAAGAAATACAAAGTGTTATCGCAGATTCGAACGTGAAACTGATTTTTTATGCTGAGAAGCATGTTTCGAGCTTAGAAGGTATTGCAGACGACCTGCTTCACATGGATATTGATTCAAAAGCTTATGATAATATTGTAGATCCATCGCATCATCGTCCTTTTAATACTGTAAGTGTTGAAGGTAGTGATTTAGCTTCATTAATGTATACAAGCGGTACAACAGGATTACCTAAAGGCGTTATGTTTTCATATGACTCTTTTGTAAATAATCCTATTAACACGGCACTTACTTATAAAATTAATGCGACATACACGACAATTATATCGACGCCGATGTTTCATGTACTAGGATTTAATGATTTGACGCTTCCTTTATTAATGGCTGGTGGCACGCTTGTATTACAACGTTACTTTAATGGTGAAGCTTTAAACGATTTAATGGCTCAATATCAACCTAATTATTTAATTCAAATTCCAACGATGTATTATGCCATGTTAGTAGCAGAAAATTTCGACTTGAAAAATTTTGAGAGCATTGATTTCTTAATACAAGGAGGATCGGCGCCCTTACCAATGGTACAAAAGAAATTTAACAGTATGGGCTATTCTATTATCAATGGGTATGGTTTAACAGAAGCGCCACTTGTTATGGTCAATACGCCAGAGAACGGTGCACAGAAACCAGCTAGTATTGGTCAACCTGTTATGTTTATGGATATATGCATATTCGATGATAACTTTGAAGAAGTACAAGTTGGAGAAATTGGAGAACTTGGCGTCCGTGGGAATAATACCACACCAGGTTATTGGAACAAACCAGAAGAGACTGCAAAAGCTTTTCATGGCGAGTATTTCTTAACAGGGGATTTAGCCAAGGTAGATGAAGATGGCGATGTCTATATTGTTGATCGTCGTAAAGAGATGATTATTACGGGTGGTGAAAATGTCTTGCCATCCGAAGTTGAAGCTGTGTTATCAGAGCATCCACTCGTAGCTCAAGGCGTTGTAGTGGGATATGATAGCCCTAAATTTGGTGAATCTGTATCTGCTGCAGTTGTTCTTACAGAAGATGATCCAGATTTTGAAACAAAATTAGATGCGCATATGAGAGAAAATATTGCTGGTTATAAAATACCGAGACTATATTTGAAATTAACACATATGCCATTAAATTCAACTTCAAAAGCAGATAAGTTAGAAATCCAAAAATATATGAACGAAAAAGCTAAAAAAGAAGCACAAGGTAGCGATGAATTGAATTAAAATATAATATCGAGAAAAGCGTAAAGCGAAAAAATTTTCAATATATATGTAAGCGATAACAAAATGGAGGTTTTAATTATGCCAACAAAAGAAGAAACATTAAAAGCATTGTACCCGGAAGATATTTTAAGTATCGGGAAAGATTTAACTGAAGGAGAAGTTAAATTATTAAAACAATTGAATGATATGTTAGAAGAAAAATACCGCGATTCTGTCAATGAGCATTGGTTAAATGCTACTGAACCAGAAGATTACTTTGAAGAATTAGGGAAGCTAGATTATTTTAACAATCCATTGCTTTTTGAAGGGCGTGAAGGCGCGCGTACACCGAGTCAAATGTTTCAATTTTTCATGTCATATACAATCGCTAGATTTGATGTATCTTTAGCAACTTTGTTAGGTGTACATCAAGGCTTAGGACATAATTCATTTTGGTTTGGTGGTAGTAAAGAACAACAAGCTTACTATCTACCTAAATTACAATCACATGAATTACGGACGTGTTTTGCACTGACAGAACCAGAACATGGATCAGACGTTGCAGGTGGGTTAGAAACGACTGCCCAACGTCAAGGTGATGAATGGGTTATCAATGGAGAGAAGAAATGGATTGGCGGAGCAAATGTTTCAGATGTCATGCCAGTATACGCTGTAGATGTGGAAACAGGTAAACCTAAAGGCTTCATTATTGAACCAAGCCAAGAAGGTGTAGAAATCGAGCTATTAGAGCATAAAATTGCACTTAGAATTGTGCCTAACGCAAAAATTCGTTTGAAAAACGTAGTCGTCAAAGAAGCACAACGTCTACAAAATATTAATAGCTTTAAAGACATTGCAAAAGTCTTATATTCAACACGTGCGGGTGTTGCTTACATGGCTACAGGAGCCATGGCTGGGGCATTAAAAGCGACTACAGACTATGTAACTAAACGTAAACAATTCGGCAAAGAAATTAGTAAATTCCAGTTAATTCAAGAGAAACTGGCAATGATGCAAGGTAATTTGGCACAAGCAATGGCTACATGCGCGCAACTTGCACGTATGCAAGCTAACGGTGAGTATGACGAAGTCGCAACGTCAACAGCTAAAATGATGAATTCATTACGACTGAGAGAGTCAGTAGCCATGGGCCGTGGGGTTCATGGTGGTAATGGTATTTTAGCTGGAGAGTATGATATCGCGCGTTTCTTTGCAGATGCTGAAGCAATATACACATATGAAGGTACACATGAAGTCAACGCGTTAGTTATCGGAAGAGCGATCACAGGAGATTCAGCATTTATATAAACATATGTGCATAAAATGTTATAAAAAATAATTGGAGGGTTTAGTATGACGATAAGAAAAGCGACAGTGCTAGGTGCAGGAACAATGGGAAGCCAAATTGCTGCACTACTTGTGAATGCAGGATTAAAAGTTAAATTATTAGATATTGTCATTGATGAAAATGATCCTAATAAAATTTCGAAAAAAGCGTATGAATTTATAACTAATCCTAAACGACCACAGCTGTTTGATTTATCATTTGCGTCCAATTTATCGTATGGAAATTTTAAACAGGATTTACAAGAAGATGATGACGCAGATATATATATAGAAGCGGTAAAAGAAGAAGTGGAAATTAAACATCAAATTTGGGATCAAGTTAAAAAAGTAGCTAGTGATAACGCTATTTTTGCAACCAATACATCAGGTATCCCAATTGAAGCAATCGCTCAAGTATTTGATGACAAAGACAAAGAAAGATTCTTCGGAATGCATTTCTTTAATCCACCTAGAATTATGAAATTAGTTGAAGTCATCCCGAATAAACAAACGCATTCAGATGTCGTAAAACGTGTGCAAGCTTTTGCAGAGGATGTGTTAGGTAAAGGTGTTATTGTAGCAAACGATGTGCCAGGGTTTGTGGCCAACCGTGTAGGTACACAAACAATGAACGATATTATGTATCGAGCAGAACAACAAGGCTTCTCTATTACGGAAGTTGACGCATTAACTGGCCGTAGTATCGGTCGACCTAAAATGGGCACATATGGCCTGTCAGATTTAGTAGGTTTAGATATCGCTATGACTGTGATTAAAGGACTACAAAAAGTGCCGGAAGAACAACCATTCTTCAAAGACGTAGCACTTTCTGAAAAGTTAGCGGAAAATGGCGCATTAGGTAATAAAACAAAACAAGGCTTTTACAAAAAAGTAAATAAACAGCGCTATGTTTTTGATGAGGAACAAAATGATTACGTAGAGCCTCAACGACCACAGCTAGCAATTTTAGGTAAATTTAGTAAAGATCTCGCATCGAATTTAGACGTTATTTTTAATGCGCAAGATGATGCTGGCGTATTTTTATGGGAAACATTGAGAAATAACTTCTACTATTCAGCGATTAATGTGCCTAAAGCAGCTGAAGACTTTAAAGATATTGACCGCGCATTGGTTTGGGGCTTTAACTGGAAGTTAGGGCCATTCCAATTATGGGATCTTATGGGCTATGAACGTGTTAAATCACGTATGAAAGAAGAGTTGGGTCAATTACCAGATTGGATTGAACAGCGTAATGAGTCATTTTATGCTAAAGGCGAATCGATTGAGCGCGTTACACCAGTAACAGCCTATATTGATAAAGCAATATGGGATAGATCAGATTCTAATTTATCTGTAGCAAATGAAGATCAGTTGTTATTAAAATTACAAAGTAAAAACAATGTTATTTCAAATCAGTTTTTAACAGACTTATTAGAGGCTATAGATAAACTTGAAAACGAAGACTTTACGAGTATGGTCATTTACGCAGGTGGCAACAACTTTAGTGTAGGGGCTAACTTGTATCAAATGAAGAAAGCGCATGAAGAAGGACAAGTTGTTTCTGAAGTAGGAGAAGCGGTAGAGCAATTACATCATGTGTTTACGAGATTAAAACATTCATTAAAACCTGTTGTAACAGCTGTGCATGGTCGCGCTCTAGGTGGGGGCTGTGAACTTGTATTACATTCACCAATTGTCGTGGCAGCAAGTGAATCTTACATTGGTCTTGTAGAAGCAGGTGTAGGTTTATTACCAGCAGGTGGTGGACTAGCAGAACTTACTGACCGCATCATGCGTACAAATCATAAAAATGACGATAAACAAGCTTCTATTACAAAAATTTTAATGCAGATTGGTTTTGCTAAAGTATCTACAAATGCTTATGAGGCTAAGCGATATGGCTATTTAAGAGAGACGGATACAGTTATTTTAAACACGGAGAGACGTATAGAAATGGCGTTGAAACGTGCACGTTATGAATCGGAAACGAATTATGTGCCACTTCCAAAATCCCAATATATTGCTCTAGGCAGAGACTTTAAAGCCTTAGCAGAAGGTCAATTGGATGCACAACGTGTAGGCCACTTTATCAGTAATTATGATTATGAAATAACATTGAAAGTTGCAGAAGTACTGAGTGGCGGAGATATTCCACGTAATACCTATGTAAACCAAAGATATTTACAAAAACTCGAAAAAGAAAGATTTTTAGAATTACTACAAAACAAAAAAACATACGACAGAATTTCTCATATGTTAGAAAAAGGCAAACCATTACGCAACTAATAATCGGACATTATAGAAGAAAGGGTGAAATTAAATGCGAGATGCATATATAGTAGCTTACGGACGTTCAGCAGCTGGTAAAGCAAAGCATGGTGCAATGAATCATGAAAGACCAGATGAGGTTGCTGCGAAAGTGTTAAAAGGTGTATTAGAAAGAGTTGGAGGTTCATTTGAACCTAGCATGGTTGAAGATGTTATTGTTGGAAATTCATTTCCTGAGGGCTTACAAGGTCAAAATATTGCCAGAACCATTGCCTTGTTAGCTGGCATGCCGAATGAGGTGCCAGGACAAACCGTCAATCGTTACTGTTCTTCAGGACTCCAAACGATTGCACACGCAGCGAACCAAATTATCGCTGATCAAGCAGACATACTTGTTGCAGGCGGTATAGAACTTATGAGTGCAGTACCTATGGGAGGCAATGAACCGACGAACAACCCAATTCTCCAAGATGAGGATTCTGGTGTTTCCTATCCAATGGGGTTAACTGCAGAAATGGTAGCTGAAACTTATAATGTTTCTAGAGAAGACCAGGATGCCTATGCAGTACAAAGTCATTATCGTGCTGCTAAAGCACAAGAAGAAGGTAAATTTGAAGGCGAAATCATTCCAATTGAAGTGAACAAAGTTGATTATAATGAAAACGGACCAGTAGTTTCACAAGAAGTATTTAAAAATGATGAATTGATTAGACCAGACACGAATCAAGAGACATTGTCTAAATTGCCTACTGTTTTCAAGGCGGATGGCACAGTGACAGCAGGCTCCTCGGCACCCTTAACTGACGGCACAGGCTTTGTGGTTGTTATGTCAGGTGAAAAAGTAAAAGCGCTAGGTGTAGAACCTATTGCCAGATTTGTCGGCTTTAAAGCCGTTGGTGTAGATCCTAAAGTAATGGGTATTGGTCCAGCATACGCAATTCCTGAAGTGTTGAAACAAGCAAATTTAAACGTTGATGATATGGATTTAGTGGAATTAAATGAAGCATTTGCATCCCAAACGTTAGCTTCTATGAGAGAAACAGGCTTAGATGTTGAAAAAACAAATGTCAACGGCGGGGCAATTGCATTGGGGCACCCACTCGGAGCGACTGGTGCGATGCTAGTAGGTAGATTACTTTCAGAAATGAAAAAACGTCCAGACACAAAATATGGTATGGTTACGATGTGTATTGGCGTTGGTATGGGCGCTGCAGGTATCTTTGAATATATAAGATCATAACGTTGAAACATCAATATTTACCCCTTAAATGTGAAATCATCACATTTAAGGGGGTTTTGGTTATTATAACGTTTTGATTAAAGAAGAGACGTAACATTACAAATATCTTTTGATGGTTAGTTATTATTGATGTCTATTATGCTTTCGTTTTGAAATTATATCGTTAATCTCATTGATATCGTGTTGATTACGTTTTGTTTCAATAAACCATATCATAAAATAGACAACTGTATAAATAATGATAAAAAATAGAATGGCTGATATTTTAAGCGGAAACCATCCTGCTAATATTGCCAAAGGTAACATAATGATAAGCATAAGGCTAAAGTGAAGCGATGTTTTAAATAATAAAGACTTCTTAGAGTTTGAAAATATCAAATCACCAAAGCTAAAAGTAATACCGATGAGCGACCAGATAATGACTGAAATAAACATAATTTGTAATTCACTTAAATGTTGAAAATAATACTCACCCATCGTCGATACAGGAGAAACTGGATGAAATTCATTCCGTGCAAAGATAGTGGAACATATTAAAGCAATCATAACACCGACAGCAATGCCTATTATAGCGCCATGAAATAAACGTTTCATAGTTTTAAAGCCTCCTTGATTAATGATAAATAGCGTCTTGAAGAATACGTGAAAGCATTATTGGTAAATCGAATTTCAATAGTGCCATTTTTATTGAGTTTTAGATAATCAATATAGTTAATATTTATAATTTCAGATTTTGAAATTTGTAAAAATTGTGTATTAAGTTGTGATTTCACTTCGTATAAACATTGCGTAGTGGTGTATTGACAATCCGATGTTATAATCGTTAAAATCTTATTTTCTATACGAAAACAAATAATATCTTGATGTTTAATATAGTAAACAGCTTCATTGTATTTTCCGGGAAATAATTTGTTTTGGGACAGTTGTTTTATATAAGCGATAATTTCTGGTAATTGTTCTGCATGTTCGTGACAATGCATGATAATTTTGCTTTCTGGTAAATAATTATCGTAAATCACATCTAATTCCATAAATGTTGCACCCCCCCTGTTGCCATAATTAAATCAAATTTTACCAATGAATACTATGTAAACTATATAAGTGGCATACATTTACTCTGACTGATGTAGTTTTTGACCATAAACAAGTCCCCTTAAAACTTGGATGCGTCCTAAGTTTTAAGGGGACTTGTTGTAATATTTTCTAATTTAAAGTAATGAATTGATGCGCGTGTTGAGATGTAAGTGAATCTGGCCACGCTATATCAAATGCTACCCAATGGATGCCGCCATCATCTGAATAATAAACACCGTTGTTATTAGCAAGATAAAAAATGCCATCTCTTTCAGTAACCGCTGAAACTAATGTGCCATCTGGAGAAGGTAATCCTTTGGTAGCTTCTGTCCACTTACTTTCTTGCTTTTTATCAATATAGTAAATCGTGGAAAATGTGTTATTTCCATAGTTATGTGCATCAAATGGAGAGTCTGAAGTAGCGATAACAATATTATCTGGGTTTAGAGAATGAACCGCTAAGCCATAACCGTATCTGTGCTCAATACCATCAATAAATGTCGTCCAAGTCTTGCCATAGTCATCACTTTCAATAAAGGTGTCTCGACCTCCATTTAAGAAAGCGTCACCTAAAACACCGTACATTTTATTAGGATACTCTAGATGACTTTTTAAGACATGAATATCAATTGGTGTATCTTGTGTCTTTGGCGCCTCCCAATGTTGACCCGCATCAGTGGATTGAATAAAGCCACCTGCCTCAATTGTAAGGTTAATCATATTTGGTGATTTAATATTTGTGTCAAACCATTTTACGTGATGCGTATGTGGTCTAGGAGGGAAGAACCAATGGTCTTTACCAGTAATATGACTAAAATCGGTAAGCAATTCGAATGAATCACCTTGATCATATGATATGAACAAAGCACTAGGTTCAGTACCTACGAGTACAGCACTGCGATTATCGCCTGTATCTATAACTGTAACTGCAGTGACAGCTGTCATGTGAATGTCATCTTTGTTGAATGGACTATTGTAAGTAAAACGTGTGCCGATAGGGAACCATGTCTGACCTTTGTCTACACTTTTCCATAAACCGCGATCAAATGTGCCACAATAAAGTGTATCTCTAGCATGAGGGTCTTGGGCCACCGAAATCGTATTCATACCTTCTAATTTTCTTTCAAGTTGAATATGCTCATTTTCTTTGTTTATCAGTACTAATGCATTGTCATAAGTTATTGCGTATTGAGTCATATTATAGCCACCTTTTAAAAATTGAGTACGAACAAAAATGAATTCAAACTACATCATTTTATCCGTAACTATTTAGCGTTGATTAAGATAGTGATTATTAATTTAAGATATTTATATCCTAAATTAATACACATCTCGTTGATATCTTTGATTTTTAATGAGTTCTGTTAAATAATCTTCCGCTTGTGCTTGAGTAAAGTCACCATGTTGCACTAATACATTTACAAGTGATTGGTGCACCCCTTTAGCCATTTCATCTTTGTCACCACAAAGATAAACGGTTGCACCGTTTCTTAACCATTTATAGAAATCTGCGCCATTCTCTTCAATACGGTGTTGGACATAGATTTTGTTTTCTGTATCTCGTGAAAAAGCTAAGTCTAATTTGCTAATAATACCTTTTTCAAGCCATGACTCTAAATCACTACGATACAAGAAATCGGCGTCATAATTTTGATTTCCAAATATTAACCATTGATTTCCTCTAAGTTGTAAATGTTCTCTTTCTTGAAGGAATGCTCTGTAAGGCGCGATACCTGTCCCAGCACCGATCATAATGACTGGCGTATGGTTGTTATATGGGAACTTGAAATTAGGGTTCTTTTTAAGATAAACAGGGATTTTATCGCCTGTTTGTGTGCGGTCGGCAAGTTGTACAGAGCAAACACCTTGGCGTTCACGATGATGTGCCTCATACTTCACAACACGTACCGTAATGTGCACGGTGTGAGGGTTAACTTGATTACTACTTGCAATAGAGTACTCTCTAGGCGGTAGTTTTCTTAATAAATCCTTTAACATATCAGGTGTAAGTGATACAGGGGTAAAGTCTTTGATTAAGTCGATGAAATCTCTACCATAAATATAGTTTTGAACCCATTCTTTTTTCTGCACATTTGCGTTTAACATAGGATTTCCAAATAATGCTGCGGCATTATTTAATATGGAAGGTGTTAACTTAGATATTTCAAATTCATTTGTAAGTGCATTTTGTAATGAAACAGTTTGGTCACTATTATCTATAGTGATAGAACTCGTACTATCCCAGCCTAATGTATCGATTAATTCTTCTACAAGCACGGGATTGTTTTTAGGAACAATGACTAAACTATCTCCTGGTTCGTAGGATTCACCATAGCCATCTAAAGATAGCTCGAGATGTCTGACTTCACGTGTTGCAGTTGGTTCAGTCAACACGCTATTTTCGACTACTTCAGCGAAAAAAGGGTGTGTTTTTGAATAGGGTGCTTGTGGTTCTTCTACAATAACATCCTCATCGATGGGTTCCTCATTTTGATTTCCAGAAGATATTTGAGTCAAAAGTTCAAGCATATCAATAATCCATTGCTCAGAAGTTTCTTCAAAATCAAAGTCACATTCGACACGATCAGCTAATCTATTGCCGCCTAAATCACCTAAAATTTTATCAAAATCTTTTCCGGCTTGGCAGAAATCAGGATAGTCTTGATCGCCTAATGCAAGGACTGAAAAATTTAAATGGCTTAAGTCAGGCGCTTCATCACCGTGTAGAAAATCATAAAAATCTAAAGCGTTGATTGGGGGCTCGCCCACGCCATGTGTTGAAGT
The DNA here is from genome assembly GCF_017891975.1 of Staphylococcus sp. GDY8P131P. Lineage (NCBI taxonomy): Bacteria > Bacillati > Bacillota > Bacilli > Caryophanales > Staphylococcaceae > Staphylococcus > Staphylococcus sp. GDY8P131P. The sequence goes on from NZ_JAESKF010000005.1 coordinate 30,680, forward strand.
GATAATAAACACATGATTCACTTTGGTTAAATCTTCTTGAGGAAAATCGTCCATCTCCCAAGTATGCACTGTGATGTCATGTTCTTTTAATTTCGTTTCGAATTCATCTGCTATTTCTTCAGCATTTCCTGTTTCTGTACCGAATAAAATATTTACTTCTAATGGTTCATCTGTAGAAGTGGCAGTAGTATCTGTTTGGGGTGCTTCTGAAGTAGCTGTTTCAGTTGATGCTGTTGATTCAGTTGGCTCAGTCTTTTCACTTAAATGCTCTGAGGGCTCAGCATGATCATCAGTATATTGATTTAGGTCACCTTCACCTGTAGAAGTATTAAGTAAATAGCCGCTTAACCAAGACTGTTGATCTGATGACAGTGTTGGCATGAGTTGTTTTATAAGTTCCAATTGATTTTCATCAAAAGGGGAATTTGTTCTATTTAATTCCAAAAAGGTCACCTCGTATTGTATTAATAATTTATAGCAAAGCGTGAATCATTACACGCTATTCGTATAATAGAATTTAAATGAAGTATAACATTGTTTTATAATTTTTAAATGATAGAGATTATCATCTATAAAAAAATCCAACTTATGGCCTATGAATTTATTCAAAAAATTGAGGCGGGATAGAAATCAAATATTTCATTTGATATCTTACTCCCGCCCCAGTTAGGTTGGCGATATGATTGAAAACTTTGGCACTCATATATAGTAAAGCGTTACTTAATGTACGCTTTACTATTTTTTAATAAACGCATATCGACTTTATCGTTTTTAGAATTTATCTATTATATAGAAAGGAAATATAAGAAGGGCTCAATTTCTTATATATTTTATAATGGCTAGGTTTTATAATGATTTATATTTTAGAGACAGAATGGACAGTTCCATTCGATGGTTATGGTTTAATAGCAAAAGCACGTACTGGGAACCCGGGTGCTTTGTTTGGTTTTGGGCTAATGGCATAAATAATAGCACCACGTGTAGGTAATTGGTCTAAATTCGTTAGTAATTCAAGTTGAAAGGTGTCTTGTCCCAATACGTAACGCTCGCCTATAATGTCTCCGTTTTTTGCAACATCAATTGAAGCGTCTGTATCAAACGTTTCGTGTCCTATTGATTTCACTTGTCTATCTTCTAGTAAATATTGCAAAGCGTCTAACCCCCAACCGGGTAGGTGGAGATTGCTCTTTGCATCTTTATTTTCAAAACGTTCAATATCTGGCCACCGCTTAGACCAATCACTTCGGAAAGCGACAAATGTGCCTGGTTCTATGGATCCATGTTTGGCTTCCCATTGTTTAATAAGATCCTGCGTTAAAATAAAATCAGCATCTGCTGCTACTTCTTGTGAAAAATCTAGAACAACAAGTGGTAATACGAGTTCTTTTAAGTCAATTTCATGCAGATAACGTGTTTTTTCGACAAAATGTATCGGTGCATCAATATGTGTACCATACTGGGTTACAATATTCCAATTTTGTACATAGAAACTATCATCGGCAATATTAAAAAGTGTGGAGACTTTTGCGCGTTCAAATTCACTGAAACACGGAATAGTTTCATCAAACGTGTGGGTCAAGTCGATCCACGATGACGTTTTTAATTGTTCTAATTGATCCCATAACGGATAATGCATTGATATCACCTTCATCATTAATTATTAAACTGTTGCTGGATTTGTTGATTTACGTAATTTATCTACTGAATTTACAAGTACAGTTAAGGCTTCTTTAACTTCATCTTCTTTACGCGTTTTTAAACCGCAGTCTGGGTTTACCCAGAATAAAGAACGGTCAATTTCTTGTAAAGCACGGTTGATGGCTTCTGTAATTTCAGCTTCGGTAGGAATACGTGGACTATGAATATCATATACCCCTAATCCAATACCTAAATCGTAAGTAATATCTTCGAAGTCTTTAATTAAATCACCATGGCTACGAGATGTTTCAATTGAAATGACATCTGCATCTAAATCATAGATAGCATGGATAATTTGACCAAATTGAGAATAGCACATATGTGTATGAATTTGCGTTTCATCGGCAACAGAAGATGTAGCTAGTTTGAATGAGCGTACGGCTTTATTAAGGTAGTCTTCATGATATTCTGAACGTAACGGTAAACCTTCTCTTAATGCAGGTTCATCCACTTGAATAATTTGAATACCAGCTTTTTCTAGTGCCAAGACTTCTTCGTTAATGGCTAATGCAATTTGATCTTGAACTTCTTCACGTGGTAAATCTACGCGTTCAAATGACCAATTTAAGATTGTTACTGGTCCAGTAAGCATACCTTTTACTGGTTTATTCGTTAAACTTTGTGCATAAAGTGTTTCTTTAACAGTTAAAGGTTCTGACCACTTTACATCACCATAGATGATGGGTGGCTTCACTGCACGAGATCCGTAAGATTGCACCCAACCAAACCTAGTTACTAAGAAACCTTGTAATTTTTCTCCGAAGAATTCTACCATGTCATTTCGCTCAAATTCACCATGTACTAAGACATCTAATCCGATATCTTCTTGTATTTTAATCCAACGGGCAATTTCATTTTTTAGGAAAGATTTATAATCTTCATCTGTAATACGGCTATTCTTCCAATCAGCACGGAACTTTCTTACTTCTTGCGATTGTGGGAACGAACCAATCGTCGTTGTAGGCAAGTCAGGCAAGTTAAAACGTGCGTCTTGCGCTTTTTTACGTACTTTAAATGGCGATTGTCTCGTAGTGCGTGCACGGTCAAAATCATATTCAAGGTTTTTGAAAGATTGATTTTGGAAACGCTCATAACGTGTTTGAAGCACATCAAATTTTTGACTGTCATTGTCATTAAATAGTCGTCTTAAAGCATCTAATTCGTCTAATTTTTCAGTAGCAAAGCTTAAACCCTCAGCGATTGACTCATCTAATGTTTCATCGTCTAATGAGACTGGTACATGCAATAATGAAGATGAAGGTTGAATAACAAGATCATTTGTATGATTTTGTAATGTTTCAATCAGTGATTTTTTAGCTTCAATGTCTGCAGCCCACACGTTACGACCATCAATGATACCAGCATAGAGTGTTTTGTCTTTGTCTAAGTCACCAGCTTTGATTTGTGCTAAATTATAGCCGTTATCGTGTACAAAATCTAAACCTAACCCTTTTACAGGTAAACTATTTAGGAATTTTAAGTTTACACGTTCAAAATAAGTTTGAATGGCAAGGTAATGACTTAATCCTTCTTCTGCAAAATAGTTATAAGCAGTACGCGTAACATCTTCGTATGCTGCGCTATCATCTTCAACAAGTACAGGTTCATCAATTTGAATATATTCAGCACCAGCATCTACTAAAGATTGTAGTACTTCTTTATATAAAGGCAATAATGTATTTACTTTTTCTTCAAATGATTGAGCGCCGCCTTTAGAGAGTTTTACAAATGTAATTGGGCCTACAATAACTGGGTGCGCATTTACATTGATAGACTGTGCATAGTTGAATCGATCTAATAATACGTTGTGGTTAAGTTTTGGTTCTGCATTATCCCATTCAGGTACAATATAATGGTAGTTTGTGTTGAACCATTTAATTAACGCACTTGCAACATGTTCTTTATTACCTCTGGCAATATCGAATAATAAATCATTATTTACTTCTCTACCTTGGAAACGTTCAGGAATAATATTAAATAGTAGTGAAGTATCAAGAATATGATCATAAAGTGCAAAGTCTCCGACAGGTACACTCGTTAAATTATAGTTCTTTTGCAATAATAAATTCTCTTTATGCAAGTCTGTTAATTGTTGGTTGAGTGTGTCAGTATCTATTTTATTAGCCCAGTAACTTTCAATCGTTTTTTTCCATTCTCTTTTTCTACCTAATCTTGGGAAACCTAAATTTGATGTTTGAATTGTCATAATATTGCCTCCTGTTTACTTGAAGTAATTGATTGTGAATATGACGCAAGTTCTAAAGAGTAATCTACTTTCTGGAACGGTGTAATTAAATACAAGCCATTAAAATATTTATGAACGGTGTCTATGAGTTCTTTCGAAAGCTTTAGGCTTAATGCTTTCGTTTTTTCTTTGTCATCCTTAACAGCTTCAAATTGTTCTAAAATTGCTTCTGATAGCTTAATGCCAGGTACTTCGTTATGTAAAAATAATGCGTTATTATAACTAGTGACTGGCATAATACCAATAAAGAATGGCACATCTAAATGTTTGGTTGCTTCATATATTTCTTTGATTTTTTCAGTGCTGTAGACCGGTTGTGTAATAAAGTAGTGCGTACCGCTTTCTATCTTTTTCTCAGCACGCTTTACTGAACCTTCTAACTTTCGAACATTTGGATCAAAAGCACCTGCGATGTTGAAGTTTGTCTTTGTCTTCAGCGCATCACCATCTGTGTTAATACCTTTATTAAAGCGCAATGCAATTTCTGTTAAACCTTTGGAGTTCACATCATAAACGTTTGTTGCGCCAGGTAAGTGACCTATTTTTGATGGGTCTCCAGTAATCGTTAAAACTTCATTGACATTAAGTAGTGATAGTCCTAATAAATGTGACTGTAAACCAATGAGATTACGATCACGACACGTAATATGAACTAATGGCTCAATAGTATATTGTTGCTTGATAATACTTGCAGCTGCAACGTTACTAATGCGTACAGTGGCTAATGAATTGTCTGCTAATGTCACTGCATCAATATGTGCATCATCAAGTTTTTTGATATTTCTGAAAAATAATTCTGTATCTAAGTGCTTAGGTGTGTCTAATTCGACGATAATGGTCGGACGTTGTTTGACTTTGGTTGTTAAGTTTTGCTGTTTGGTCTGTGTACGTGAGCAACTGTTATATTTTTTAATAGGTATGACGTTTTTATGAGTGACTGGTTCTAAGTTGGCTATTGAAGACTTGATAAATTGAATATGTTCAGGTGTTGTACCGCAACAGCCCCCGATAATTCGAACACCTTCATTAATCAATTGTTTGGCGACTTTACCAAAGTATTCAGCGTTATCACTATATTTGAATTGACTATTTTCAATATCTAATAAACTTGCATTTGGGTAGCAAGACAGATAGGCATGCTCAGGCAATTCAATATGTGAAAATGATTGCTGCATGTGGTGTGGGCCGTGATGGCAATTCAGCCCTACGATATCTGCGCCGCTATTTACAACTTGTTGTAACGCCGTATTGATTTCTGTGCCATCTCTTAAATAGTTTGTGTTTAAAGCTGTTAACTGTGCGACAATAGGTATATTATGTTTTTGCTTTGTAGCCTTGATGATATTGGTGAGTTCTTCTAAATCGTAATATGTTTCGAATAGTAAACCGTCGATGCCTTCTTCGACTAGTGTATCTACTTGTATTTCAGTGTGGTATTGAATGGCCTCTAAACTTAAAGGTTCTTGTTTTACACCTCTAAACCCGCCAACAGTACCTAATATAAATGTTTCATTGTTAGCTGCTTTTTTAGCAATCTGTACTGCGGCTTTGTGTATGTCTTTCACTTTATGTTCTAAACCAAATAATTTTAATTTTTCAAAATTTGCGCCATACGTATTGGTTTGGATAATATCTGCTCCAGATTCAATATAGGACCGGTGTATGCGTTCTATTTTTTCAGGGTGGGTTAGGTTATATGCTTCTGGACACGTATCTAAACCATCTGAATATAGAATTGTTCCCATAGCACCATCAGCGACTAAAATATTCTGTTTCAGTTTGTTGATTAGTTGACTCATTGAAGGCCTCCTTCAGTGCATAGTTCAAGTCTGCTATTAACTCATCTGCATTTTCTAAACCTACACTTAATCTAAATAATCCAAACGTAATATGACGTGCTTCACGAACTTCTTTTGGTACGGCAGCATGAGACATTGTAGCCGGGTGAGACAGAATTGTTTCAACTCCGCCTAAGCTGACAGAAACGAGTGGTAACGTGAGTGCATCTACAAATGCTTGTGCTTTTGTTTCGTCTTTTAACCTTAAGCCTAAAACGGCACCGCCATGACTTGCTTGAGATAGGTGTAATGCATCATTCCCCGGGTAATAAACTTCTGCAATTTCTTCACGTTGTGATAAGAATGTATAAAGTTTTTGAGCATTTTCAACAGATTGGTTAAAACGCACAGATAACGTTTTTAAATGTTGAGATAAAGTCCAGCTATCATGTGCAGATAACGCGGTCCCTGTGCCATTTTGTAATAAATAAAGTGCATCAGCTACTTCTTTATTACTAGTTATAGCAGCACCTGCAATGATATCGCTATGGCCACCTAAGAATTTGGTAGCACTATGAACGACAATATCTGCACCTAATGCTAAAGGCGATTGGCCAAGGGGTGTCATAAATGTATTATCTACAGCAAGCAATAGTTTATGCTGTTCAGCAATTTGTGCGACACCTTTAATATCCGTGATTTTAAATAATGGATTGGATGGCGTTTCAATATATACGAGTTTTGTATTTGATTGAATGGCTTGTTCGATTTCTTGTAAGTGTGTTGTATCTACTGTAGTAAATTGAATGTTGAAACGTGTTAATATTTGTTCAGTTAACCGGAAAGTACCGCCATAGACATCGTCTGGAAGGATAACATGATCACCAGAATTTAATGTGAGTAATACAGCTGAAATAGCAGCGATACCAGATGCATAAGCAAATGCATAATCGCCACCTTCAAGTGCAGCTAACTTTTCTTCTAATAGCGCACGATTAGGGTTACCACTGCGCGCATAATCATATTTAGCGTCGCCACCTAAAACTTTTTGATGAAAAGTTGAAGATGCATATAAAGGAGGATTAGCTGAATCATAATCAACACCTCTATTAGCATCGAATATCACTTCTGTTTCTTTTGATAAACTCATGAAATCACTCCTTCTTTAGCTTTTTCTAATGCTTGAATAATATCTTTTTCAATATCTTCGTAATTTTCAACACCGATAGATAGTCTAAGTAAATGTTCGTCAATACCACGTTTGTCCTTTTCCTCATCAGGCATATCGACATGTGTTTGCGTATATGGGAAGGTAATGAATGTTTCAGTGCCGCCTAAACTTTCTGCAAAAATACAAACTTGTAAGCTTTCTAAAAATTTATCCGCTTTATAATTTTTATCTAACCGTAAGCTCAACATGCCTGTGCGCCCACAATATAAGACTTGATCAATACCTTTTAAGTTACAACATCGTTCTGCTAGCAATTTGGCATTGTATTCTGAACGGTCCATTCTTAAATGTAATGTCTTTAGCCCACGCTGTAATAAATAACTGTCAAAAGGTGATAAAGTTGCACCGATCATATTGTGGAATTCACCTAATTGTTCAGCTAAATGAGGGTCTTTAACTGTAACTACACCAGCAAGTACATCATTATGCCCACCTATATACTTTGTAGCCGAATGTAGTACGATATCCGCACCATCTTCAAGCGGTGTCGATAGATAAGGTGTTAAAAATGTATTGTCTATAATCGTTAATAAATGATGTTCTTTACTTAATACATAATAAGGGTCAACGTCTACTTCTAACATTTGTGGGTTTGAAATTGTTTCAATGAATAATGCTTTAGTATGATCTGTAATGCTTTCCTTTACTGCTTCATAGTTTAAAAAATCTACGTATTTGAAGTGAACACCATATTGTTTTTCATAAAAATCAAATAGTCTAAACGTGCCTCCGTATAAATCAAATGATACTAAGATTTCGTCACCTGCTTTAAATAAATTACATATTAATTGTATAGCTGCCATACCACTTGCAGTAGCAAATGAAGCAGTGCCACGTTCTAACTTAGCAAAGGCTTCTTCAAATGCTGAGCGTGTTGGGTTTTTAGTTCTTGTATAATCAAAGCCTGTTGATTCCCCTAAATGCGGATGCTGATAAGCAGTTGATAAATAAATTGGGTTTGCAATTGCGCCAGTTGAATCATGTGTAAGTGCTATTTGTGATAGTTCAGTATTTTTCATAATACAAATAACCTCCTTTAAAAATAAAAAAAGCTTTCGTCCTTTAAACCCGAATAAATCGGATGTAAAGGACGAAAGCTTAGCTCGCGGTACCACCTTTGTTTATTACTTTATCACTAAAGTAATCTTATCCAGTACGCCAAATTGTCTTACACACATGTACTGAATTGTGCTATCGTAATATGTTTAAATAAAAAACCCACTTTAGCTAAATGTAAAATGAGTATTAACAACATATCCGACGCGTGGCATAATCCAGTACGCCATTTAACAAAATGTTAATACTGTATCGCTGTAACGGGCGAACCCGTTGATACCTCATATTGGCATCAACACTCAAAGGCCATTTTCAAACTTTCTTTCTGTGTCTCCTTTCAGCAAGCGAAGACTCTCTGTGTCAGCAGTGTAAATTCTACTTTCCTTATTACTGTGTGTTGCTATTTCGAATTTGTTACATTTTAGGTTACACACTTAAATGACTTTTGTCAACAATTTATCTGAAAATTTAGATTTAATCAATAATTCCGAATTATGTTTTTCATTGTGACAGTGATGATATACTAGGATTAAATAAAAAGGTTATATTTGTCAGGAAAGTAGGTGTACACGATGAGAGATTCAATAGATGAACGTCTTAAATTAGATCAAAATGCTCAAGTCAATGAAATTGAAATTCAAAAAATCAAAGCAAACCCTTATCAACCCAGAAAAACATTCGATCAAGCACGCTTGAAGGATTTAGCTGAATCAATTCAACTGCATGGTATTTTGCAACCTATCGTGTTAAGAAAAACCATAGCGGGTTACAACATTGTAGTAGGGGAACGTCGGTATAGAGCTTCAAAGATAGCTGGGTTGACTCATATACCAGCAATAATTAAAGAATTAACTGATGAAGATATGATGGAACTCGCCGTGATTGAGAATCTCCAACGTGAAGATTTAAACGCTATAGAAGAAGCAGAAAGTTACAAAAAGTTAATGGAGGATTTAAAACTTACACAGCAAGACATTGCAACGCGTTTGAGCAAATCTAGACCATACATAGCTAATATGTTACGTTTACTCCAATTACCTAAAGAAGTCACTGGGATGGTGAAAGACGGCAAGCTTTCAGGGGCTCATGGTCGCACCTTACTAGCGATAAAAGATAAGCAAAAAGTAAAAAAAATAGCTCATCAAGCCTCCCGGGAGTCTTGGAGCGTACGTTCACTCGAGCAATATGTGAACACATGTAATGATGGTAAGACAAAGCAAAGCACTTCATCACAACCCGCTTCAAAGCCTAAGTTTATTCAACAACAAGAGCGCCAATTAAAAGAACAATATGGTGCAAATGTTATGATATCTACAAAGCATAAAAAGGGACAGATAACATTCGAGTTTAAATCTGAAGCAGAATTTAAAAGATTAATCCATCAACTTAATGAAAAATATAAAGAAGAATAAGACAGAAACCATGATCCGCAATAAGCGTTACGATATCGCTAAAGCAAAGATGACTAGGAGTGAAAAAAGCTTGTTTTGCTTATAAGCGTATTTTCATTCCAGTCACCTACTACCTATATAAAACTCAAAGCAGAGATATTGATCGCTTTGTCTCTTGATTATTGAATGAGAAGGAAGGCTTATTTCTTGTAAACAACTTGCCCATTACAGATTGTCATTTCGATAAGCGAATTATTTAATGTTGTATGCGTATCTAATGGATTTTGATTTAATACAACAAAATCGGCAACTTTTCCAGCTTTAATCGTGCCTTCACTTTGTTCTGTATGGTTTAATTTAGCAGCGTCTGCTGTCATTTTTTTAAAAGCTTCATCACGTGTTAAACGTTGGTGTTCTCCTAGAGTGTCGCCATCTTTAGTTTTTCTATCTACAGCAATTTGAATAGACTCTAAAGGAGATATTGGTGTCACAGGGGCATCTGTATGAAGCGTAAAAGTCATACCGCTATCTTCTGCCCATTTCACAGGGTTTAAATTTTGTGCCTTATCATTACCTAAAAATACATCTCGATGTAAGTCTCCAAAATAATAAACATGATTAATAAAGAATGATCCGCCAATATGGTGTTTTACCATTTCTTGTATGTCTGATTTTGAAATAGTTTGTAAATGTTCGATTCTGTTACATAATGGGTTAGTTTTAAATTCCGCTGTTTTTTTATACGCTTCAATAACCGCTGAAGCTGCGGCATCACCATTAGCGTGTGTAACAATATTATAACCTAACTGCTGGAAGTGTTTGAACTTTTCAATCATATGGTGTTGTTTCAATAAAGGTTTTGGTGGTTCAGTGCCATCTAAGTAGGCTCCTCTAATAGAAGCAGTTTGTAATTGTATTGAACCATCATTGAAAAATTTCACACCGCCAAGATGACTCATATGATTACTATAGGTTTGAAAATCGCGTTCAATCGTATCAGCGTGAACGTCTTGAAACTTAGGGTGATGTTCTAGTAATTGATGGGTTATCATCCAACGTGTGCGTATGCGTTGTGGTTGTTTTAAAAAAGTTAATACGCCCTCATAGTCTGTTTCGCCTTTGTTACCAATTAATAAATCAGAAGTGTTCGTGATACCACTTTTAACATAATCATCAACGGCTAAGTTCATTCGGTGCGCAATATCTTCAGGTGTGGGTTCTGGCAGAACTGACATTAATTTTTCTGTAGCAGGCATTTCGATTAATACACCGTTAACTTTACCTTCATTATCACGCTCATAATAACCGCCTTCAGGATTGTCATCTGTAAAACCAATACCCATGAGTTCAAGTGCTTTTGTATTTGCAGTTGCCATATGTCCTGAATAATGCATAACAGCAATTGCGGTATCCGTAGATATTTGATCTAAATCATAGCGGTTTGGATGTCTTTGTTCATCTAGATCTTTCTCGTTGTAACCATAACCAATCAACCAACCGTCATGAGTTAAATGCTCTTTTTGTGTTTTAAAAATAGCAATGATATCATCCATATTTTTAATATTAGAATCAGCACAATTGACCATTAATTTGGTCATTCCATAAGCGGTTGGATGACTATGCGTATCGATAAATCCAGGTATAATATATTGGCCATTTAAATCAATTGCATCTGGGTTTTTAACCTTTTCGTCTTGAGTAATAATATCTGTGATGATGCCGTTATTGATTATAAGTGTGCCTAAATAAGGTGTGTTTGTGTCCATATCTAAAATCATAGCGTTAATTATTTTTGAGATTTGCATATTTAATTCCTCCTAGAAGATGATTCATTTTCAATCAGAATTTTAGTCTTCTAAAAATTAATTAGCAACTATAATAACTCCTGATAAAAATTATATTTATAATTTAAGTGATATAACCTTATAAATAGAAGCACTAATAAGTTGAATATTGTGTTATTTAATAATAAAAATAAAAGTTACAAATTAATGAATATTGAATGTGAAGTTTCTGTGAAATCAACATAAAATTTGTTGTAAGAACGTTCACTTAGTACAATAATGGGGATGACGAAATAATTAGGAGGGGTTTTATGTTAACTCAAGAAGAGGTACAAATAATTAGAGAAACTGTGCCATTATTAAAAGATAAAGGGCAGACGATTACATCAACTTTCTATAAAAGATTATTCGAACAACACCCTGAATTAAAAAACGTATTCAATCAAACGAACCAAAAAAGAGGGCTACAATCTTCTGCTTTAGCAATGGCAGTGTTAGCAGCAGCTGAAAACATTGAAGATTTATCACCTATCGTTCCTGCAATCATGCCAGTTGTATACAAACATTGCGCATTGCAAGTAAAAGCAGAACACTATCCAATTGTAGGAGAAAATTTAATATGGGCCATCCAACAAGAAACTGGTTTAAATGAAGATGATCCAATTATTCAAACTTGGATTAAAGCGTACGGAGCAATTGCAGATGCGTTTATCAATTTAGAAAAAGATGTATACAGTAAAATGGCTTGGGATGGTTTTAAACCATTCACTGTAACAAATATTACTGAAGAAACTGACATGATTAAATCTTTCACAGTAACATCAGATGAAATTGACTTAAGTCAGTTTATACCAGGTCAATATATTACAGTTGATATATCTAGTGAAAAATTACCGTACAGAGCTAAAAGACATTACTCTATTGTTGATGGAGATAAAGATTTCTTAACATTCGGTGTACGTAGAGACGTTACAGAAGAGCATGAAGGCGAAGTATCCACAGTGTTACATGATGAAGTTAACGTAGGGGATACATTGCTGCTATCTGCGCCTGTAGGTGGATTTGGTTTAGCAAATAAAGCTAATAAACAATTATTCTTAGGCTCTGGCGTTGGTGTTACACCACTCGTTTCAATGTATCAAGAAGCGGTTGATGCTGATTTAACTGCAACATTCCTTCAATCAACATCTAATGCTCAGAATGTAGCTTTTGAAGAAAAATTAGAAGACATTACGGCTAAATCTTCAATAGCACAATTTGATAAACACTTCCGCGACCAAGACGGCTTTATAGATGCAGAACAATTAAAACAATATCTTGATGACGAAACGGAAGTTTACGTATGTGGTGGTAACTCGTTCCTAAAAGCAATGATTACGGAATTACAAAAATTAGAAGTGCCAATGGATAACATTCATTTCGAAACATTTATTCCAAGACTAAGCTTCTCAGTATAATTTACAAACACCCGAGCATTTGCAAAATATTGATTTTATAAGCAAAATATCTCAGCTATTAGCTGACTACCCAAAACGAGGAAATAAAATAAAAAACACGTCCGTTGATTTCATACTAAAATGAATTTATACGGAGGTGTTTTTTTATGGAAAAAATTACTTGTTTTTAGAAAGTAAAAATAGAGTAATGATTGATCACGAAAATATAAAAAATAGTACTCAAATGAACAATTAAAAATAGAGGTGAAAAGAAAATATGCAGAATTAGATATTTTAACCGTATATTTAAGATTTCACTCTATCCATCAAAATTTTAAGTGTTTCTAATTTTGTAAACATTATAATGATTGCGTTTTCAAACATTATAATGTTATAATCTTTTCGCGAGGTGAGATAGTGTGAAAAGTACAGGAATAATAAAAAATATCTCCACAATAAATGAAGAGCGTATCGATATTTTTCTTGAAGAGGGTGTAATTAAAAGTATTGGAGAGCATCATACATTAGAGGGGCCTATCCTTTTTGATGGTTCAAGTTCTTATTTATCGACGGGTTGGATTGATTTACATGTACACGCATTTTCGGATTTCAGTCCATATGGAGATGAGATTGATGAGATCGGAGTGAAACAAGGCGTTACCACAATTGTCGACGCTGGAAGCTGTGGTGCAGATAGAATCGATGAATTATATAATCGTGCATTAAATAGTGAAACAAATGTATTTTCATTTTTAAACATATCAAAAATAGGGCTCGAGAGAATTGATGAGCTATCTAATTTAACTTGGATAGACCAGCAACAATGTATTACAGCGGCGCATCAATATAAAGATATGGTCATTGGTTTGAAATCACGAATAAGCAGTAGCGTTGTGAAAGGTAACGGCACGATACCCTTGGAAAAAGCTGTGGAAATCAGTGAACAGTTGAAATTACCTATTATGACCCACATTGGTTCTGCCCCGCCAAAAATCCAAGAGGTAATACCTTTATTGCGAAAGGGAGATGTAATCACACATTTCTTAAATGGTAAAGATAATAATCTGTTTGATAATAATGGCGAACCGTTGAAAGTATTAACAGAAGCGGTCAACCGAGGGGTTAATTTAGATGTTGGTCATGGTAATGCCAGTTTTTCATTTGAGGTAGCAAAGCAAGCACGAAATGCTAATATACATTTTGATACGATAAGTACGGATATTTATAAAAAAAATAGAGTAGAAGGACCAGTATTTAGTTTAGCTAATGTATTATCAAAATTTTTATATCTAGGATATACACTAAAAGAAATTATTTACGCAGTAACGCAAAAACCTGCGGCAATTATTAACAAACCTAAATTGGCAGAACTTAGAGAGGGTAGTATAGCGAATCTGACTATATTTGACGTGGTTGAAGAAGAGCAAATGTTTACTGATTCGTCTAAACAAACGGTTAAAAGTAACCAAATAATTAAAGAAAGAGGCGTAGTAGCAAATGGAAAATTCATTAAATTATAAATATGGTTTGAAACGTGTTGTTAATGCAAGTGGGAGAATGAGCATTCTTGGCGTTTCATCACCAACAGATTCAGTAATGGACGCGATGAAATTTGGCGGACAAAATTACGTAGAGATGGCAGATTTGGTTGATAAATCTGGCGCATATATTGCGAATAAGATTAATGCAGAAGATGCTGTGGTTGTAAACTCTGCGTCAAGCGGCATAGCATTATCAATTGCTGGTGTCATCACAGGGGGCAACGAACGTAAAAGTCAAAGATTGCATAACGATAAAATTGATAAAAATGAAGTGATTTTATTTAAAGGGCATAATGTTCAATATGGTGCCCCTATAGAGACAATGATTTATTTAGGCGGGGGTTCAGTAGTTGAAGTAGGGTACGCAAATGAAGGGAAAAATAAACATATAAAAGAAGCAATTAATGAAAATACAGCAGCTATTCTTTATGTAAAATCGCATCATGCAGTTCAAAAAAACATGGCATCTGTAGAAGAGGTATATGAAGTGGCACAAAGACATCATATTCCGCTTATTGTAGATGCAGCTGCAGAAGAAGATTTGAAAAAATATACACAATGCTCAGACATAGCTATTTTCAGTGGCTCAAAAGCAATACAAGGTCCTACAACTGGTATCGTTGCAGGTAAAAATTCACTCATTGAAGCTACGAAAGTGCAATTACACTTTATAGGAAGAAGTATGAAAGTGGGTAAAGAATCAACTTTTGGGTTATTACAAGCTTTAGATGAATATTTTGAGAAAGTGGACAATTCTAAAAATGAAAAACAGGAACTACAAAAATTAGAAGCGCTTAATGACTATCAAGGCATTAAGCTAGAAGTCGTTCAAGATGAAGCAGGCAGAGATATATATAGAACACGCGTATATGTGGATCCATCAATTTTAAATTTGAATGCAGAATCATTTGCTAAGAAACTAAAATCTGCTGACATAGCTATTTACACACGAGATTATGGTGTTAAACAAGGGTTCTTTGATATAGATCCTAGACCGTTAAAACGCGGTGAAATGGAGATAATATATAAAACGATTATACAGATAGTGGAAGGCGAAATTTAATGAAAATATTAGACAGATTTTATAAAGATAGCGTAGCGCTCAATGTATTAGCCAAAGGGGAACGAAATATTAAAGATGTATATCAAGCAGCAAATAAAAATGTAGTTATTGGCGTATTATCAAAAGATTATGACACTGTCAAAGACGCGGTAACTAGTATGAGTGATTTTGGTTCACACGTTGATGATGCAATATCGATTGGATTAGGTGCTGGTGATAATAGACAAGCAAAAGTTGTATCAGATATTGCAAAAGATTACCAAGGTTCACACATTAATCAAGTATTTACAAGTGTAGGACAAACAACAGCTAACACGCACGACACATCTTGGGTTAACGCTTTAGTATCACCTACAGGTAGAGTAGGTTATGTCAATGTTTCCACAGGTCCAATAAGTAGCGAAGATTCTGAAAAAGCAGTTATACCAATAAAAGCTGCTATTAATTTAATTAAAGACATGGGCGGAGATGCTATTAAATTCTTCCCAATGAGCGGTTTAGATACAGTCGAAGAATATAAAGCCGTAGCTCAGGCATGTGGAGATATGAATTTTGGATTAGAGCCTACAGGCGGTATTACCAAGGAAAATTTCGAAGAAATTCTAAAAATTGCTTTAGATTATCATGTGCCAAAAATTATACCGCATGTCTATTCTTCTATTATTGATAAAGAGACGGGTTTAACTCGTATTGAAGATGTAGAATGGTTAACTTATAAAATGAAACAATTAGTTGATCAATATGAATAAACATATTGCAGCATATGGAGAAATAATGATGCGTTTGGAAGTGCCTGATAATCTCTTGTTAAGACAAGCAGAAGATTTGAAATATTCGTTTACTGGTACGGGAGTCAATGTTGCTGGGTTGTTAGCACAATTTGGATATACTTCTAGTTTAATTAGCGCTGTACCAGATAATTCAATTGGTTCATCTGCTATTGGTGCAATACGTAGGTTAGGGATTCAAAGTAATTTAGTAATCAAAAACGACAATAATTTAGGTATGTACTTTTTAGAAAAAGGGTTTGGTAATCGTCCAAGTAATGTGACGTACACCAATAGGCAACAAAGTAGTTTTAATATTACCGGTATTTCAAAATTTGACTTGTTACAATCACTCGAAGACATTGATGTTTTGCATATATGTGGCATCACGTTAGCTATGAATCAGTTAACACGAGATAATGTTTTACAACTAGTGAAATTAGCAAAGGAACAAAATATTAAAGTAGTTTTTGATTGTAATTTTAGACCTTCGTTATGGGGAGAAAATGGTAACCAACGTGCTAAACCATATTATGAAACTATTTTATCAGAAGCAGACATCGTTATAATGAGTGAAAAAGATGCTATTCAAACTTTAGGATTATCAACGAATAAAGAGACAAAAGAAGGACAATTAGAAGCACTCCTCCCTCTAGTGGCCAAAAAATATGGAATTAATAAAATCGGGGGGACGATTCGAACTGTACAAGGGAGCAACCATAACGTCATTAAAGGATATTTATATGATAAGGGGGCTATGTATTATTCTAAAGCGTTTGATGTGGATATCTTAGACAGAATTGGTACTGGAGATGCCTATACTTGTGGGATCATTCACGGAGAACTTTCAAATATGGATCCGCAAGACACGGTGACATTTTCAACTGCTTCTTGTGTGTTAGCGCATACAATTTCTGGAGATACACCATTGTTTGATACTGATGATATAATAAAAGTTATAAATAATGAAAAAAATGATATTGAGAGGTAATTGATTTATGACGAAATTATCATCAGAAAAAGGGCCATTATATTTACAAATAAAACAAATTATTGAAGACAGAATTATCCATGGGATATATACAGTTGGAAATTATATACCGACAGAAATAGAGTTCGAAAAAGAGTTTAATGTGAGTAAAGTGACTGTAAGATCTGCAATTAAAGAATTGGTAAACTTAGGCTACTTGGAAAAGAAAAGCGGTAAAGGGACCACAGTAATTAATCATAAACAGAGGAACAACATCACAAACAATAAAAATTTCACAGAAAAACTTGTAGAACAAGGCAATAAAATACAGAAAATTATTAAAGATATTACGGTAGTTGTACACGAAGAAAATAGTCAATTATTTCAAATGTTTGGTGTGAAATCCTACAAGATAACAAGAGTCTATCTATTAAATGATCAGCCATATATACTATTCAATCATTATTTACCATATCCATTGAATCATTTAACTAATTATGATGAATTAAAGCAGAACAATGATTTATCGATATATAAAATTTTAGAAGAAGAGAAGATGGAAATCCAAAATATTGAAGATAATTTCTCTGTTGGGTTTGATGAAGAAGCTTCAATACAATTAAACCTTAATGTGTCAGAACCTTTGCTCATTAGAGAGAGAGAAACTTACGCAGTATCAGGTGAAGTTATCGAGTATAGTATTGGTTACTATAATAGTAAGTTGAAAAAATATACAATCAGTTTAAAAGATTGATGTGAAACTTTTGTAACTTGTTGGTAGCGCTAACATTAATGGGGGAACAGGGATGGATTCTAACATTTATTTATTAATCATTACGCTACTTTCAATTGTTATTGTCATACTAGGGGTTGCTTGGTGGAAATGGCATGCATTTATCAGTTTAACCGTTGCTGGTTTATTTTTAGCAATCATGGCAGGCTTATCACCTGAAAAAATTGTAACAGCTTATGAAACAGGTGTGGGAGATGTATTAGGACATTTAGTCGGCATTTTAGCTTTAGGAACCATATTAGGTAAATTGATGTCTGATTCAGGTGCAGGCATGCAAATTTCAGATTATCTAGTGAAGTCATTAGGTTATAAAAAATTACCATGGGCAATGATGTTATCAGGTTTTATCATTGGTATACCAGTGTTTTTTGAAGTGGGTATTGTTATTTTATTACCACTTGTTATTTCAATTCATAAAACTACAAAAGCAAACATATTACTTATAGCAATCCCATTATTAGCGGGCTTATCAATTGTTCATGGTATTGTGCCGCCTCATCCTGGGGCAATGACTGCAATCGGTATTTACGATGCAAATTTAGGAAAGGTATTACTTTATTCACTCATTATTGCTTTACCTACTGCGATTATTGCAGGGCCGATTTTTGGTAAGTTTATTAGTAAACGTTTAATACCAGAAAATTCACCAGACATTATTAAAGTAGATAATAAAACGAATGCATTACCAAGTGTAGCGATATCATTTTTAGTTATTGTGTTACCTGTATTGCTAATGTTGTTATCTATAATTACTCCATATTTAGGAGATATACCGAGTTTATTGAAAAATACTTTGTTATTTATAGGTAGCCCAGTTATAGCTTTATTAATTTCATGCTTTGTCGCTTTTTATTTGTTAGGTTTTAAACAAGGTATGTCAAAAAATGTAATTAAAGATTTAGTAGAAGAATGTATTTTACCATTAGGATCTATTATTTTAATTATTGGAGCTGGCGGAGGGTTTAAAGAAATACTTATTGAAACAGGCGTTGGTGACACGATTGCACAAATGACTGAAAACCTTTCGCTCTCGCCATTATTATTAGCATTTTTAGTTGCAGGTTTGATACGTGTTGCTACAGGGTCTGCAACAGTTGCATTAACTACAGCTGCGGGTATTGTATCCCCAATCATACAGCATATGTCAGGGATAAATTTAGAATTATTAGTTATAGCTACAGGGGCAGGGTCATTAATGCTGTCTCATGTTAACGATGCTGGATTTTGGATGGTTAAAGAGTATTTAGGTCTGAATGTTAAAGAAACATTCAAAACTTGGACAGTAATGGAAACATTGCTAGCGTTTATTGCTTTTAGCTTTGCTTTTATCATTAATTCGTTAATATAAGCGAGTTAAATATAAAGCTATTATATAAAAGAATTCTATTGAAGATGTTGAACTTTTAAAATAGCAAGTTAATAAAACACTATTTACTAGGCTACTAATTTCCTGAATTTTATAGGAGATAAGTAGCCCAGTTTTTGTTGGACGCTAACTTTATTATAATTTGCAACAATATCTATTAATGTATTATTGATTTTTACTATACTTCTACGAACTGAATCCGTTAGCTTAATAAGTAGCCCTTTTTAATGTACTTTATTATAAAAGAAATTCATGTTTTTGATTTCTTTATAGGTTGGATTTTTAAATAGGTTCCACAACGCCACAACCACTCTAATGGACCAAATAAAAAATAATGCATCCATATCAATGAGAAAGTAATCTGAAATAAAGTGACTGCTACATATAATAAAAGCATGCCATAAGTATGGACGGTATAATTTGAAAGAATCGGTGTTAAAATAACAACACCTATGATTGTTTGGCCTAAGTAATTCGTGAATGCCATTTTCCCATACGGAATCAATATAGAAAGGCATTTTTGTACTGGTTTAATTTGGTATAGTAATAAAATTGAAAATATATAAAATAAACCGATAATAGGGCCACTGTTTTGATTAAAGCTATGCAGTAATTCGTTATTTTGAATGAATAATGCAAGTGCCCATATAAGGAGGGTAAGTGTTAAAAACAGTAACCAATATTTTTTTAATTTAGGCAATAAACTTTTATTCGTAAAAATACCGATATAGTAAAGTGCTTGCCCTAATAACATATGTCCTAATGTTGAGAGCATGACCATTAATAAAACAAATGAATTAAGCAAATTAGGAATGTGGATACCTTTGATTTCTATAAATTTAATTAATATGGGTAAAAAATTTCCAAATGTAACCAATAAAACGCCACAACTCAGTTTTATTTTATTTGGCACGTTTTGAAAAAGTAGTAAAAGCACCCCCATGACTGCATATAGTTTAAGAATATCGCCATCCCATAATAAGGAACTTAATGCGCCAACAATAAATAAAAGAACCATTCGACGTATATGTACCCAAAGGGTTAACCCTTTTGTTTGTAAATTATTTATAAAAATAGAAGTACTGACACCAAACAAAAAAGCAAATATAAAATGAAATTTATTTAAACTGAACATTTCTATATAATTAATAACTTTACTATCAAATATGTTAATCTCTATACTTTTTGTATTAGAGGGTTCAAAAAAGTGAATATTAATTAATAGAATACCTATAATAGCTATACCACGTATAACGTCAATGAGGTTAATTCTTGTTAGCGAAGCTGTACCTTTTTGTACGCTCATTTTATCCCTCTTTTCCAATAATATAAAGCACATTATACAAGGGGGGATAAAAAATGAAAATCGAATTTGTCTTACGATTTTGTCACATTAATAATTAGTACGTGTTATGACGTTTTCGTTGTTATTGTAAGTTTGGAGTTTATTCTAATTAAACCCCACGTAATATTTTCATCAAATTTAGTTATACTATCCCTTAAAAAATTAATACATTGTCACGATCAAAATATTTTTATGTGACTTGTGTTTTTCAATTACTTTATAATATTTATCAATTGATTTTGAATAGTATTTATAAACACCATCAGAATATTGTTCAACTTTCTTAGCATCTGTTTGCATAAATGCTTTTGGGGATAAAATATTATTTGATTTATTAATAATTTTTTTAATGGTTCTATCTTCCTCTAATATATACTTTGTTTGAGTTTTTTTGTCATCATAGGTATCTTGATTCTGCCTACTGTTTAAAGTAAAGTTTCCATAAACCACATTGTTTTGTATCTTAGATGATTCTGTTTTATCAGGTAGGTTTTCTATTTTAGTATCTGATTCACCGACTTTTTCTTCTTGCTTTTCTGAATGCTGATCATGTTCTTTTTGCTCATTTTCTTGGTTGCCACATGAAGCTAATAACAACAAAATCAATAAAATAGGTGGATAAGTCTGTCTCATACATGACGTCCTTAATTAAATAGTCATATTATAATAAAACGATTTATTCTGCAGTTTCTCCGCCATCGACGGGGAGGTTAATCCCTGTAATAAAAGAAGATTGTTCAGAACATAACCACACTGCGGCATTTGCTTGTTCATTCGGTACGCCCATACGGCCCATTGGAATAGCAGATTCAAAAGCTTTCGCTTGTTCTTCTGCTTCTTGACTCCAATTTTCTACAGCTGCTGTTTTTGTCATACCAGGACAAATTGAGTTAATGCGTATGTTTTGTTTGCCAAATTCTAATGCCGCACTTTTAGTTAACCCATTAACGCCGTGTTTAGCAGAAATATAAGGCGTTAAACCAGGTGTTCCAACTAAACCA
Organism: Staphylococcus sp. GDY8P131P; assembly: GCF_017891975.1. Taxonomy (NCBI): domain Bacteria; kingdom Bacillati; phylum Bacillota; class Bacilli; order Caryophanales; family Staphylococcaceae; genus Staphylococcus; species Staphylococcus sp. GDY8P131P. The sequence continues at coordinate 52,145 of NZ_JAESKF010000005.1, forward strand.
CCTGTAGATGCCGTATTAACAATTGCGCCTCCACCAGATTCAAGCATAGCTGGTATCTCATATTTCAAACATAAAAATGTACCAGTTAAAGTAACATCTATTACACGCTGCCAACGGTCTGTGTCAATCTCTGTTAATGAAGCCGTTGGAGCGCCGATGCCTGCGTTATTATGCGCCCAATCCAATCGACCAAATTGTTTAACAGTTTGGTCAATTAAATTTTTAACGTCCTTTTCTTCGGCTACATTACACTTAATAAATTGTGCTTCTCCACCTTCGTCTTGAATGAGTCTTACAGTTTCATATCCTGACTCTTCAGAAATATCTGATACGACAACTTTCGCGCCTGCTTTTGCAAAGGCGATAGCACTTGCTCTACCAATGCCATTACCTGCTGCGGTTACAATACCAACTTTATTTTTCATTATTTATCACGCTTTCTTTATATGATTAATATAATTTAATACTACCACCGTCTACCATTACGGTTTGTCCAGTAATATATTGAGCATCTTTACTTCCTAGAAATACAGCGACCGGTCCAATGTCTTTTTCAACGTCTCCAAATTTTTGTAGAGGAATGCCTTGGACAACTTGATTATAATATTCTGGGTTATCTTTTCTCCATTGATCAACACCTTCAGAATAAGCAATAGGTGAAATCACATTAGCATTGATACCAAACGCTCCGAATTCATTTGCAATCACCCGAGTTATACCACGAATAGCTTCTTTCGCAACAACATAGGCACCTTGATTTTTATCTCCCTTAACAGCTGCGCCAGAACCAAAGTTTATAATGTTTCCTTGAGTTTCTTTTAAATAAGGAATTACCATTTGGCATAAATAAAACGTCGCATAAAACCCCGTATTAAATGACAAATTCAAATCATCTTCCGTAATATTTAAAAAACTATTCATACGAGATGCATGAGCGTTATTAACTAATATGTCAATTTGTCCATAAGTCTGTATAGTACGGTCAACACAAGCTTGTAATGATGCTTTATTACTTAAATCTGTTTTGATAAAGAAAGTATCATAACCTTGGTTGTTTAATTCTTGGCTCAATGCCTGTCCTTTTTCTTCAGCAATGTCAGCAATAACAACTTTCGCATTTTCTTTAACGTAGGCTCTTACAATCCCTGAACCAATGCCTCCTGCGCCACCTGTTACGATAGCAATTTTATTATCTAGTCTAGCCATTTAAATCACCTTTCTTTTTAGAATTCCAATATCCTTCTTTAACAAGTTTTTCTTTATTTTTAAAAGCCAAAATAATCGCAATGATATTAACCACAAATAGTAAAATAATGATAATAAGGCCCGTGGTATAGCTTCCTGAAATATCATATATAAAACCATAAGCTGGTAAAGCGACAATAGATGCAAGGGCTAAGCCAATTGATGAGGTGGAATAAATTTGACTATAGTCTTTACTTCCAAATAATGACGAAGCCATCGCTGGTGCTATTGTTCCAATCGATGAAGTAAACATTCCAAATAAGAATAAAGCAACAGCTACTACCACAATAAAATCAGGCATAGCAATCAATAAAATAGTGGCGATTAGCCCTAGTATCATAGCCAATAAACCCACTTTTTTTGCGCCAATCTTGTCTGTGAGATAACCAAATACGAGTGAACCGACAAAAACACCCACCATCAGTGCAGACATCATTGCGCCAGCAATACTAACTTTTTGTCCATGATTAACAAGATAAGTAGGGACGTGCATTGTAAAGCTTGATATAGCGGTAATAATGAAGAAAAATAGGGCTAATAAGAAAAAAGCTGGCGTTTTTTTGGCCGTAGTATACGCAATACCTTCGATGTTTTGTATTTGTTTATGGGGGTCTATATCAGTGCTTGTATCTCCATAAGCTTTTGTATTTTTATCCTTAGGAGAATTACGAATTAATAATAAAATGATAGGTGTAACAATAATAAGCACACCTAATCCTGTAATAAAGTATGCATTTCTCCAACCAAACTGACTAATTAAAGCGCCTATAATAGGTTGCGCAAATACACCCAGTAACCCTCCAATTGCTGATAAAATACCAAGGGCCAGCCCTTTCCCTTTACTAAACCATCTTTCGATTAAAACAGGACCACCTATTACAGTAATGAAAACCCCGCCGATAGCGAGTGGTATAGCTAAGAGGTACCATCCCCAAATTGAATTCATTAAACCAAATAAAGCGAACGCACCTGCTTGGAAAATAATGGCAAAAAATAATACCAACCGTGCACTATATTTAGATAATAGCTTTCCTCCAAACGGAAGAAACAGCAGGGTCACAATCGAAGAAACACTTAAATAAATCGTTAAACTCCCTACGCCTACATTTAAATCTTGGGACACAGGGGATAAAAATAAACCTGCTGAATTATTTAACGCTGCTTTACCTAATCCTACAGAAACACAGAGCCCTATTAATATTAACCACGCAAAATGTAACCTTTCTTTATGCATTTAAGCCACCTCTAAAATTCAAAATATTTATCTGCTTTCTGTATTTAAATATTTTACTCGTTCAAATAATTTCTTTTGTATGCTTAATAGTTGTTCAACTTCTTCAATATTTAAAACAGAATAAACTTCATTTCTCATGTTTTGGCCTTGCTTTTGGGCTTCTTCTAAAACTTTTAAACCCTTTTTAGTTATTGTAATCAAGACTACTCTACGGTCATTTTTTTGATGTTCTCGTAAAATATAACCTTCTTTTACAAGGTTGTTCGTTAGTTTTGTGATAGCGCCAGACGTGTACCCTAGAGCAAGTGCAAGTGTAGAAGGCTTTTGCGGACCTTCTTCTTTTAATTTTGATAAAGCTAAAATTTGTGAAATATTAACGTTTAAATTAAATTTTTTCATGAAAAGCGTCATCGTTGCATCATTAAATAATTCGGCGTTGTGAATGAGTTCAAAAAAATTATTGTTTTCCATGTTATCTCCTTCCTAAAAATAAATTGTAATGTTAATATACCAGTAAAAGGTTTCCAGGTAAAATAATAAAGGAGTAATTATGACTGTTTATATAAATAATATAAATCCATCTAATGTTAACGAAGTAAAGCAATTAAAAGTAAATTCTAAACAAATGAATTTTATTGAAACTGTACACGAATGTTTAAATGAAGCCGAGAAATTTTCTCAGTGGTGTCCTGTAGCAATTTATAACGACAATGAAATTGTAGGTTTTGCGATGTATGGTTGCTTTGGTAAAAAAAAGAAACATGGATTGATCGAATTCTCATTGATGAAAAATATCAACGTCAGGGTATTGGTCGAAAAGCAATGAGGTTATTAATGTTTTTTGTATTAGATAAATATAAAGTTAATACACTTTATTTAAGTATTGTTCGAGAGAACCAAGTAGCTAGAAAGTTGTATGAGGAGTTAGGGTTTTACTATACATTAGTGGATGATTTAAATGGGGAATTGATATTTAAATATAGCAAAGGAGCATAATAAAAATGAAAAGATTAGAAAATAAAGTGATAATAGTTACTGGTGCAGCACAAGGTATGGGAAAAACGCATGTTGAAAAATTATTAGCTGAAGGTGCAAGGGTGGCTATTACTGATATCAATAAAGAATTGGGAGAACAAGTTTCTAAAGCATTAGGAGAAAATACTATTTTTATACAACACGATGTTGTTAACGAGAGTGACTGGCAAAATGTAGTAAATATAGTAATGAATAAATGGGGGCATATTGATGTATTAATTAATAATGCTGGTATTACGTATAATACACCCCTAGAAGAATTAAGTTTAGAAAATTATATGAAAATAGTAAATGTTAACCAAGTATCCGTATTTCTAGGTATGAAAACAGTAGCAAGCATTATGAAAGCACAAAAAAATGGGTCCATCATTAATGTTTCATCTATGAATGGTTTAGTAGGAGGCGCTATAGGTTACACTGATACCAAGTTCGCAGTTAGGGGTATGACTAAAGCAGCTTCTAGAGAATTATCCCCTCATAACATTAGAGTAAATTCAGTACACCCTGGCGTTATCCAAACATCTATGTTAGAACAAGAAGGTGTTAAAGAACAAGTAGAACAATTCAAAACAACAATTCCTATGAGACGTGTTGCTCAAACTGAAGAAGTTTCTAATATGATTATTTTCCTTTCTTCTGAAGAATCGAGTTATTCAACTGGTTCTGAATTTGTAATTGATGGCGGTCTCACAGCATTGTAATAAAAACAATAATAATTTATTCGGAATAATAGTGAGCACTGTTTTATTATAAAAACCAAATTATTATATCGTCGTATTTCTAGGTGAAATACTTTGAAAATCAAATGTGTGATTACTATATATTTATAAATTTTGTAGTTATTTTAAATGTATCATTTTAATCTGTATAAGTATTCACCTTACGCTTTTGCAATTGTTTCGTGTTTTATAGCTTTTTTAATAACAACGCATATTAAAACAAAAGAAGCGTTGTTAAATATTACATTCAACGACGAAAGGCTGTTTTTCATTCTATATAAAATACGTACGCCACAATTCGGTTACATGCCGCAACTATAGGATACTTACCTGTTAGAAAAAATGCATTTAAAATATTTGGATAAGGGGGTGTAACCAAAATGGATTTTCATAATATATTAAAAAAGAAAAGAATAGAAGCTAATTTATCTCAAGAAGGTTTAGCAGATCGTTTAAATATAAGTAGGCAATCTATATCGAAATGGGAAAATGAAAAAGGATATCCAAACATTGAAACACTCCTGAAAATAAGTGACATATTTAATATCACAGTAGACGAACTTTTAAAGGGAGACGATTATTTGAAAGACAAAATAATTCAAGATAGCAAAAATTTAAAACGCCACAAATGGAAGACTTTTTTTGATGTTTTAATAGTGATTGGTCTCATATTGATAGTCGCAAAAATAGCAATCTTTATAATCACAAAAATATCTGGTAACGAAATTGATTTTTTATCTGGTTCCATTATTTATTCATTTGGGCCATTATGCTTAATGATTATTGGTGCTATAGGTACAGATATATTAAGTAAAAAGTATAAATAATACTTTACGCACGTAGACTCCCGGTATGCTTAACTGTCATAAACCTTGAATAATTGGTTTATATCGCACGATATACTAACAATTTTTCCTGATTTAGTTAAGCATTCTTTTCAATATTTTAATAAATTCATTCAACGTAAATGCCACAAGCTACGTACTTCAATTGCACGCTTCTTTTCTCGAAAATGTAAAAACACCAATTGCTCCTCCAAAATATCGTGAAGTATACAGCATATACCCAAGGCATGAAAATTCGTCAAAGAAGCCCTTTTGTCTCTCTCAATATCTTAAAAGAATACTCAATATTACCTTACTTTTAATTTTAAAAATCGTTACGTTTTTTAAATACTGGTCCTACTTTTTAGGCCTCCCCAAATCAAAATTTTTGAAAAATTTTACAAATTTCTAAAAGCGTTTAGATACGGGGAAAATTAAATATAACAAGGTTGTTATAAAATTTAATTAAAATTAGAATATAAATTGTTCGAAAGTTTGTTATGACAGTTTTTAAGACGGTTTTTAGTAAAAAAATTATAAATTTAGATATACAAATATACACTTGACATAAAAATTTACAATGAGTAAAGTGTAAATCATAATTATTTTCGAATAATTCTAAAATTAAAATCAATCTAATTATTAATTATTGATGAATGGTAAGAGGAGGGCGAATAAATTTATGCATGAATCAAAAATTACATACGACCATTTTAATGCAGATGCCTCTGAATCAATAAATATTGATGATGAAACGAAAGGCGCACGTGAAGTTGTGACATGGGCTTATCAAACCTATGGAGAGTCAGTTATTTATGCTTGTAGCTTTGGCGCTGAAGGCATGATACTGATTGATTTAATTTATAGTGTTAAAAAGGATGCTCAAATTGTATTTTTAGATACAGGACTTCATTTTCAAGAAACGTATGACTTAATTGATCGTGTTCAAGCACGTTATCCAGAATTACGTATTAAACTTAAAAAGCCAGAGCTCACTTTAGACGAACAAGCGTCACAGTATAACCCAGCACTTTGGAAAAATGCACCGAATCAATGTTGCTATATTAGGAAAATTAAGCCTTTGGAAGATGTTTTATCAGGTGCCACTGCTTGGATATCTGGATTGCGCAGATCACAGTCACTAAGTCGTCAAAATACGGTGTTCATTAATAAAGATGAACGATTCCAATCAGTCAAGATTTGCCCTTTGATACATTGGACGTGGGAGGATGTATGGCACTATATTAAAAAATATGAATTGCACTATAACGAATTGCACGATTTTAACTATCCAAGTATCGGTTGTATACCGTGTACTGCGGCTGTTGAAGGGCCTGGGGATTCACGTGAAGGAAGATGGACAAATTCAAATAAAACTGAATGCGGACTCCATACTACAGATCATCCTTCTCTATAGTTAAAATCTATTTTTTTATTATTAATCCTTAGTATTCCAATCAGATAGATATACTAAAAAGAATTGATGCCATAGCGGGCTTAAATATCATTTAGATATGTGAAACGTCATGGTTCAGTATAATTTTTAAAGATATTTGAACAAAATCTGAAAGTAATTTAAAAAATTAAAATGAGGTGAAATGGTTGTGAATTTATCTGTTATCAATAGTCCATTTGATGAAAATCAAGCTACACAGCTAAATCAAATTATTCAAAATCTCACTATTGAGCAACAAGTTTGGTTGAGCGGTTATTTAACTGCAAATTTACAAAGCGTTACAACAAAACAAGAAACGCCCTCAGAAGTTGCGCAATTTGTATTAAATAAAGGGACATCTTCAAATAGTGATAGGCACATCACTGTGCTTTACGGTTCAGAAACAGGAAACGCCCAAGGCTTAGCTGAGAAGTTAGCGGACCGCCTTGTCGAACTTAATTTTAATGTGCAACTAAATGCTATGAGTGATTTTAAAACAAAAGAATTAAAAAAAGTTGAAGATTTATTTGTGATTTCGTCCACACATGGTGAAGGTAACCCACCAGATAATGCGATAAGTTTTCATGAATTTTTACATGGTAGAAAAGCACCTAACCTAGCAGACGTCCGTTTCTCAGTATTGTCTTTAGGGGACGCATCCTATGAATTTTTCTGTCAAACCGGTAAAGAATTTGATTCGCGCCTTGAAGCACTAGGCGGGGCACGCTTAGTAGAGAGACGAGATTGTGATTTAGATTACGATGATGTGGCTGAATCATGGATGGATCATATTATTGAACAATTGAGCGACAAGTCCTTGAGTGAAGAAACAGCATCGACAACAAATGAAGTTCAGTTGACGAACGACAAACATTATTCAAAGTCTCAACCATATAAAGCAGAAATATTAGAGAATATTAATTTGAACGGTAGGGGTTCTAATAAAGAAGTAAGGCATATCGAATTACAATTTGAAGATTATGGTGAAGCGTATGAACCAGGCGATTGCTTAGTCGTTATTCCAGAAAACGATGAAAAATTGGTAGATAGATTGTTAGAAATTTTAAATTGGGACGCTCAAATAGATATACCTATCAATGAAAAAGGTGATGTCCTCACATTGAAAAACGCATTGCAACATCATTTTGAAATTACGAAACTAACTAAAACTTTGTTGCAGAAAGCTGCAGAATTATTTGATAATTCAGATTTATCAGAACATGTTTTAGATTATGAATGGATTAAATCTTATATATATGGCAGAGACTTAATTGATTTAATTCAAGACTTTCAACCTAAGGCACTTGCACCTGAAGCGCTTTATCAGTTTTTAAGAAAATTACCTCCAAGAGAATACTCCATAGCAAGTAGTTATGAAGCAAACCCTGATGAAGTACATATAACAGTTGGTGCAGTCAGGTATTACTCACATCAACGTGAGCGCCAAGGTGTGTGTTCGATTCAATTAGCTGAACGCTTGGAAGCAGGAGAATCAGCATCGGTATATTTAAAGAAAAACCCGAATTTCAAATTCCCGTTCGATGAAGCTACGCCTGTGATTATGATTGGTCCTGGAACGGGGGTGGCGCCTTTCAGATCATATTTACAAGAACGTGAAGAGCTGGGTTTAAACGGTCAGACTTGGTTGTTTTTTGGAGAACAGCATTTTACAACAGATTTTTTATATCAAACAGAATGGCAGGATTGGCTTAAAACAGGCGTGCTGAGCAAAATAGATTTAGCATTTTCAAGAGATACTAACGAAAAAGTATATGTTCAGCATAAAATTGAAGAACAAAGTGAAGCCTTCTATGAATGGCTGATAAATGGCGCTGCATTATATGTTTGTGGCGATGAACAGTATATGGCTAAAGACGTTCATGAAGCCATTCATAATGTTTTAGTCAAAGAAGGCAATATGTCTGACGAAGAAGCTGAAGTGTATTTGACACAAATGAAACAAGACAAACGATACCAAAGAGATGTTTATTAGAAAGGGAGTTGATTACGTGTCAGAATCAAATTTAAATTTTTCAAAAAAATTGGATGAGATGGAGCGTATCAAAGCAGATAGTAATTATCTTCGTGGAACAATTGTTGAAGGATTAGCAGATAGAATTACAGGCGCTATTTCAGAAGAAGACACTAAATTAATAAAGTTTCACGGCAGTTATATGCAAGATGATAGAGATATTCGCGATGAACGACGTATGCAAAAACTGGAACCCGCATATAGTTTCATGATTAGAGTTCGGGCGCCAGGTGGAGCTTCAACACCAGAACAGTGGATTGCAATGGACGACATAGCGAATCAATATGCGAATCAAACGATTAAATTAACGACAAGACAAGCTTTTCAATTTCATGGGGTCTTGAAACGTAATCTAAAGCAAACCATGTTTGATATTAATCAATCTTTACTCGATACACTAGCTGCTTGTGGAGATGTGAATCGAAACGTGATGTGTAACCCCAACCCTTATCAGTCCGATGTACATGCTGAAATCAATCAAATTGCAAGTGATATCAGTAGTTATCTTTCTCCTAAAACACAAGCATATCATGAAATTTGGTTAGATGGAGAGAAAGTGTTAGACACCAGTGACCAAGAGCCAGAACCACTATATGGCAAAACCTATTTACCACGTAAATTTAAAATTGGTATCGCTGTACCTCCTTCTAACGACATTGATGTGTTTTCACAAGATATCGGTTTGATTTCTATTATTGAAGATGGTGTTTTAGTAGGGTTCAATCTTACAGTTGGTGGCGGTATGGGTATGAAACATGGCAATACCGCAACGTATCCACAAGTGGGCCGTTTAATAGGTTATTTCCCTAAAGCAGAAGTCGTAGATGTTTGTGAAAAAATACTTACGATTCAACGTGATTATGGAAATCGTGAAGACAGAACCAACGCTCGATTTAAATACACAGTTGACCGTAAAGGTGTCTCATGGATCACTGATGAGTTAAACCGTCGTTTAGGTTGGGATTTAGAATCAAAACGTGCTTTTCATTTTGAAGATAATGGTGATCGATATGGGTGGACCGAAGGCAGTGGTAAACACCATTTTACTTTGTTTATTCAAAATGGACGTATTAAAGATACTGAAGAGTATAAATTAAAAACTGCGCTTAGAGCCATCGCTGAGATACATACTGGTGACTTTAGACTTTCTCCTAATCAAAATTTAGTTATTGCAAACGTAGAAGCGGAGAAAAAGGCGGAAATTGAAGCGTTGATAGAACAATACAATTTAACCGATGGGGCACATTATACTGGGCTACGCAGGAATTCTATGGCTTGTGTAGCGTTTCCAACTTGTGGTTTAGCAATGGCTGAATCTGAACGTTATTTACCTTCACTTATTACTAAAATAGAAGCTTTATTGGATGAAGCTGGTTTAAGTGAAGAAGAGATCACTATCAGAATGACAGGATGTCCAAACGGATGTGCACGCCCCGCGTTAGCAGAAATTGCATTTATTGGTAAAGCACCTGGTAAGTACAACATGTATCTAGGAGGCGGATTTGCTGGCGATCGTTTAAATAAATTATTTAAAGAAAATATTGATGAAGCAGAAATATTAAAAAGTTTGAGACCAATTTTATTGCAATATGCACAAGAAAGAACAGTGAATGAACGTTTCGGTAATTTTGTAGTAAGGGCAGGCATCATAGAAGAAGTGACAGACGGCCAATTATTTCATAGTTAAAATTTGGAAAGCAGGTGACAGTATGGGGAAAGTATTTTTAGTTGGTGCAGGACCTGGAGATCCTGATTTAATTACAGTTAAAGGACAAAAGGCGATTGAAAAAGCGGATGTTATTCTATACGACCGTTTAGTAAACCCAGAATTATTAGGTTATGCGTCTTTGACTGCTAAGTTGATATATTGTGGGAAAGATCCGAATCATCAGTCTATTTCACAAGCAGATACAAATCAGATGCTCGTTGATTTGGCTCAAGAAGGTCATACTGTTACACGTTTAAAAGGAGGCGACCCTTTTATATATGGTAGAGGTGGAGAAGAAGCAGAAATACTAGCTAGATATAGTATACCATTTGAAATTGTACCTGGTATTACTGCAGGTATTGCAGCGCCGGCCTATGCAGGTATTCCAGTGACTCATCGAGACTATAGTTCTTCGGTGGCTTTTGTTTCGGGTGTCATTAATAAAGATATTGATAAAGACGAATATTGGAAACACCTTGCGTTAGGGCCTGAAACGTTATGTATTTATATGGGCGTGAAAAAGTTACCTAAAATTGTTGAATTATTAACGCAAAATGGCCGTGACCAAAAGACGCCCATTGCACTCGTTCATATGGGTACTTCTCAATTACAAAAAACAGTAGTAGGCACCTTAGAAACCATCATTGATGAAGCTAAAGAGATCGAAAACCCAGCTATGATCATCGTAGGAGAAGTTGTGAAACTGCGAAACCGTATTAGTTGGTTTGAAGCAACATATAAAAATGAATTATTGACGCAACTCACATATCAATAATGGAGGGCTTGAGATGCAAGGTGTCTTATATGTTAGTCATGGAAGTCGTGTAGCAGAAGCAGTTGAAGAAGCAACATCATTTATTGAACTTGTTCAAGCGCAAGTGGATGTACCTTTACAAGAAATTTGTTTTTTAGAATTAGCAGAACCAGATATATCACAAGGTTTTCAAAAGTTAGTAAACCAAGGAGCAAATGAGATTGCGATTATTCCTGTATTACTTTTAAGTGCAGGACACTATTATAAAGACATTCCTGAAGAAATCGAGTATAGTCAGCAACAGTTTCCTGAGGTGAAAATAGTTTACGGGCAACCCTTAGGCGTACAAGCGCGATTAACAGAAATACTAAAACAGCGTCTTGAAAAAGTAGATATTACGCCTAACTCAGACGCTAAATTATTAATTATTGGAAGAGGAAGCTATAATCCTCAAACGAAAAAGGATTTCTCTATAATCAAATCACAACTATCGGCTATGTTGCCATCTAACAATATAAGCGTATGTTATTTAGCAGCTTGTGAACCATTATTTGAAGATGCGTTAAACCATGCAGTGGACGAAGGGTATTCACAAATATTCATTCTACCTTATATATGGTTCACAGGTATTTTAGACCAATATATTGCTAAGGTTGTGAATGATTATCAGAAAAAAAGCGATATTATCTTAACAGAGCATCTTAGCCATCATGAACATTTGCAAACAGCGCTAAAAGAACGTGTTGAAGAGGCATTTCAAAATATTTAATGACTTAAAAATGGCGGTTAATAGCAAGGAGTGACATTATGGATTTCATCCCTTTAATGGTTGATCTTTCACAGAAACAAGTCGTTGTTATAGGTGGCGGAAAAATTGCAGCACGTCGTGTGAGCGTTTTAACACAATATACAAAACGAATCACTGTTGTTAGTCCTACAGTGACAGAGGGTTTAGAACACTTGGCCAAACAACAATCGATTCAATGGCATAATAAAATATTTGAAAATAGTGATGTGGAAAAGGCTGATTTAATTGTTGCCGCAACAAATGATGTAGCTACCAACCAAGCTATCTTGAATGCAAAACCAAGTAAAGCTCTAATTAATATGGTAGGTAAAGCAAATGCTGGCGATATTTTGTTTCCTAGTATTTTACGACGTGGCAAATTAACCATCAGCATTTCAACACAAGGTGCTAGCCCCATGCTTACAACTCATATTTTAGAGGCATTGCAACAATATTTTAACAGTGCGTATGGTGATTATGTTGATTTTTTATATGACTGTAGACAACGAATCAAGCATAGCTCACTTATATCTACAGAGAAGGAAACATTTTTGAAAAAAATGTTAAATGAAAAATATTTAAATATCAACAAGCAACAAGAAGTTAGAAAGTGGTTAGATACTTTAGATTAAATTGAATTGAGAGGAGGCATCATTCTATGTATAAATTATTCATTTTTGCATTAGCGGGTTTTCTCGCACAATTGATTGACGGTTCATTAGGTATGGGATTTGGCGCGTCATCATCCTCTATATTATTGACATTTGGCGTGGCGCCGGCGATCGTATCAGCAACAATCCATTTTTCTGAAATTGCTACTACAGCAGCGTCCGGGACATCACATTGGAAGTTTAAAAATGTGCATAAACCAACGATGGTTAAACTAGCAATTCCGGGTGCTATAACAGCATTCATTGGTGCTGCGATATTAAGTCATATACACAGCGATTTTATTAAACCATTCATTGCTATATTTTTGTTAACAATGGGGCTCTATATTTTATACCAATTTTTATTTACAAAAGAAAAATCTGTCTCAAAAACAAAGACAAAAACATCACGCTTAATCTTAATTCCGCAAGGTGCAGTTGCAGGTTTTTTAGATTCTATAGGCGGTGGTGGATGGGGACCAGTCAATACGCCATTAATGCTTGCTCAAAAGAAGTTAGAACCTAGGTATGCAATTGGTACTGTATCAGCGAGTGAGTTTTTCGTGACGGTGTCTGCTTCTCTAAGTTTTATTATTTTTCTCGGTTGGAGCCAAATCAACTGGTGGCTTGTAGTATCTTTAAGTATTGGTGGCATGGTTGCTGCACCATTTGCTGCATGGTTGGTGAAGCTTTTACCCATGAATATTCTAGCCGTCTGTGTAAGTGGTTTAATTATTTTTACAAACAGTAATTCACTTATCAGCGTCGTCGGGCTGAATCAAACTTTAGCTATTACGATTAAAATTGCACTTATTGTTATTTGGTTCGTGTTAATACTATTTGCTTTATACCAAAATAATAAATTACCATTTTTGAATTTTAAAAATGAATCCAACGTAAATAAACTAGATTAATTCAATAAGGAGTGTGACAAAATGTCATTAATAAATGAAAAACAACAAGCTACAATCCAACCTCACGGTGGTTTACTTGTAAATAGAGAAGTCAGTGGTACAGCTAGAGAGCAATTAATCAAAGAAGCCGAAAACTTAGAACCCATTACTTTAAATTCATGGAGTTTGTCAGATTTAGAATTAATTGCTATAGGCGGGTTTAGCCCATTAACAGGGTTTATGAAAGAAGCGGATTATACAAAAGTTGTTGAAGATTTACATTTAGAAAATGGTTTAGTTTGGAGTATCCCAATCACATTACCTATAACAACAGAACAATCCCAAAATTTGAATATTGGTTCTCGAATTGCTTTATATGGCGAAGATGATGTTTTGTATGGCGTGCTCGATTTGGAGGAAAAATATACGTATGACAAACAAAAAGAAGCGCAACTTGTATACGGCACTACAGATGTTGATCATCCAGGGGTAAAGAAAGTTTATGAAAAAGGTGACGTTTACCTAGCTGGACCAATTTATTTATTAAATAGACCTAAACATGATGAATTTGTGGATTACCATTTAGACCCGTCAGAAACAAGACAGTTATTTTCAGATTTAGGTTGGAAAACGGTAGTTGGATTTCAAACTAGAAACCCGGTGCATCGTGCACATGAGTATATTCAAAAGGCAGCATTAGAGGCTGTAGATGGTTTACTATTAAACCCTTTAGTAGGTGAAACTAAATCAGATGATATACCAGCTGCTGTTCGTATGGAGAGTTATCAAGTCATACTGAAAAAATATTACCCAGAAAATAAAACACGCTTAGTTATTTATCCAGCAGCGATGAGATACGCAGGTCCAAGAGAGGCTATATTACACGCTACAGTACGTAAAAATTATGGTTGTACACATTTTATCGTAGGGCGCGATCACGCAGGTGTAGGTAACTATTACGGAACATATGAAGCGCAAGCGCTTATTTCAAAATATGAAGCTGAATTAGGTATCCGAATATTGAAATTTGAGCATGCTTTTTATTGTAAAACTTGTGAGAATATGGCTACAGCAAAAACATGCCCTCACGATGCTTCAGAACATTTACATTTAAGCGGTACAAAGGTTCGTGAAAAATTGAAAAAAGGTGAATCTTTACCTAAAGAATTCTCAAGACCAGAAGTGGCAGAAGTACTGATTAATGGATTGAAAGAATAGCAGAATGAAAAGGAGTGCATATTGAGTGATGGGAAAATCTAAACATATAACGTGGCATGCTTCGGAAGTGACAAAAAGTGAAAGGCAACAACGTAATCAACATAAAAGCGCTGTGATCTGGTTTACAGGATTATCAGGATCAGGGAAATCAACGATATCAGTAGCACTTGAAAAAGCATTGTTTGCTCAACAAGTGCATACATATCGGTTAGATGGGGATAACGTTAGACATGGATTGAATCAAAATTTAGGATTTTCACCTGAAGATCGTAAAGAAAACATTAGACGTATAGGAGAAGTTAGTAAATTAATGGCCGATGCCGGCTTAGTGACAGTGACTGCTTTTATTTCTCCATATAAAGCAGATAGAGATGCTGTACGTCATCTCTTAGATGAAGCAGATTTTATAGAAGTCTATACAGCATGCAGTTTAACGGAATGTGAAGTTAGAGATCCAAAAGGTTTATATCAAAAAGTAAGAAGTGGGGAAATTGCAGAGTTTACTGGTGTCAACGCACCATACGAAGCGCCTACCGAACCAGAAATTATATTAGATACTGAAACACTTACTGTTGAAGCATCAGTGTCTAAAATTTTGGACTATTTACAAAAACATCAGTATATCAATACAGCACAAGTTTAACGAAAATGAATTATCGCTAAAGGGGCAATCGGATGGAATTATTAAATATTATTGCTTATACGTTACTTGTTGTATTTATTTTAGTAGTAGCTGCTGGTGTATACCTCGTAAATAAAGGCCAGAATAGAAAACATTTTCTTGTAGCACTAAAAATAGTTATCATATTAATGATCATATGTATTATTGGTATAGGTGCATCACTGTTAATATTAGGTTATTATCACCAATTTTAAAATTTAGTAATGAAACGTAACGGGGTTAGAAAATCAAATTTAATTTTTGATTTTTATCCCGTTTGTTTTTTTAATATTTTTATAAAAATACTGTGTTTTGAAGAAGTTGTGTATGCTTTAAATAGTTTTTGCAAAAATGGATTTACTTTATGTATAGTAATGTAAAAAATAAAGTGTTATATTATATGAATCATTTTTATGTAACATATATATTAACAAGATTAAATCGCAGAATGATATTAATTTAGAGGTAGGGAAGTTTACTATAATGGATAAAAGTATAAAAGATATTGCTAAAATTGAACTCCATTGCCATTTAGATGGTTCTGTAAGTGAAAAGTTAATTCGACAGTTAGCTCAAGAACAACAAATTAATTTGAACGAAGCTAATCTAATTGTGAGTGAGCAGTGTGAAAGTCTAGATGAATATTTAAAGTGTTTTGATGAAATATTAAGCGTATTGCAAACAGCAGATAGCTTGAAAAGGGCAGTTATAGACGTTGCGCAACAAGCCTATGAGGATAATGTGAAATATATAGAAATTCGTTTTGCACCTTTGTTACATATGGAACAAGATATGACGCTCCTAGAAATAGTAAAGGCCGTTGAAACGGGGGTTGAAATTGTACAAGAAACAATGGATATTAAAGTGAATTTATTAATTTGCGCTATGAGACAACATGAACCATCTACAAATAAACAATTGTTTGATGGTTTAGATGTATACAACAGCGAGGTGATACGGGGTATTGATTTTGCAGGACCAGAAGTAGGGTTTCCGCCACATACCATTCAAGATACCATTCAATACGGATTAGATAAAGGTATGCATTTAACGTTACATGCTGGTGAATGTGGCTGTAAGCATAATGTGTTAGAAGCAATTAAAATAGGAGCTAAACGTATTGGTCACGGTGTTGCTGTTAACTTGGATGAAGCGGCATTGCAAGAAGTTAAAGCGAATGATGTATTATTAGAAATATGCCCTAAAAGTAATTTGCAAACCAAAGCGATAAACGCTTTGTCAGAAATAAACATACCTTATTTATTAAACAATAATATACCATTTGTTATTAATACAGATAATCGAACAGTGACACAAACTTCATTAAATGAAGAATATGAATTACTGTTTAAACATCAATTAATAGATTTAGAACAGATGAAATATATTAATCAACGTGCAATTCAATATGCATTTTTAACTGAACCGGAAAAGCACCGATTACTTGAGTCGATGTAAAAAACCTAGTGGTTAGTAATACTTATGTAATCCGCATAGCCCTAGTAGTTCTTATGCAAGCGCCTTAGCGCTTGTATTCATTTTGTAGAGGTGGGCAAATAAATTAAAAGATAAACGATTTGGTTAGTAAATATATGCACATTGTAATGGTAAAAGTGTGCCATATCTTTAATCTTGGTTAGCGAAGTTTTTAACAGTTTGGATAAAGTTAGACGTAGGGGCGTTTAAATGGTAATTTGAATTCCAAATAAAGTCTGTTGATATATTGCTGTATTTTTCTGGTAAGGCATAACTATATAATTCACCGTTCTCTAAGTCATGTTGAACTGATGATTCAGGTACTAAACTGATGCCAATACCCGATTTAACGCTTCCAATAATTGTTTCTAATGTTCCAAATTCTACAAGATTTGGTTTTTTAATATTTTCAGATTTTAACCAAGATTCGAGATTCCTTCTATAATTACATCCTTTTTCAAACACTAAAAACACAGAAGATGCTATATCTTTTAAGTCCATGGTATCCACATTAGATATCAGTACTAATTTTTCCTTAAATAACTCCATTTTATTTATGTCATGATGTTGTTTAAATCCTGTGACAAACGCGCAATCTAAACGTTGATTGACCACTTTTTGAGAAATATTCGCAGTAACGTCGGTGTATAAAGATAGAGCAACTTGTGGATATTTTTTACGGAACATTGATAGTACTTTCGGTAATTTAGTAATTGTTTCTACTATACCAATTTCAATTTTTCCACTAGACATTTCTTTCTTTTGGAAAGTACTTTCCATTTCATTCAATACATCCATAATTTTTTCAACATATATTTGGAGTTTTTCGCCATCTGAAGTCAATGTTGTTCCTTTTTTATGACGTAGAAAAAGTTGTGTATTGAGCTCTTGTTCTAATCGTTTTATACGGGAGGTAACATGAGATTGGACAAAATTAAGTGATTTGGCAGCACGACTAATACTTTGATATTGGCTAACACTTTGAAAAATCTTTAAATCTTTTATTTCCATAATATCATCCGCCTTTTTCATTTGAGGCCATTATACATGAAAAGATTTATTTTAGAATGAAAAAAGAACTGCCGGCAGTATACCGGCAGTCTATTTATTTTGCAAATTGTTTAATTAAGTTTTTGAAAAAATCAATAGAACGTTCGAATGCTTTGACTTCAACGTATTCATTTGGTTGGTGTGCTAATGTTTCAATACCAGGACCATAAATTAATGTGGGAATATTGCTGTCCGGATTGAGAACAGAACCATCCGTGTAATAGGCCATGCCTGTAATGTTATTTTCATTTGAAATGTCTAAGGCATTTTGAATAATTTCAGCGTTTTCATTAGTTAAAACCGTAGCGCGGTCAAGTAACACCTGCGTACTTACCTTTGGAGATGTGTTGTCCGAAAAAAGTTGGTTTAAACGTTGATTAAATTGATTATAAAGATTGTCATGAATATTAGGTGTAACTGTTCGAATATCGACATTTAATACACATTGGTCAGGAATAACGTTAGTTTGAATGCCACCGTTAATCATATTTGCTGATATACTACTTTTGCCTAATGCAGCTGTTTCTTCAGCCCATTCTTCTTTTAAGTCATTAACCAAATTAATCACTTTATTCATACCTTCTACGGCATTTATACCTTGTTCGGGCATTGCGCCGTGTGCAGTTTTGCCAGTTAACGTGACTTCTATCCATAAAGCGCCTTTATGCCCAATGGCTACTTTTTCGCTAGTGGGTTCTGCGATAATGATGGCATCTATGTTATCCATAGTTGTACTTTGAACATAATGCTTGGCACCTATTGAATCTACTTCTTCTCCAGCAGTAGCTAAAAATTCAATATCTTTATTTAATTCATAGCCTTCTTCATATACAGATTCTAATGCGAGATATAAAGCGGCTAAGCCACTTTTCATATCACTTGTTCCTCTTCCGTATAGTTTTCCATCCTCAATTTCGCCTTTAAAAGGATCATATTTCCACTCTTGGGCACCAATTTTTACGGTATCTGTATGACCAGATAATAACAACTTACCAGCGTCACGTTGGTTACTTTTTAAAGTTACTGAAATATTACTTCTTTGGTCACTTAAATTGGTTATATCAAATGGTATATTTTTGGATTCACATCGCTTTTTAAAAACTTGCACTACGTTATCTTCGTTAGCTGGTGGATTAGTGCTATCAATATTAATCAATGATTTTAAAAAATCTAAATTAGATTGAGTCATTTTTATTTCCCCCTTGCTTTAAAAAATACTTTTGCTTTATTTTCAGGTTGTAAACTTGGACGTGTAATTTTAAATAGTGATATATCTTGTGTACTTTTCCCTTTAGTAACTAATTCATATAACACCTCTCCTATAGCGCTTGAAAACTTATAGCCGTGTCCTGAAAAGCCACCAGCAATCACAATATGTTCGTATCGAGGATGTTTATCTATGACAAAATTCTCATCTAATGTATTTGTAAACATACAAGTTTTGCCAACATTTATATTTCCGTAAGCTTGCTGCATATATTGATTTAAAAAATGACTAATATCGTTTTCATCTTTTTCGTAAGCGCCAAATGCTTTATTATAATACATTGGATCAATCGGGTCTCCATTATCATATCGGCCAATTTTTAAACCAGTGCCATCGATAGAAGGGAAACCATAGTAAACGCCGCTAGGAACGTCAGCAAAAAACCCGGGAAAACCATCTGATTTATATAAAATATCATCTGAATCAAACCATGCGATGGTCTGTCTAGATGGTTGAAGTTGCAACTGTAAACCTAAGTCATCTAATATTTTCTTATTCCAGGCGCCTCCAGTAATAATTAATTTATTTGCAGTAAATGTATTAGAATTTGTCTGAACGTTAACGACGTCATCAAACATATCGATATTCATAACTGGAGAGTTGGTTTTTAATTCAGCCCCATGGTTTAAAGCAAGTCTTTTAAAAGTACGTATACAATTTTGTGAAAATAAAACGCCTGCCTCAGGTTCATAGCAACCCATTTGATCAGGAGCTATTGTGATACCGGGCCAACGTTCATTAATTTCATCAGCTGATAATGTTTCAACATTTAGATTATATTTACGACCGCCATCTATTGCGGTTTGCACAAATAAAGAATCGCTTTGTCCAAAAGTGATGACTCCAGTATTAGAAAATATAGATAAAGTCCGTATAATT
>NZ_JAESKF010000006.1:0-328309 GCF_017891975.1 Staphylococcus sp. GDY8P131P
AGTCCTGTTTAGTATAGAGCCTATTTATTTTGTTATCATTAATCTTTTAGCTCATCTTAATTGATGGGCTTATTTTTTATGTAATATCCTCCAAATTATGTTTGCTTAATCCAGTTTCTTAAATATAAATGAATACTATTTCACACATTTTCACTTTATAAAAAACCCTACCTTAACAGGTAGAGTTAAAATTAATCTTCTATAAATTGAAGTTCATATATTGTCTTGTTTTTATACATATTAAATTCGTCCAACTTGCCATTCAATGTCAGTGTATGTTGTTTTCTACTGACATTATGACGGTAAGATATTCTAATATTTATATTAGACTCATATCCATTATTTTGGATTGTGCTTTCAAATTCTTCAAATACTTCTTTGTTTACAGGTAAAAGATAACTTTCTTTACTTGGTAACATATTTACATATTTTTCTTGTATAACTTTTTCACCATCTAATAAAATCTCAATTTTTATCTTTTTAGCAGCACCGCCGCCCAAGTTATATAATTTTAAATAATCTTCATGATCAGTAATGTCAGTTGACATATTTTTCATGGTAAGCTCGTCTTCTTCATTTAGTTCAAGCAATACTTGGTTAAAACCTAAAGCTGGAATAAAGCCGATTTTCATTTGGTACAGTTGCAAAGTGACTGAAACAAAATAGAATAATGCCATTATAAATGTGCCTATAGAACCTATTGCTGAAATTAAATTTATCATAGAATTTCCCCTTTTATATTTTCAGGAGACAGTAGTAGGACTGTAAATATAACACATATCTATAAAAATATCGCCTCTAAAAGTTAAAAACGATTGATTAATTGATGAACACTTTACAATAATAATATACATACCATAATTCTAATTGACTATAAATAATTAACATTTCAAATAATACTATAATTATTCTTACTAATTATTTTTTAGTATAGTACAATAATTTTATACAAATATAATTTAGAGGAGACACATATGAAAAAATTACTATTTTTATTATTAGCAAGTTTTTTGGTTTTATCTGCATGTGGTGATAACGAACAAAGTAAATCAGAAGATAAGAAGGAAAACCAATCATCATCAAAAGATGCTGAAAAAGGAGAGAATAAAGAAGAAAACAAACAAAAAGAAATTACTAAAAAAGAAAACTCTAAAGAATCTGAAGATAAAACAACTTTAAAATCTTCAAATGATGAAGATCAATCTGAAACGAAAAATGATCAACAGAAAAGTGAAGACAAAAAAGAAAACAAACCTAAACCGGGCACTACAGATAAGATACCAGTTGAATTAGCCTCTACTGTTGATGGTGATACTGCTAAATTTATATATGAAGAAACCAAAGCATCTTTTAGATTTTTACTAATTGACACACCTGAAACTAAACACCCAAGCGTAGGCAAGCAACCATTTGGCCAAGAAGCCTCAGATAGAACCGCAGAATTACTAAATAATGCTGAAAAAATAGAAGTAGAATTTGATGTTGGAGAAAAGCAAGATAAATACGGAAGAAATTTAGCTTACATATATGTAGATGGAGACATGTTAAATAATATATTAGTAAGAGAAGGTTTAGCAAAAGTAGCTTACGTTTACCCTCCAAATACTAGATATTTGACAGAGTTAGAAAATTCACAAGAACAAGCAAAATCAGAAAAAATAGGCATTTGGAGTTTAAATTCTGCATTTGAAGAACAAAACAATACTCAAAATCAAGCAAAGACAGAAAACAATTCTAATTCCGACCCTACTTCAAGTAATAATTTTAATGACGACACCGAAGATAATACCAATTCAACAACTGAAAATACTACAACTTTCCCAAATTGTACAGCGCTACGTCAGGTTTATCCAGAAGGCGTTCCACAAGATCATCCTGCATATGAGTCAAAACACGATAGAGATAAAGATGGCTATGCATGTGAAGTGAGTTAATTTTCAAAGGGCATCGTGATGATGTCCTATTTTTTATCTGTTTCAGAATTGCAAAAATTAGACTTTTTATTAAAAATGATAAATAGGTGTAATGAAAGTTAGGCGTTTAAATTTATTTTAGATTTGAGCAAGGCGTCTATAAGAACTGATGAGCATCGATGAAAAGATTGAATTTGATTTTATAAATAGCGTACGTGAAGATTGATTATAGAATTAACACCAAGCGTTAACCTTATCATAATCACGCACAGATTAGGCCATTTTTATTGATGAAGTAAATTCACAATATAGTCATTTGTATCTGAATATGCAAAAAATTATAAAATGTTTATAGCCACTGCCTAATATTGGGCAGTGGTTTTTAATTTAATTTATTAATCATAGATTTTAATAATACAATTTGACCAAAGTGTCGATTAGTATGAATAATAGCAAAATGTATAGATTGATTAAAATTTTCCATATAAACGTCTACATCTTTAAGTACAATTGGTTCATTTCTATCTTTCTTTAATTGTTTTTCTAAAGCATTAAGAATTCTATCAAGTTGTTCATCTAATAATTTTTTTAGTTCGGTAAAAGAAGGTTCATAACCATCAAAATCTTTTGGTGATGTTCCCCACAAAAAATATTTTGCAGGCGTTTGATCTAAAACATTTTCCCCATTAATAGTTTCAAATACTAAAAAATCATTCAATAAAATTAAATGACCTAATTGCCATTTGATATTATTATTAGCAACGTTTGGTTGATAAGTAGCTATTTCCTCATCTATGTCTCTTATATGCTTTTTTAATAAATTATATGAAGCTTGGATTTGCTCTTTAATCATTTTTTATAACTCCTCATTTGAAATATTTGATATTAAATACATTCTAGGGTTAAAACAATATCATTTATGTTTATTTATCACAAAGTAATAACTACAAATTTGTAACGTACTTTTTTATAAGCAAGGCAAATCTGTGTTAATACCATGGCAATTAAAAAAGCTCTCAACCACTTGGGCTGAGAGCTCTGTAATGGAGACGGCGGGATTCGAACCCGCGTCCAGAGGTCCTGATACTAATCTTTCTACGTGTGTAGTCTATCAAGGCATTTCGCACAATGTTAGGTGATAGACAGCCGACATTGTGCTAGCTTGGTTAATCTCTTCTAGGCAGACTTCAAGCGGCAGTACCTAGCGTATCCTATTAAAGTTGAATCGCGTTAACTGCACATAGGAAATGCAGTTAGGCGATGCAGAGTGCTATTACGCAGCTACTGCGAAATTATTGTTTGATTTGTCAGTTAATTTTTAACTGTGTGTGTTGGTGCGGAGACAACCCTCCGACACGCTTAACCAGCTCGGGGACCCCTG
Organism: Staphylococcus sp. GDY8P131P; assembly: GCF_017891975.1. NCBI lineage: Bacteria > Bacillati > Bacillota > Bacilli > Caryophanales > Staphylococcaceae > Staphylococcus > Staphylococcus sp. GDY8P131P. The sequence goes on from NZ_JAESKF010000006.1 coordinate 3,295, forward strand.
TCGAATCCAAAAACGTCCCCCTAATAATATAATGTACTTTCTGCAGACTTTAAACTATACATCTTTTTCAGAAAGCACATATTATATTACCAAAGATCGGTGTCTTTGGCAATATTTTCGCTTAATAACGCGCTTTAAGTGCTCTATCTACATCACGTTTCATTGCTTTTTCTTTCAATGCTTGACGTTTATCATGTCTTTTCTTACCTCTTGCAACGCCAAGTAAGACTTTACATTGACCGTGTTTTAAATAGAGTTTTAAAGGGATAATTGAGTAACCAATTTCTCTTGTACGTTCGCCTAATTTCAATATTTCACGTTTGTGTAATAGGAGTTTACGTGAACGACGAGGGTCATGGTTAAATCGATTACCTTCTTCATATGGAGCAATGTGCATATTGTTTAAAAATATTTCGCCACGATTTACTTGCGCATAGCTATCTTTAAGGTTTGCACTGCCACGACGAATGGACTTGATTTCCGTCCCTTTTAACACAATGCCCGCTTCAACCGTATCTTCAATATTAAAATCATGTCTTGCTTTACGATTTTCAGCTAACGTTCCTGGTGATTTTTTCTTTGGCATTGAGTTTCACCTCTTTGTTGAATTATTTTTTCTTCTTACGAGCTTTATTTTTAACCTTTTTATCTTTATAAAATGGTTTATGTTTTGTATTGCCACTAGTTTGTTTGTTTTTATTTCGCTGATTTTTACCTTTACGTTGTTTTTTCTTACCTTTTTTATCGTCATTGGATTTATCTAGTGACTTACCAAGTGGTTTAGCTTGGATCGTCTTACCACGTGAAGGTTGTTGGCTACGTTCTTTTCTAGGTAACGGCATACCGACGATTTGAAAATCAATCATGCGTTCATCTACATCGACATTAACTACTTTAATATTAACGGGATCGCCAATGCGGAATACTTTAGCTTGTCGTTCACCTATCATTGCCATTTGACGTTCATCGAAGTTATAGTAATCATCCGTCATGTCTGATACGTGTACCATGCCCTCAATGGTGTTTGGCAATTCAATAAACATACCAAAATTAGCTACAGAACTAATGATACCTTCATATTCTTCTCCAATATGTTGAACCATGTATTCTGCTTTCTTCAATTCATCTGTGTCACGTTCTGCTTCAATCGCTCTACGTTCTCTTTGAGATGTGTGGTCTGCGATTTCTGGTAGCAGTTCTTCCCATTTATTAAGTTCTTTATCATCCATCGTTTTATCAACAAGATATTTACGGATGAGTCTATGAACTATTAAATCTGGGTATCTACGTATAGGCGATGTAAAGTGTGTATAGTGCTCGGCAGATAAGCCAAAATGCCCTAAATTGACATCATCATAACGTGCTTGTTGCATTGACCGTAACATCATAGTAGAAATGACCATTTGTTCCGGTTGACCTTCTACTTCTTGTTGGATTTTTTGTAAAGTAGATGGGTGAATTTCTTCGCCAGTACCTTTGATCATTATTCCAAAATTAGTAATAAAATCAAAGAATTGACGTAGACGTTCTGATTTAGGTTGTTCGTGTACACGGTATATGAACGGTACATCTAAACGATCAAAATGTTCTGCTATTGTTTCATTGGCAGCTAACATAAATGATTCAATAAGACGTTCGCCTTCGCCACGTTCTCTTAATTCAACATCAGTAGGTATACCTTCTTCATTTACAAGTACTTTTGCTTCACTGATATCGAAATCTATTTCACCGCGGCGTTTTCTCATATTGATTAAGCGTTCAGATAAATCTTTTGCTAAATCAAGCATTGGTGTCACTTCGTTATATTTATCGCGCGTCTCTTTATTTTGATCTGTAATAATTTCGTTTACTTCATCGTAAGTCATACGATAATTTGAGTGAATGACACTATCAAAGATTTCATGATTAACGACATCGCCACGTTCATCTAACTCCATCTGGCAACTTAATGTTAATCTATCTACATTTGGATTTAATGAACAGATGCCGTTACTGAGTCGATGTGGAATCATAGGGATTACGCGATCCACTAAATAAACACTCGTTGCACGATCGTATGCTTCTTCATTTAGCGCTGAGCCTTCTGTTACATAGTAACTGACATCTGCAATGCTGACTGTTAATTGTGTATGACCGTTCTCTAGTTTTTTCACACTAATTGCATCGTCCAAGTCTTTAGCATCTGCACCGTCAATCGTAATCGTTAGTTCATCTCTTAAATCACGACGGCCTTCTATTTCAGATGGTTTAATCTCATCTGGTACTGCTTCAGCTTCTTCTAACACTTTATCTGGAAATTCAATTTCGATACCATGTTGATAGATGATAGATAAAATATCTACGCCTGGATCGTTTTTATGGCCTAAAATAGCTGAAACTTGTCCTTCTGGATTATCTGTGCCATCTGCATATTTAGTAATCTGTACTAATACTTTATGTCCATCTACAGCGCCTAGGTTATGACCTTTCGGAATAAATACATCTTGCATGATACGTTTATCGTCGGGTAGTACAAAACCAAAGTGTCTTGCTTCACTATACGTACCTACGACTTGAGTGACGGAGTGTTTCTCAATTGATTTAACTTCTCCTTCAAGTTTACCTTTATGTTCACCCTTAGAGTGTTGTAATTCGACAAGTACAGTGTCTCCATCCATTGCACGATTAATCTTAGTTGGTGGGATAAAGATATCATCTGTATCACCATCTTCTGGACGTAAAAACGCAAAGCCTTTTTTATTTTGGCTTAATGTTCCTCTAATTAATTCGGATTGTTTTGATTTTTTAGATTCCTTACGTTGGTACCTATCTGTCTTTGTACGTTGAATTAACCCGGTTTGTTCTAATTCAACGAGCACCTTGATTAAGTCTCTAAATGAGTCGGCACTGTTTAAACCTAATGCATCTTGAAAATCAGATACAGACATGGGTTCATAATCTGGTTGTTTGATAATTTCTTCAATGGATTGCTTTAAATTCATTATGCCCCTCCTTTCTATAATTAAATACTATAAATTTATTTTGACCAATCTAATGATTCTAAATATTGGTATATATCTTCAAAAACTGTTTCTTTTTCTTTATCTATTGTGATGACATGTCCTGAATTCGCATACCATTTAATATCTTTCTCATCTGATTCGCTCTCATTGTATATAATGTTTGCAGAATCGGTATTAATCATTTGATCTTGTTCACCTTGTATAACGAGTAAAGGATCCATCACTTCGTCTACTTGGTCTCTTACACTTTGAATTTGTTCTTGTAAATCTTTTAAAGTGTCTGTGGGGTGAAATACATCCATTTCTTTTTCAATTGTAGCTTCATCTTTTCCCTCGTATTTTTTAAAATTACGGGCATACTCTAAAACACCATCAAACATTGCGCCTTCTGTCTTGATATGCATAGGCGTACACATTGTTATAATACCCTTTACATCTCTGTCTAAGCTTATTTTTAACGCATAGCAACCGCCTAGAGATAAACCTGCTACAACGATTTCATCATATCCTTTATCCACAAGAAATTGGTACCCGTCTATCGCATCTTTATACCACGCAAATGGACTTGATTGCAATATTTCTTCGGGTGGTGCAGCATGACCATCATATTGTGGTGCGTAAGATGTATAACCTTTTTTCTGTAAGAATCTACCTAATTGTCTTACATCTGAAGAATTTCCTGTAAAACCGTGTAAAAGTAATACAGCACGATTGCCTTCTTCAAAAAAGAATGGCTCTGGTAATTTAATTTGCATCGTGGTTCAACCCTTTCGTCCTAGCAATTGATTTAATATGAATCATACTCAAAGTATATTCCCTAAATTTAATCATTTAAAAAGTCGGGTAATACTATTATAAATAAAAAAGCCCGACTTTAACATTGTCGGACCTTATAAACCAAAATAACTTATGCCTAACATTAACAAGAAGAAAATGACAGACAATACAATTGTTAATCTATGCAAGAATAAATCAACGCCACGTTGTTTTTGTTTACCAAATAACTGTTCGGCGCCACCGCTTATCGCACCTGATAGTCCATTACTTTTACCTTCTTGGAGTAATACAACAGTCACTAATGCAATACAATCTAATATTAAAATGATCATGAAAAATGTATGCATAAAAATTGTCCTCCATTCATTATATACGCACCGCATTATATCACACGTTTAACTTGTTTAGCAAACTTCTATCTATTAAAAGTACTTTTACGCTTGATAGACACGACTAACATGTAAACTGCTAAGACGAATGACATAATCAATACTATTGTTAACGGTAAGATATTCACCATTGATTTGACATCTAATATTGCTTCGAAAACTGCGTTGATATTAACTAAGTTATATAGAATTTGTGAAGCGAATACTGCAAACATAAACCACCACAAGTATGTATGCCTGTTCCAAATTGCAATAATCCCCGTTAAATTGGCTATTACATACATAACACCTGTAAATTGAAAACTGTTTTTTATAACACCAATAGCATTTTCGGAAGGTTTTTGTTTACTATTTATTAACAGTTGCTTCACTACACTATCGTCTAAAATGAGAAATAAATGTATTGCATAAAGAATCGCAATGATTAATGAACTGTAAGCAATCAAATGACCAGTTCTAACTTCTTTTGTTTCAGGTTTTGCATTCATAATCAGTCCATGCTCCTTCTATAATTTACACTACTAATTATATCAGTTTCACTAACAAAGATGAACAAATTAAGTAAATAAGTAAACTAAAATCATATGCACTCGTAATATTTTTTACTTTGGATACCACATAAAACTGAGGATACAAACATTCATCCACTTATATCTATAAACTGTATGCACAAAAGGGAACGGGACTTTAAATTACTGCCACATTAATGATTAATGGCAGGGACAATTAATTTCCTCCCGACTCAAACTTTTCTCTTATGCAATAACTTGACTATTGCGTAAGCTCTACTACGGAGGGGGACAGAAATCTAATTTATTAAAAAGATTTCGTCTCCCATCCCGGCAAAGATGACTAGATTAAAAGGGATAAAGGATTTATTTGAGCTAAAACTCATACATAAATATCATTAACTCAATAAATTGAGCAAGTTCTTTCATTGGTTACAATAGCCTTGCTATTGCATAAGTCCTACTAAGCTCAATTTTCAATTGAGCAAGTTCTTTCGCTGTTTACAATAGCTTTGCCATTGCATAAGCCCCACTAACTCAATAATTTGAGAAGTGGAGCTTTAAAAAAACACGCAAGTCAAATGACTTGCGTGTTAGCGCGTGAACTCTTTATTTAAGATAAATATTATTTATCTAAGTTGTAAAATGATTTGATACCGTCAAATTTGCCTGTTTCGAATAATTCATCTTCAATACGTAATAATTGATTGTATTTAGCAATACGATCTGTTCTTGATAATGAACCAGTTTTGATTTGACCAGCATTTGTAGCCACTGCAATATCAGAGATTGTAGTATCTTCAGTTTCACCAGAACGGTGGGATACAACTGCTGTATAACCAGCTTTTTGAGCCATTTCAATAGCATCAAATGTCTCGGTTAATGTACCAATTTGGTTAACTTTGATTAAGATAGAGTTACCGATACCTTTTTCGATACCTTCTGATAATTTAACAGTATTTGTAACGAATAAATCGTCACCGACTAATTGAACTTTATCACCGATACGATCAGTTAATACTTTCCAACCATCCCAGTCATTTTCATCCATACCATCTTCAATTGAGATGATTGGATATTTGTTAACTAATTCTTCTAAGTAGTCAACTTGTTGTTCTGCAGTAAGTTTAGAACCATTTTCACCTTCAAATTTAGCGTAGTTGTAAACGCCGTCTTCAAAGAATTCTGATGAAGCACAGTCAAAACCTAAGAATACATCTTTACCAGGCTCTAAGCCAACTGCTTTAATCGCTTCTAAAATAGTTTCTACAGCATCTTCAGTGCCTTCAAATTTAGGAGCGAAACCACCTTCGTCGCCTACTGCTGTTTCTAAACCACGGTTTTTAAGGATTGATTTTAAGTTGTGGAAGATTTCCGCTCCCCAACGCAATGATTCTTTAAATGTTTCAGCACCAACTGGTAAGATCATAAACTCTTGGAATGCGATTGGCGCATCAGAGTGAGAACCACCATTTACAATGTTCATCATTGGAACTGGTAATTGTTTACCGTTGAATCCACCTAAATATTTATAAAGTGGTTGGCCTAATAAATCAGCTGCTGCACGAGCTACTGCAATAGAAACACCAAGAATAGCGTTCGCACCTAATTTACCTTTGTTTTCAGTGCCATCTAATTGAATCATCATTTTATCAATAGAAACTTGTTCTAATACTGAAAACTCACCTTCAACTAATTCTGGTGCAATAATTTCGTTAACATTTTCAACTGCTTTAGTTACACCTTTACCTAAATAACGTGATTTGTCTCCGTCACGTAATTCTACCGCTTCGTGTTCACCAGTAGACGCACCTGATGGTACAAGTGTACGACCAAATGCGCCACTTTCAGTTAATACTTCTACTTCAACTGTTGGGTTACCACGTGAGTCAAGGACTTCGCGAGCGTAAACATCTGTAATAATTGGCATGTTTGTAATCTCCTTTTTAATAAGTAGTTTAGAAATATTAAATTTCATCTTCATTATAGCCATAAATGCTATAAATACAAATAATTTAATTATTTTCTTTTAATTTTGCGTGCCATACGTTTTACAAACATTTTATAACATATGACACGTTGTTATACTTTTTACTAAGCAATCATTTAAATTTTCGCATTGTATTAATGTTTAATTAATGATTCACCAGTCATGTCTTCGGGCTGCTTTACGTTTAACAAATCTAATAATGTTGGTGCTAAATCACCAAGACGTCCTGTTTCGCGTAAATCTGCGCCTTCTTTAGTAACAATAACTGGTACTGGGTTCGTTGTATGTGTTGTCATTGGTTGTTCATCGTCAGTCAACACCATATCCGAGTTACCATGGTCAGCTGTAACAATCGCATGACCGCCCATATCAATGATTTTGTCTACAACTTCACCTAGACATTCATCAACTGCTTCAATCGCTTTAATTGTTGGTTCAAGCATACCGCTATGACCAACCATATCAGGATTAGCAAAGTTTAATAGGATTAAATCTAAATCACCTTTATCTAACTCTTCAATAAGTGCGTCTTTGACTTCATAAGCACTCATTTCTGGTTTAAGGTCATAAGTTGCAACTTTAGGTGAATCAATTAAACGACGACGTTCACCTTCAAATTCATCATTGCGACCCCCGCTCATAAAATAAGTTACATGTGGGAATTTTTCTGTCTCAGCAATACGTAATTGTTTGAGACCATTATCTTGTGCAACTTCACCAATTGTATTTGTTAAATCTACTTTTTCAAATACAATTTCTGCGTCAACATTATCGTTGTATTTTGTAAACGTTGCATAGAATAAGTCATTTACTTGCTCGACTTTAAAGCCTTCAAATGCTTTATCTGTAAAGATTTCAGACAATTGTCCAGCTCTGTCAGGACGGAAATTATAAAAGATAACTGCGTCTCCATCGTTTACACCGTTATTTTGGTCTTTAACAATGAATGGTTCAACAAATTCATCAGTTAAGTCTTTAGCATAGTTTGCTTCCACGCCAGCTTTAGCTGAATCAAATGTTTCTCCGCCAAAGTTACGAATTGCATTATAAGCTTTTTCTTCTCTATCCCAACGTTTATCACGGTCCATTGCATAATAGCGTCCAGATACTGAGGCAAATTGCCCAATACCAAGTTCATTAAATTTGGCTTCAGTTTCTTCGATATATTTTAATGCTGATTTTTGATCTACATCGCGTCCATCTAAGAATGCGTGAACATAAACTTTTTCGACACCTTGCTTTTTAGCTAATTCAAGTAAAGCGAATAAATGTTTATAATGACTGTGTACGCCACCATCTGATAATAAACCAAAGATATGGAGCGCTGAATCATTACTTTTTGTGTGTTGAATGGCGTTGTTTAATACATCGTTTTCAAAGAAGTCGCCATCTTCAATAGATTTATTGATGCGTGTTAAACTTTGATAAACAATTCGTCCAGCGCCGATATTCATATGTCCAACTTCTGAATTACCCATTTGACCTTCAGGGAGTCCAACATCCAAACCACTTGCTTCAATTTGTGTTGTTGGATACTTACTATAATAACGGTCAAAGTTAGGTTTATTAGCTAGTTTTACAGCATTACCGTGTTCGCTTGCTCTGTTTGCAAAACCATCTAAAATAATTAATGCAGTTGGTTGTTTAGCCATATTATTTTGCACCTTCTAACAATTGTACAAAATCATCCACTTTAAGTGACGCGCCGCCTACTAATGCGCCATCAATGTCTGATTCTGCCATGTATTCTTTAATGTTGTTAGGTTTTACACTACCGCCATATTGAATACGTGTTGCATCGGCAACTGCTTGGCCTGATAAGTCAGCAATTGTTTCTCTTACAAATGCACACATTTCGTTTGCGTCTGTTGCAGTAGAAGATTTACCAGTACCGATTGCCCAAATCGGTTCATAAGCAATTACCACTTGTTTTAATTGTTCATCTGATAAGCCTTCAACTGCTTTTTTCACTTGATTGCTGACAATTTCGTTAGCTTTTCCACTTTCGCGTTCTTCATCAGTTTCACCAACACAAATAATTGGTGTCATACCATGATTGAATACAGCATGTGCTTTTTTATTAATATCTTCGTCAGTTTCGTGGAAAATTTCACGACGTTCTGAGTGTCCAATGACCACATATTTTACACCTAAGTCAGCTAATGCTACTGGTGATGTTTCACCAGTGAAAGCACCATCATCTTCATAGAATGCGTTTTGCGCACCAATTTGTAAACCTTGTGCTTTTCCTTCATTAACCAATGTAACTAAAGCGTCTAATTGAATTGTTGGAGCACAAATTACTGATTCTACCTCTTTTGTATCTGGTAATGCTGGTAATTCGTTAATAAAATCTTTAGCTTCTTGAACTGTTTTATTCATTTTCCAGTTACCCGCAATAATTGGTTTTCTCATTATATACACTCCTATTAGTAAATTATGATTAATTTCTGTTTAACCATGTCTAGCTTTTTTAATCAAACGATTATTTATTAGCAATCGCAACGACACCTGGTAATTCTTTACCTTCAAGATATTCTAATGATGCGCCACCGCCTGTTGAAATGTGACTGAAATCATCAGCGTATCCTAGCGAAATAGCTGCTGCAGCTGAGTCGCCACCACCGATGATTGTGTTCGCATCTTTCATTTCAGCGATTGCTTCACAAACACCAATTGTACCTTTAGCAAAGTTACTAAATTCAAATACACCCATAGGTCCATTCCACACCACTGTATGCGCACCTTGTAATTGTTCTTTGAATAGTTCCACTGTTTTTGGACCTACATCCATTGCTTCTTGATCTGCAGGGATATCATCTACAGAAACTTCTGTAATTACCGCGTCATTTGAAAATTCTTTCGCCACTTTACAATCAACAGGTAAAACAATTTGATCACCAGATTTTTCTAGTAATTCTTTAGCAAAGTCAACTTTATCTTCTTCTAATAATGATAAACCAATTTCTTTACCTTGTGCTTTAAAGAATGTGTATGACATACCGCCACCGATAAGTACTTTGTCTGCAATTTTCAATAAGTTAGTAATGACGCCAATTTTATCTGAAACTTTAGCGCCACCAAGAATTGCAACTACAGGTTTATCAGGGTTTTCTACGACGCCACCTATATATCTAATTTCTTTCTCCATTAAGTAACCTGCAACAGTTTCTAAGTGAGCTGCAATACCTACGTTAGAAGCATGTTCACGATGTGCGGTTCCAAATGCATCATTTACGAACACATCGCCAAGTGATGCCCAATATTTACCTAATTCAGGGTCATTTTTAGATTCTTTTTTACCATCTAAATCTTCAAAACGTGTATTTTCTACTAAAAGTACGTCGCCTTCATTTAAACCTTTAATAGATTGTTCTAGTTGCTCGCCGCGTGTTTCAGGAACAAATACAACGTCTTTATTTAGTTTTTCAGATAATGCATTAGCTACTGGTTTTAAAGTCAATTCTGCTTTATCACTTTCTTCTTTAACTTTACCTAAATGAGAGAATAATACGACTTTCCCACCTTGTTCAACAATATATTTAATTGTTGGTAAAGCTTGGACAATGCGATTGTCGTCAGTAATTTCTCCATCTTTCATCGGTACGTTAAAATCCGCACGGACAAGTACAGTTTTACCTTTTAACTCTAAGTCAGATACAATTTTTTTTGCCATAAAATCTTCCTCCTTTAAATGAATGAATAAAGTAAAAATAAGCGGAGAAGCGTTGAGCTCCCCGCTTACTCCTAAGCTTATTAATTCAATTTAACAATGCTAATGCTTGCTAAATTTAAGTTAACGTCACCTTATTTAGCGTGGCTAGCTAAATAGTCTAGTGTACGAACTAATTGTGAAGTGTATGACATTTCGTTATCGTACCAAGCTGCTACTTTAACTAATTGACGGTCGCCAACTGTCATAACACGAGTTTGTGTCGCATCGAATAATGAGCCATAAGTCATGCCGATTACATCAGAAGAAACGATTTCGTCTTCAGTGTAGCCGAATGATTCGTTTGATGCATTTTTCATTGCCTTATTTACGTCTTCGATGTTTACATTTTGTTCTAATACAACTGTTAATTCAGTTAATGAACCAGTTGCAACTGGAACACGTTGCGCTCCACCGTCTAATTTACCATCAATTTCAGGGATTACTAGGCCGATAGCTTTAGCAGCACCTGTTGAGTTAGGGATAATGTTTTCAGCAGCTGCACGTGCACGACGTTTGTCACCTTTTCTATGAGGCGCATCTTGTGTACTTTGGTCACCAGTGTATGCGTGGATTGTAGTCATGAAGCCTTCGATTAAACCGAATTCATCATTTAACACTTTAGCAACTGGAGCTAATGAGTTAGTAGTACATGAAGCACCTGAAACAACTTCTTCAGAACCATCTAAAGTATCGTGGTTAGTGTTGTATACAATTGTTTTCAAGTCACCTTTAGCTGGTGCAGAGATTAATACTTTTTTAGCACCTGCGTTGATGTGCGCTTCTGCTTTTTCTTTTTCTGTGAATAAACCAGTACATTCTAATACTACATCGATATCTAAGTCTCCCCAAGGTAGTTTACTTGGATCTGGTTCTGAGAATGATTTAACTTCTAATCCGTTAACGCGGAAACCGTCTTCTTCAACTTCAACTTCTCCTGTGAAGCGACCTTGTGTAGTGTCATATTTTAATAAATGAGCTAACATTTCATCATCTGTTAAGTCGTTTACTGCTACAACATCGATTCCTTCTACGTCTTGAATTCTTCTGAATGCTAGACGACCAATTCTACCAAAACCATTAATTGCTACTTTAACTGCCATTATAATGGCCTCCTTTAAAATGATATTTAAAAAGTGGAATCACTTTTTATTACTATTGTTAACGATAACGCTTGCCGCACCCTCATCTGTAATTAACACAGTATTTTTAGGCGCAATCGAGAGGTAAGCTTTAATAGCTTCTCCTTTTGATTTACCCCCAGCTACGGCAAAGATAAACTTTTTCGAAACAAGATCTTCTAATTGAAGTCCAATCGTTTTAACTTTGTGAACGATTTGCCCTTGTTCGTCGAAATAATATCCAAATGCTTCTCCCGAGGCATTGTGATGTTGAAGTTTTTCAATAACTTCACTAGGTGATTGACGTCTTCGCGCCATCTTCAGCGCATCACCAATGCCGTGGATTGTAATATTAGCTTCTCTGATTTTCTCTAAGGTGTGTATGACTGATGGTTCTAACATAAGTGTGTTATAAGTGGTTTCACTTACATTATCTGGAACGTATAGCGTTGTATAATCGCCATCAGTCTGCTGCGCCATACTTGCTGCAATAGTATTCGCTTGGTATACAACATTTTCACCAAGGCCACCTCGTGCAGGTACAAAAAATACATCATAAGGTTGATGATGCATGGCTTCACTTACGTACGCCATTGTAGAACCGCCTGTTACTGCAACAGTTGCGTGGTCATACAATACGTCTTCAACGAGTTGTCCAGCCTGTTTCGACAGTTCAATTTTAACTGCTTTGTCAGTATCTGAATCACCTGGAATAACATAGACATCTTTGATGCCGTATTTTTCCTTGATAACTTGTGCAAGTTGATGATCGTCTGAGTAAACATTAAAATAACTGTTTAATTGACGGATGGTCGCTTCGCCAGCATCCGTTATTTCCATACCTGTAGGTTTGACTTTAATTAGTTCCTGTTTCTTCAATACATCAGTCTCAGAACGAAGTACCCTCTCAGTTAAATTCATATATTCGCTTAAACTACGTCTACCTACGGGTTGATATTGAGCAATAGTAGTGAGAATCGAAAAACGACGATACATTTTTTCAACAAGTTCTGGCACTAATTTTTGTTGAATCTTTATCAAGTCTTTCACTACTATCCTCCTCCGTTTCTATATTCAAGGGTCAGGTTCTAACCATAGATTGACTTTTTACGTCCCTGGTGGGACAAAAAAATATAACCTCTTATATTTGCAATAATACTACTATATATTTAAAAAAGCAAGAGAAATACTTATCCATTAATAGAAGCTAATCTAAGTTGTCTTATTTCTCTTTATATACTATAAATTACCCTTTAAGGTTTTCATTAATCATTTTCTCATTATTATTTTAAATATAATATAAAAGCTATCAGATTAAGTAATTTCATTTACGATGTGGATTTCATTGAATCAGTCCCTTAATACGATTAAAATAAATATAAAAATAGTTCATATTTTAGAAGGGAGGGATGCACGTGGCTAATGATAAACATCCGGAAGTGATAGATCCAGACGATAAGCGCTATAAAGATGACGACTATTTTAAACAAAACAAAAACCCATCCCATAAAAATCGTTATCAATCATTTAACTATAATAGACAAGTAGGCTGTCACCTAGGACCATTTGGTTGCCTTGGGGGTTGTGTTTCACTCATACTTTTATTTTCATTAATTTCATATTTAGTTAGTTTATTATTCTAAAACATGAAATTGTACATATAAATTCAATACGTTTTCATTTCTAAAATATGAACTGATTACATCAACCAACTGCTTGCATAAATACTGCTAACTCAATCATTTGAGAGGTGTTGGTGCTTTGCATTTATTACCCAAGTCGCATAAAAAGGCTGAAACATCATTATGTTTCAGCCTTGAATATTGTATTAACAGTAGTGGACTGGAATAAAAATATAAAGCACTTCTTTCAAAGTAACATGCTTCAATTTTAATCATCCTCTGATGATTGTGAACTATCTTCTGAATTTGAATTATTATTTTGGGTAGAGCGTTGTTCTGTATTTTCTTGAGCACTTCGTTGTTGTGTAGAAGGTTCGCTTGTTTTTTCTTCTGTTGACGGTTGAGAGGTTTGTTCCTCTGTTGATGGCTCAGATGTTCGTTCTTCTGTTGTTTTCTCTTCTGTTGATCGTTCTTCTGTTGTTTTCTCTTCTGTTGATCGTTCTTCTGTTGTTTTTTCTTCAGTAGATTGTTCTTCCGTCGTACTTGGTTCTTTTGCTTTTTCAGGTGAGTTGTCCTCTTCAGTCGTTCTTCTTTCTTGTGTTTGGGATTGTTGCGTCTGTTGGGTTTGAGGAACTTGCTGTGTTTGTTGTGTTTGTTGTGTTTGTTGTGTTTCTTGGGATTGCTGTGTCTGTTGTGTTTCTTCAGTTGATTCTTCTGTTTGCTTATCTTTTTGTTCTTTCGTTTTCTCTTTTTTCTTGTCTTTTTCTTCTTGCTTTTGATCTGCTAAACGTTCATTGGCTTTATTCGAATGGTCTACAAAGGCAAAAATTGCGAAAATCAAACCGCCTATGAGTAATAGGACAATGACGCCGCTTATAATTTTTGCAAGACCACTCATTTTTTTCTTGTCTTTTTCATCAAAATCATTATTTTGATTATGTTTAGGCATATGCTCCCCTCACTTCAGCTTATATCAACTCATTATTTTATAATGGCTTTAATTTTATATCAGAACTATATTTTACACCATTTCTTTTATTAAACAACCATATTAACTTCATTTTAATACGGTTGTTACTTTGTTGGCATAACTATAGTAAACTATATATAATGTGCTTTATATTATGTGCTTTAATTTAATAGTAATCTAATTTGAACTGGTGATTCAACACTTTTATTAAATTATTTTACTATACCCTAATCATAACAGGATGTGACTAGATTATGAATAAACAAGACTTATTTAATAATATTAACCAAGACCACCAGTCGAAACCCAAAGGCTTACGTCATATGATGACCGAAAATGATTATGACGATTCTAAATTGCAAATAAGGGCATGTTACAAATTTTTCATATTAACTGTTTTCTTACTTTTTATTGCTTTTGGCATTATTAAACTATTTATTTTATAATATGAAGTGATTCACTTGTATGTGAATACTTCCAATAAGATGATTCATTATCCATCTGATTATTTAATTTTACAAGTATAAATTAAATAGGCCTACACGCTACGCGCATAGGCCTCTACTAAAGGGAGTCAAAATTTTACCTTCGCTAGTATATTATGGGGTATACTCGAAATAATTAAGAGATGATTAATTAATATCGAAGGTACCTTTATTATAACGACATATCATTTGATTTTAAATACATCTATCAGGAAGTAAATGACATATTCTTGAACAAAATTCGAATAAATTTTGTCTTTCAAATCTAAAAGATTGATCTACTTTTAATGTTAGCAATGCTTAACATTACAATTCTATGAGGTGATAAAATGAAACACTATCTAATAACAGGCGGTACAGGTCTAGTAGGCACTCAACTCGTTAACGCTATTAAACAAAGCGACTCACATATAACCATTTTAACAAGACAATCACTTTCAACATCACATCCTAAAATCACATATGTAAATTGGTCGGAACCGAATTGGGAAGATAAAATTCCAGATATTGATATTGTAATCAATTTAGCTGGTGCGAGTTTAAATAAACGATGGACTGCTTCGCACAAACAAAACATTATGTTAAGCCGCTTACAAGCTACTCAAGCATTGTTCGACCTCTTTAAAAACAGACAACAAAAACCATCTATATTCTTTAACGCGAGTGCGGTTGGTTATTATAGACCTGACTTAACACGTACTTACACTGAATTATATCAAACACTCCCATTTGATTTCTTATCAGAAGTCGTTTATCAATGGGAACGACTTGCATGTCAATTCGAAACATTAGGTACACGCGTGATTATTGGCAGATTTGGTATGGTTCTATCAAGTGAAGGGGGTGCTTTGCCACTAATGAAGTTACCCTATGACTTAAATGTAGGTGGAAAAATTGGGACAGGCAGACAATGGTATTCTTGGATTCACATAGAAGATTTAACAAGAGGTATATTATATACGATAAACAACGATAAAGCGTCTGGTGTATATAATTTTACATCACCTATGGCAGAGCATCAGAACATGTTCGGTTACACGTTAGCAAGAGAAGTACATCGACCACATTATACTTGGGTGCCGTCGTTAGCTCTTAGATTAGTCTTAGGAGAAATGTCTACGGTTATTCTCGATACTCAAAAAGTACTACCTAATAAATTACAAGCGATAGACTTTAAATTTAAATATCCAAACCTAAAACTTGCACTTGAAAACTTAGTCCAGTAGGAAGGTAAAAAGTAACTATGAAACATGATCGTTTTTCGCAAATTTTATTATTTATTGCAGGTCTATTACTCATATTGAATAGTGTCTTTGCATTGGAACAATCATTAATAATAATTATAATTTCAATTACTTTGTTCATTTTAGGTTTGTTAACACTGGTTATTGCTTTAATATTATTTTGTAAAAACAAACTGTGTCACCCGAAACAATGTTAGGAAGTGGGATAGAAAGAACACGTGTCGGAAATAATTTTTGTCACTTCCTCCTTGGTTAAGAAGATTAAGTAAAAAACATAAAAATTGAAATGCTTTTGATTCTATACTGTTACTGTCTAAATAATATTCAAAGCCGAGATATTGTTCATGCCCAATCTCTTCCAAAATTGATTATGTTTTAAAAAAGACGAGTCACGTATGGCTAATCCACTACTATTGTTAAACATACATAGGAAAGGATTAGCGCAACAATGTGACTCGTCTTTTTCACTCATTTATTTATAAAATAAATTATTATGATTCTGGTATCATTACTTGATCAATTAAGCCATATTCTTTAGCTTCTTCAGCTGATAAGAAATTATCACGGTCAGTATCTTTTTCAATTTGTTCAATTGATTGACCAGTACGTTCAGCTAAAATTTTATTTAATTTAGCACGTGTTTTTAAAATATGGTTAGCGGCAATTTCAATTTCAGTTGCTTGACCTTGGGCACCGCCTAGTGGTTGGTGAATCATTACTTCAGCATTCGGTAACGCGAAACGTTTACCTTTCGCGCCTGCGGAAAGTAAGAATGAACCCATTGACGCTGCCATACCAATACAAATCGTTTGTACATCTGGTTTAATGTGTTGGATTGTATCATAAATCGCAAATCCGGCAGTTACACTACCACCTGGAGAATTGATATAAAGATAAATATCTTTTTCAGCATCTTGCGCTTGTAAGAATAATAATTGTGATACGATAGAGTTAGCTACATTATCATCGATTTGTGAACCTAACATAATAATACGGTCTTTTAATAAACGTGAGTAAATGTCATAAGCACGTTCCCCACGGTTTGTAGTTTCAATTACTGTAGGTATTAAATTCATTAATATTGCCTCCTTATTTCTAACTGATAAATTTATTTTAACCTAAAAGTCAAATATGGTCAAAAAATAACGCTTGGATTTTCAACAAACCTAAAATATTATTGTTGACCATTCCTCATTTGATTTGTACACTAATATTATTGTTATTTATCCCCTCGTAGTGTAATGGATAACACATAAGATTCCGGTTCTTAGGATAGGGGTTCGATTCCCTTCGAGGGGACTTAAGTATAGGCTATTTAATATTACCGATATCACAATGGATTATAATACTGTGATACCGGTAATATTATGCTTTTCATTATCATACGTTTTAGCTGCGCATCTTCGTAAAATTCTTAACTTATTATACAAATAAACGATTCTTTTAACTCCACAGCCACTCCTATTGCTTAGCAGATAATATATTTTATAGCTTTAGAAAACTTGGAAATAGTGGATAGAATCATATTTTATGGTATGAATTATTTTAAATTACATCATTCTTTTTTATTTTGGTTTGGCCAATTTAATCAGCTTTCCTCACAATTTCTACTTTTATTGACATGATATTATTAACATTAATATATCTATCACTATCTTTTAAATAAAAATAATGATGTCTTTTAATTGCTGTTTCAAATCTTTTTAAAGCTAGTGCCGGGTCTATTTCCCATACATTCTCTACATATTCACAGAAGGCATTACCATCGTTAGCTTCGATTATAAATTTAAAAATATCATTCATCCATAGTCATCCTATATAATCATTATAAATATAATTATCCAACTAATTACGCCTTGATGCAATACAGACGCTCTTGTCAAATAGAAAAATCACTTTATGTTGCATTGCTGAACAAATGAATACAAAAATTTCACCTTTTTATTTCACGTTAATAAATGTACTACCTAAAACATCTCGCACATCGTGGATAACGAGAAAGGCGTTTTCGTCTTCTTCGTGTACGAGTTTTTTCACTCTCGTTACTTGAGACTGGGGTACAACTACATATAGCATGGTTGTATCTGTCTTAGCATAGCCACCTTTCCCGGTTAAGAGCGTTGATCCTCGACCAGTAAAGGTATTAATTTTATCACTGATTACTTCATTCTTACTAGAAATAATTGTCACGCCTTTTTTAGGGTTGAAACCTTCAATTATAAATGACGTTGCGCGCTCAGTGATGAACAGCATAATAATTGTAAATAACACGTGTTTCAATGGCAACACCATTAAAAATGATAAAACAACGATGGCATCTAATATAAAAATACCTTGTGATGTTTTCATTTCTGTGTATTTACTAATGATTTTAGCAATTACAGATGTGCCTCCAAGTGTACTACCTGTTGAGATAACTAAACCAGCACCAATACCGATGATGGCACCACCAAAGACCGAGTTAATAACAAAATTATCGATACCGAGATTAATATTTTCAGTTAAATGTAAAAAGAAAGACAATGCAGTATTTGAAACCACTGTATAAATAGCAACCATTTTACTTAAAAATTTCCAACCAATAAAAACGACAATAGTATTTATTATTAATGACGTCCACGCAGGGGATAAACCAAAGGCATACAGTAAGGAAAGTGATATACCTACCGTACCACCATCACCTAAATCTGATCCAAGTAGGAAGCAGTTTACACCTATCGCATTAATAAATGTCCCCAGCAAGCATAAGATAATATTTTTATAGTGTTTTTTGATAAATGCTGACATTCATTCACCCCTAATCTCTTCGAAAATAAATTACTATTTAAATATAGTATGGATTATATTAAAAAGAGAGCGGAATAGAAATCTTTTATCCAAAAAAGATAACATTATCCCGCCCCTGGCACTATTAGCTAGAAAAACACACAAATTAAAACGCTTGCCTAAGAACTGCTCATTTTCTTATGCATCTTATATGAGATGGGCGCATGCATAAGTATCACTAACTCAATAAAATGGCAAAGTGGTACTTTATAGAACCAATCGTTTTTTAAGTTAAATATGCGTGTATCGTCATTCCAGATAATTACTACCAAAGTGTATATGAAGCTTACATATTAATCTACATGAAAGCTTTATTCACACAAAAACTAATTCAATTATTATAATATTAATGTGTTATATTTATCAATGATATTTTTGCAATTTCTAAAATTGATGTATTCCACTCATGGTAAATTCTGTCGTCACGCATAGTCAAAATGTTATAATTCTATCGTTTCACCACTACGTATTTTATCGGCAATTTCATTTAGTTTTCTTAAACGATGATTTACACCAGATTTTGAAATGGCACCTGACGACATCATTTCACCTAATTCTTTAAGCGAAATTTCTTGATGCTCTATTCTTAACTTAGCTATTTCACGTAGTCTATCAGGTAGGTTATCTAAACCGATTTCTTGATCTATTAATTGAATACTTTCTACTTGTTTCATTGCCGCACTAACTGTTTTATTTAGGTTAGCAGTCTCACAGTTGACCAACCTATTAACAGAATTTCTCATATCTCTAACAATGCGTACATCTTCAAATTTCAGTAAGGCTTGATAACCGCCAATGAGACTTAAGAAATCTGAAATTTTTTCAGCTTCTTTTAAATAAGCTATACTACCTTTTTTACGTTCTAAGTGTTTCGCGTTGAGTTCATATGCATTCATTAGATTCGTAATACCTTCTGAATGATCCTCATATAATGAAAATATTTCCAAATGATAAGAAGAAGTCTCGGGGTTATTAACGGAACCACCAGCCAAAAACGCCCCGCGCAGATAGCTTCTTTTCATTTCATCCTCGCGAATCATAGAAGCGTCGATTTCATGTGTAAAAACTCCATTTTTCAGGATACCTAGCTCATCTAATATTTCTTTAGCACGTGCTTTAATTCTACAAATATAAATATTATTCTTTTTTAATTTCATTTTCTTTCTTACAAGTAGCTCCACTTCAACATTAAACATTTTTTTTATTAACGAGTATATACGTCTTGCTGTTGTAGCATTTTCAGTTTGCACATTAATAACAAATTGTTGGTTGGAAAGACTGAGTGCACCATTCATACGTATGAGCGCACTGAGCTCTGCTTTTGCATTTGTTTCATCTACTTCGATTCTAGTGAGTTCATTTTTCATTTCCGATGCAAAGCTCATACTGCTTCAGTCCCTTCTTATCTAAGTTTAACGCTTAGGTTATCTTTTTATCGCTTAAATTCTATTGTATCCGTCTCTCTCATTGCAATCTCATAAATCATTTTAGACAAGACTTCGGTATTATGTCTAACATAGTTTTCTTGGGATACTTCTACTAAATTAGGATGTGTAAAAACTTTTATATTTTGTGCTTCCATATCACTCATATTACATTTAACTGGTTCAGCACCATCTTCTTTATATCGTTTTAGGACATCAGCAGTAAAATTCTGTGTACTACATATGGCATAATTAATACAATTACGCCCCATGTGATTATGTATTGCATTAACATGATCTACCGCAGTGTAACGGTTAGTCTCACCTGGTTGGGTCATGACGTTAGATACATATAATTGAGGTGCATTACATTTTAATAACGATTCGGCGATACCTTTTACGCATAAATTAGAAATCACGCTTGTATATAATGAACCAGGTCCTAGTACGATTAAATCTGCTTCTTCGATTGCTTCAACAGCTTCTTCCATAGGTTCTACATCTTCTGGTTCTAAGAATACACGCTTAATTTTCTTATTCATTTTAGGTATATTGGATTCGCCGTAAACCATTTCACCATCTTCCATCACAGCATTTAAACTTACACTCGAATTTGTAGATGGTATAACACGGCCTCTAATATTTAAAATTTTACTTAATTCTTTTACTGCATGTCCAAAATCGTCATTCATATTCGTTAGTGCAGCAATTAACAAATTGCCTAATGAATGTCCTTCAACTTGATTTTCTTTAAAACGATATTGGAACAATCTTTCAATTGTTGTTTCAGAGTCACTTAATGCTGAAATTACGTTTCGTATATCTCCTGGCGCAGGTATATCCATTTCACTTCTGATTTTCCCGGTACTACCACCATCATCAGCAACAGTGACAATAGCCGTAATATCAATTGGAAAATCTTTTAATCCACGTGCTAAAACAGATAAACCTGTACCACCACCAATAAGTACAAGTTTAATTCTCTTCATTTTTTTGCTTCACGCCACTTTCAATATGAGCATCTCGATGACGCACATATACATTATAGTCAAAATTTTCATTTAGTTCTGTGCTAATCCGTTTAGCTAAAGCTACAGAACGGTGTTGGCCACCAGTACAACCAATAGCAATCACAAGTTGTGATTTACCTTCTTTTTTATAACCTGGTATCATAAATTTCAATAAATCCATTAATTTTTCATAAAAAATATTTGTCGTTTTCCACTTCATAACATAATTATACACCGCTTCATCGTCACCTGTTAATGGTCTTAATTCATCCACATAATGCGGATTGGGTAAAAACCTTACGTCAAACAATAAGTCTGCATCCATTGGGATACCGTGTTTAAAGCCAAAACTCGTCACATTGATATTAAACGTTTGGTAGTTACTTTGATTAAAATAGTCTCCAATACGCTTTCGAAGCTCTTTGGGTTTCATTGATGACGTATCAATTGTGTAATTGGCTAGGCTTTGAATCTCAGTTAATAAATTACGTTCTTCCTCAATTGCTTCAAGCAACGATCGCTGTCCTTGTTCATTTAATGGATGTGCACGTCTTGTTTCTTTATAACGAGAAATTAATTTTTCATTGGATGCTTCTAAAAACATCATATCAACAATAATATCTGAATTGCTTTTTATTTGATCTATTTCTTTAATTAGGGATTTAAAAAGTTCCTTTCCTCTTAAATCAATGGCAATAGCTACCTTTTGCAACGAAGGATTTCCTTGCCCCATCAATTCTACAAATTTCGGTAATAATATCGGTGGCAAATTATCTACACAAAAATAACCAATATCTTCTAAACTTTGAATTACTACAGACTTACCCGCACCTGACAAACCAGTTACCACTAATAATTCACTTTTAGTTACTTCCTTTTCTTCTCGTTGCATTGCTTTACACCATCCAAAAATTATTTTTAAATATTCCAATTTGTCGTTTATTTGCTTTAAATCAAAAAGTTAACTTTTTATTATGGTCATTTATGACCACTATGCTATCATATTATATTTTACATGAAAAAGGACTTCGGTAGTAGTTTTATCACTTAGCAAACAAATTTTACTATTAATCGTTGATTTAATCACGAATTGATAACAAAAAATAATGTGAATTAAATAAGCTTATAGCATTTTATTATCATTTTTCTATGTAAAAAAGCTAGAACGCCTCAACTTACATGAATAATGTAAGTCAGGCGTTCTAGCTATGTCAGTACCTATAGATAAAGTAATCTCTCATCACTCTAAAAGCGTGTGCTTTAAAGTTATGCTTCTATAGCGTCTTTAAGTTCTTCAATATATGAAATTGCACTTTGTGCAGCAATACTTCCATCGCCTGTTGCAGTTACGATTTGACGTAAGCCTTTCGCACGCACATCGCCTGCAGCATAAACACCAGGTATTTTAGTACTCATATCTTCATTTGTTACAATATAGCCTACTTCATTTGTAATACCTAAATTTTCAAACGGAGTTGTTAATGGTTTCATACCGATATATACGAATACCCCGTCAGCATCGAATGTTTGCTCAGCGCCATCTTTAGTTGATTCCAATGTTACTGAGCCTACTTTACCATCTTTTTCATTAATTGTTTTAAGTGTATGACTCCAAATAAAATCGATTTTATCATTTTTAAAAGCGCGATCTTGTAATATTTTTTGAGCACGTAATTCATCTCTACGGTGAACAATCGTTACACTGTCAGCGAATTTTGTAAGGAATGTACCTTCTTCAACTGCAGAGTCTCCGCCTCCGATAACAAATAATTTTTTGTTTTTGAAGAATGCACCATCACATACAGCACAATAACTCACGCCACGGCCACCTAGTTCTTGTTCACCAGGTACACCGATTTTTTTATATTCTGCACCAGTTGAAATAATTACTGCGCGCGCCGTAACTTCACTGTTACCAAGGTTAATAACTTTATATGAACCTTTATCTTCGATTGATTTGATATCGCCATATTGATATTTTGCGCCAAATTTTTTCGCATGTTCGAACATTTTAGTTGATAAATCAGGCCCAGTTATCATTTCAAAACCAGGAAAGTTTTCAACTTCTTCTGTATTTGCCATTTGTCCACCTGGCATACCGCGTTCGATCATTACTGTACTTAAATTTGCACGCGATGCATAAACGGCAGCAGTCATGCCAGCTGGCCCTGCACCTACAATTGCAACATCAAAATCCACTGTTTCAGCCATTTAAATTGCCTCCTATTTATTAATTCATTATATGCATTATATACGTTTTCTTGCATTTTATAAAATTATATGCTTATCAAATAATCAATCGTCTTATTCAAACGATATGTTGTTATGTCAAACCACTCAACGACTTGTTGTTTCGTAATTTTCATATCCATACTCCGATAATACATATACACGAAAGCAGCAACATAATCATCTACGTGCGTTAAATCTGCTTTTTCAGCAATAATTGCTTCTGCTTTATCAATCCATACAATAAATAATTCTGAGTTGTTTTTCAAATAATCGATATTATATAACATTAACATGCCTCTATGAATAAAATCTAACTTATTGAGTTGTAATCCTTGGATTAGATAAGTTAAATATAATTTCTCATAATCATTCATACCTTCTAGCACAGCCCATATGTCTTGCGTTAATAAAACTTCTCGACCTTTTAATTGATTTAATAAGAAAATGCCATATAACCTATGGTGGCTATCATCACTTAACAGTAACGGTAATACTTGGTGATTAAAATAATCTTTACTTTCCTCAATTACCCATGGGGCGTAACCTACATCAACTTGCGAAATTTCTTGTAATCTAGACCAAAAATATTTGCTATCTTCAATATGATTTAAATGGAAATGATTATGGCTTAGGGCATTATACATTTGGATTGAAAGAAACTTACCTTTTCTATATAGAGGTTGTAATAAATTTTGCGAAGCTTCATATTGCTTTAAATAACAAAGTACAATACCTAATTTAAAGGATTCGTCGTCATTCATCGGTATGACTTTACTTAAGATATTTAAATAGCGCTGATATTTTTCTTTATCATTTGTGTTATATAATAATAATGTATAATGACAAAGTGCATGTACATCTGTATTGTCTTCATTAAGCAGGCGTTCGAACATGACTTTGGCAGTATCATATTCGTTTAAATATAGGTAACACATTGCAAGCAGATTTCTGACAACACGATGATCTTGAATCTCTCCATTTTGGTTCAGAATAAAATTGCGTGCTTCAGGTAATCTACCTTGTGAAAATAAATATTGAAAAATGAGCTGAATAGCGAATAGTTGACACTCGGTCTCAATCTTTTCCTCAGAATTATAAGAGACCTCAAACATGTCTTCTAATTCTTCTCTATAGTCTTCATCTTCTGCTAAAATCACGTAATTCATCCCAAATAAAAACGCTTTGTTTGCTTCGTTTAATGTGATGTTTAATTGACTAAGTTGATAATAACTATCGATTACAGATGTTTGTTTAGCAATCATTTCATAAAAAATATGTTCTGCTCTGTTATGATAACCAAGATGTGCTAAGCATTCTGAAAATTTCACTTTAATTTCAAAATCATCAAATTCTTGGGGTGACATTTCAAGCACTTTTTCATAATATTCTGCAGCCTTTTTATAATCTTGTTGTTGAAATTTTTGATCAGCTAATTTTTTATAAAAAGGACTGTCTAGTTTCATTGATATAACTTTATTGTTTTTTTGCGCCATCCATGCTCACCTCCTGTATCACTAATTATTTAAATTGCATCGGATTGCCAAATGCTAATGTATCATTTGGAACGTCTTTAGACACCACCGTACCCGCTCCAACTTTTACATTATCTCCTATTTTAACGCCAGGTAATATTGTAACATTCGCACCAATTAACGTGTTATTTCCTATATAGACACGCCCTGTTCTAAATTCATCTACTAAAAATTCATGTGTCAAAATCGTCGTATTATACCCTATCACACAATTTTCACCAATTGTTATATATTCAGGGTGTAGTAAATCTGGCACCACTTTAAAAGCAAATGACGTATGACTACCTATATTCATATTTAATAGTTTATGGTAAATCCAATGTTTTAATTTAACATTTGGTAAATAGCGACAAACCTCTATAATGCATGTTTGTTTAAACATTTTAAAACCGTTTATATAACGATACATATACCATAGAGGATTTTTACCGTTTACCTTCGTCTTTTTTAAGTCACGCATTATATTCTATCACTTCACCTTTTGATTTGGCCATGTTAAAGGCCCCACATCTTTATATCTTGGTGCGTTATATTTCACTCTTCTTATAATCATAAGTATGACACCTGCAATAATAAGTACGATAGACATCACTTGCGCTACACGGATATCACTCGTAAGCATTAAACTATCTGTACGCATACCTTCTACGAAAAATCTGCCAATAGAATACCAAATAAGGTATAGTGCAAATGTATCACCTATACGTAAATGTTTTCTCAGCAAGATCAATACGACAAATCCTAAAATATCCCATACAGATTCATATAAAAAGGTTGGTTGATAATATTGGCCTTCTATATACATATTATTAATAATGAAATCTGGAATGTGAAGATTTTCTAAAACTGTTTTAGAAACTGGGCCACCATGGGCTTCATGATTCATAAAGTTACCCCATCTTCCGATACCCTGTCCTAAAATTAAACTCGGTGCGACTACATCACCAATCTGGAATGGGTTGATATTTTTTTGCTTACAGACGATGATGCCGGTAATAAAACCGCCGATGAGGCCGCCATGTATTGCAATACCCCCATACCAAATCATTGGTATTTCTATTAGGTTTTGTGCGTAGTATGGCCATTGAAAAATGACGAAATAAATTCTAGCCACGATAAAGCCAAATATGGCACTCCAGAAGATAATGTCTACTAAAGTATCTTTATCAAATCCTATGCGTTTAATGCTTTCTTGTGCAATAAAATAACCCATTAATATGCCAACAGCAATAATAATGCCATACCAATGTACCGATATAGGCCCTAGTTCAAATGCAATTGGGTCGATGTAATTCAGTACCATTATTCATTCTCCTTGTTATTACTACCGTTACGTAATATTTCAGCATTTAAGCGATCATTGAATTCTTCAGCGGTATTAATGCCCATAATATTAAGACGATAATTCATCGCCGCAACTTCTATGATGACTGCTACGTTACGCCCAGGTCTTACTGGAATTGTTTTTTTAGTAATTTCAGTATCTAAAATACGTAAAGTTTCTTCGTTTAACCCTACACGATCATATAGTTTATCTTTATGCCAATTTTCTAAATGAATATTTAGGCGTAAACGTTTTTCAGTTAAAATAGAACCCGCTCCAAATAATGTCATCACGTTAATAATACCTAAACCTCTAATTTCTAGTAAATGCTCAATGAGTTTAGGTGGTCGACCTATTAATTCATCCTTACTAATTTCTCTAATTTCTACATTATCATCTGCTACAAGTCGATGCCCGCGCTTTATTAATTCAAGCGCTGTTTCACTTTTCCCTATGCCTGAATCACCAGTAATGAGTACACCAACGCCGTATACGTCTACAAGTACACCATGTAGAGATGTTGTGCGTGCTAATTCATGTTCTAAAAATGTAGTTAAACGACTCATCAATTGGGTCGTTGCAACTGTTGATGTAATCAATGGTGTATCAAACTCTTTCGCTGATGCCACCAATTCTTCAGGCGGTTCTAAATCTCTTGTCACGATAATCGCTGGTGTTTCTGGGCGACATAATTTTCTCATTCTACCTTTGCGTTCTTCGTCTGGAAGTAAATTATAAAATGATAATTCTGTTGTTCCTAGTAATTGAATACGGTCAGAGGCATAATGCGAAAAATAACCCGCCATTTCTAATCCTGGTCTTGAAATATCTGTATTTTTTATTTGTTTATTTAAACCCGGTTCCCCTGCAATAAGTTCAAGGTCAAAGCGTTCAATTAAACTCTTGGTTGTTAACATAAGTTCACCTCTATTAATATTTCTCCTGAATTTTCATATGTCATTATCATATCAAAAAGGAATGATAATCTATATAAAAAAGGATAAAATTAAATTCCCATCCTTAATATCATACCTTATATTATTTATTAACGATATTACTAACTTTTATTTTATTTACGATACACTTAGCATTTGACATAGATTATTCAATTTTACGGATAAAAAAACTACTCTGTACATCCGGTTATGCCAGTTGTATAGAGTAGTTCCATCTCATTTATGAGAAATGATTATTTATTTCTTATTGATGCACTGTATCTCGCTCTAAGATTGGTTTTAAATATTGACCAGTATAACTTTCTTTCACTTCTGCAATAGCTTCTGGTGTACCAGTTGCCACAATAGTACCGCCGCCATCGCCGCCTTCTGGCCCTAAATCAATAATGTGATCTGCCATCTTAATAACATCTAAATTGTGTTCAATCACAACGACAGTATCCCCATTTTCTACTAATTTATTTAACACTTTTAATAAACGACTAATATCATCCGCATGTAAACCAGTGGTTGGTTCATCCAAAATATATATCGAACGACCTGTAGAGCGTTTGTGCAACTCTGAAGCAAGTTTAACACGTTGCGCTTCTCCGCCAGATAAAGTAGTCGCTGGTTGACCTAAAGTAATATAGCCTAAACCAACATCTACTAATGTTTTCAATTTACGGTAAATTTTCGGAACATTTTCAAAAAAGTTTGTCGCTTCTTCCGCAGTCATTGCTAAAACGTCTGCAATATTTTTACCTTTATAAGTCACTTCAAGCGTTTCTCGGTTGTATCTTGAACCGCCACAAACTTCACAAGGTACATACACATCTGGTAAAAAGTGCATTTCTATTTTAATAATGCCATCACCTTTACACGCTTCACAACGTCCGCCCTTAACATTAAAGCTAAAGCGGCCTTTAGAATAACCTCTTACTTTTGCTTCGTTCGTTTGGGCAAAAATATCTCTGATGTTATCAAATACACCTGTATAGGTCGCTGGATTTGAACGTGGCGTTCTTCCAATAGGTGATTGGTCTATATCAATAATTCTATCAAGTTGATCGATACCTTGAATTTCATCATAATCACCAGGTTTAACTTTAGATTTATTAATTTGTTTAGCCAAAGATTTATATAGTATTTCATTGACTAAAGTACTCTTACCAGATCCAGAAACCCCTGTAACAAGCGTCATAGTTGAAAGTGGGAAGTCCACATCGACACTTTTTAAGTTATTACTACGCGCTCCTTTAATGCTGACCGCTCTATCTGTAACTTCACGGCGTGATTCCGGGACTTCTATTTTCTTTTTACCACTTAAATATTGACCCGTTAATGACTTAGCATTTTTCATAACTTGTTTAGGTGTTCCACTAGCAACAATTTCTCCACCATGGTCTCCAGCGCCTGGACCAACATCCACTAAATAATCTGCAGCACGCATGGTATCATCATCATGTTCGACTACGATTAACGTGTTACCTAAATCACGCATTTCTTTCAATGTATTGATTAAACGATCGTTATCGCGCTGATGTAAACCAATAGATGGTTCGTCCAACACATAAAGAACACCAGAGAGCCTCGAACCAATCTGTGTTGCTAAACGAATACGTTGTGCTTCCCCACCTGATAAAGAGCCTGAAGCACGGTTTAATGTTAAATACTCTAACCCTACATTATATAAAAATTCTAGCCTAGAATTAATTTCTTTCAATATTTGATTGGCAATTTTTCTATCTTGTTCTGATAATGAAATATGTTCATAATTATATAATGCATCCTTAATAGAACGTTCTACAACCTCGCCAATGTTTTTACCATCTACGTATACAGATAATGCCTCGCGGCTTAACCTTTTACCATGACAAGTTTCACATGTAAGTTCTGTCATATATTTACTCATCATTTCTCTTACTAGTTCTGAAGGGGAATCATGATAGCGTCTATTAATGTTATTTATAACGCCTTCAAAAACCATTGTACGTTTTCTGGTTTGACCGTTACGTTGTTTAAAAGTGAATTCAATTTCTTTATCTTTTGAACCATAAAGTATAATGTCCTTTTGACGCTCTGTTAGTTTTTCAAAAGGTTTATCCATGTTAATTTTATATACTTCGCATACACGATTCAACAATGTTGGATAAAAATCTGAACTCGATGACTCCCAAGCGACAATTGCGCCTTCATTCAACGTCTTATGGTTATCAGGTATGACTAAATCTAAATCCACCATAAGTTTTTGTCCTAACCCATCACAAGTCGGACAAGCACCAAACGGGCTATTAAAACTAAACATACGTGGTTCTAGCTCTCCTATTGAGAATCCACAGATAGGGCAAGCATGATTTTCGGAAAATTTTAATGCTTCTCCACCAATGATATCTACAATTAAGTTACCTTCTGCTAGTTGCAAAGCAGTTTCGATAGAGTCAGCTAAGCGTGTTTCAATGCCTTCTTTTATAACAAGACGGTCTACCACAACTTCTATCGTATGATTTTTATTTTTATCGAGGTTTGGCACCTCATTAACATCTGTAATTTCACCATCAACGCGTACACGAACATAACCTTTTTTACTAATATCATCAATTAATTTCTCATGAGCGCCTTTTCGATGTGACACTATTGGTGCAAGTAACTGTATCTTAGTACGTGCTTCCAGTTGCAATACTTGGTCTACCATTTGTTGTACTGTTTGTGATTCTATTTCAATACCATGATTAGGACAAAATGGTTTCCCAATACGTGCATATAATAAGCGAATATAATCATAAATCTCTGTAACTGTCGCAACAGTAGATCTCGGATTCTTGCTCGTTGTCTTTTGGTCAATTGAAATAGCAGGCGATAAACCTTCTATCGTATCAACATCTGGTTTATCCATTTGTCCTAAAAATTGTCTTGCATATGCACTTAAGGATTCAACATATCTGCGTTGCCCTTCTGCATATATTGTATCGAAAGCAAGCGATGATTTACCTGAGCCTGATAAACCTGTCATTACAATAAGTTTATCCTTAGGTATTTCTATATCTACATCTTTTAAATTATGGGCACGTGCCCCTTTAACTACAATGGATGGTTGTTTCATATTTGTCACCCTTCTGCTTTTAATTCAAATAACATATCTCTGAGTTCAGTTGCTTTTTCAAAGTCTAGATCTTTAGCTGCTTGTTTCATTTCTTTTTCTATATTAGCAATTGTTTTTTCACGTTCTTTTTTCGTCATTTTCTTAGGTACTTCTGTACGTTGTTGTTCATTGGTTTCATCAGTTTCAACTGTAGCACTAATCACGTCATGTATTTTCTTGTTAATTGTAGTAGGCGTAATGTTATATTTCTCGTTATATTCTTTTTGGATGGAACGACGCCGTTCTGTCTCATCTAGCGCATAACGCATAGAATCAGTAATTTTATCACCGTACATAATAACTTCCCCACCACTATTACGCGCGGCACGCCCTATCGTTTGGACGAGTGATCGTTGTGAACGCAAGAAACCTTCCTTATCCGCGTCTAATATCACAACAAGAGATACTTCTGGTATATCAATACCCTCTCTTAATAAGTTAATACCCACAATAACATCATATGTGCCTACACGTAGGTCGCGAATAATTTCAATACGCTCTAATGTCTTGATTTCTGAATGTAAGTAATTGACTTTGATACCAGCTTCTTTCATATAAGTGGTCAAGTCTTCACTCATTTTCTTAGTCAGTGTTGTAACTAAAACACGTTCATTGCGATCGATACGTTCTTGAATTTCTCCAAGCAAGTCATCAATTTGATTCTCCGTTGGTCTTACTTCTATCTGAGGATCTAATAACCCGGTAGGACGTATGATTTGTTCGACCATTTCATCGGTATGTTCTAATTCATATGGCCCTGGCGTCGCAGAAACGTATACAAGTTGTTTTGTTTTATCTTCAAACTCTTCAAACTTTAATGGTCTATTGTCTAAAGCGCTAGGAAGCCTGAAACCATGATCAACTAAAACTTGCTTACGCGCACGGTCACCGTTATACATACCTCTAATTTGTGGCAACGTTACGTGTGATTCGTCTATCATAACAAGCCAATCGTCGCCAAAGTAATCTAGTAACGTATATGGTGTAGACCCCATCGGCCTTAAAGTCAAGTGTACTGAATAATTTTCAATACCTGAACAAAATCCCATTTCTCTCATCATTTCTAAATCATAGTTTGTTCTTTGTTCAAGACGCTGCGCTTCTAACAACTTATTTTCTGCACGAAGCTCTGCCAAACGTGCCTCGAGTTCATTTTCAATGCGCTGAATAGCTGATTTCATTTTCTCTTCACGTGTAACGAAGTGGGAGGCTGGGAAGATTGCAAAGTGTTCTCGGTCTCTCAATACTTCACCTGTTAAATAATTCACTTCGCGTATACGATCAATTTCATCACCGAAAAATTCAACGCGAATACACATTTCTTCACGAGAAGCTGGGAAGATTTCTACAACGTCACCTCTAACACGAAATGTACCACGTCTAAAATCAATGTCGTTTCTAGTATATTGTACATCTACAAGTTTTTTCAGCAATTCACTTCTATCCATTTCCATACCTACGCGTACACTTACTACTAAGTCACGGTATTCTTCCGGGTTCCCCAAGCCATAAATACAACTGACACTAGCAATAATGATTACATCATCTCTTTCAAACAATGCACTCGTAGCAGAATGGCGCAATTGGTCAATTTCATCATTGATTGACGCATCTTTTTCTATGAAAGTATCTGTCGATGGGACATAAGCTTCTGGTTGGTAATAATCATAATAACTGACAAAATATTCCACTCTATTTTCAGGAAAAAATTCTTTAAATTCACTATATAATTGACCAGCTAAAGTTTTATTATGGGCAATGATTAAGGTTGGTTTGCCAACTTGTTGAATCACATTACTCATCGTAAATGTTTTACCTGTACCTGTAGCACCAAGTAATGTCTGATGCCTTTTTCCTTCATTCACGCCATCTACGATTTTTTGTATTGCTGCTGGTTGATCCCCTTTAGGATCAAAATCTGATTTCAATTTAAATGGGTAGTGTTCCATAATAACACATGCCTCCTATTGTATTTCTATCGTACGAACATAACTTAACTAGCTAATTAATCACTCGACTAATTTATTTTTGGCGTATCTAGATTTTATTAAAATATACTCTTAACATTTTATATTTTAACAGATGCACAGATTCAAATACAAACATTTGTTCGTAGTTTCATATTACTTTATTCCTAAATAAAAACAAACATAGTAAACCACCATGTTTGTCTAAGTTACTATTTTTAATTCTAGAAAATGAAGTTAAATCATTATATACCGTTCCTAATATCGTATCAATTAAGTTGCTTAATACCTATTATTCAATCATCATCTTTTTTATGTAGCTCGAGTTGATCAATAATCAAGTAACCAGTTAATAATGAAGCTACATCTATAAAAATTATCCATTCATCATGGAAAAAGCCCTTTTCAATTGAAGTCCCTATTAAAATTAAAGTTAAAATAGTTCCTACCCATTTACTTCTTGTCAATACGCTAAAAAGCACTACAAGTATACAGGGAAAAAAGGATGCAAGTATATACCAAATCATTTATGTCACCCATTCCTATTATTTAAAATAGACATCGTCGTTTCTCGTAGTTCAGATTTAGGTATAAATTTCTCTGTTAGCATTTCTGGGATAATATTTTCTATAAAATCTTGTACTGAGTTTAAATGGTCAAACTGCATGATTGTTTCGAGAGACATTTCATATATCTCAAAAAATAAAGGTTCAGGATTACGTTTTTGTATTTCACCAAATGTTTCATATAATAAATCAATTTTATCAGCAACAGATAGAATTTGACCTTCTAGCGAATCATCTTTGCCTTCTTGAAGACGTTTACGATATATCGCTTGATATTGCTCTGGTATTTCTTCACTGATAAAATGATCAACCATTTCTTCTTCTACTTGAGAGAATAATTTTTTCAATTCACCACTAGCATATTTGACAGGCGTTTTAATATCTCCTGTGAAAATCTCAGCGAAATCATGGTTTAAGGCTTTTTCGTATAAACTTTTCCAATCTACTTCATTGCCGTGGTATTCTTCGACTGTACCTAAATATTGAGCAATTTTAGTTACCTTAAAGGAATGGGCAGCAACATTATGCTCAAAATATTTAAACTTTCCTGGCAATCTAATTAATTTTTCTAAATCTGATAAGCGTTTAAAATATTGATGTATTCCCATGATAGCGCCTCCTCATTTATTTAATGATTGATTATACTTGGTTTTATAATATCATTCAACAAGTAAAATGTCTTTTTAATATAGTTGATTGTCAATAATTAATACTAATTTAAAGATATAATCAAGTATACGCTTGTTTCAAGTTTTATCTGTTTTGATATTTTCAAAATACCACAAAAGTAGTTTAGAGATGTTATACGTTAAAAGTGGCATTATCTTACTATATAATGAATGATTTTATACAACATATTTAATATAAATACATTTTCGCATCCATTTATTTAAGGACGTCATCATAATTAAGAGGCCGTGACATAAATAATGTCTCGACCTCAAATATGGTATCGTCAGCATATGGCTAAAATGAAAATAACTTAAGTTTAATTTCTAATGCATTATTGCTTATAAAGCGTTGCTTCTAAAGTACTACTTTTAAAGACATACTTATGCATGAGCTGAGCTCATGTAATACACTGAAACTAGCTAGTAGGAAAACTATAGCCCATGTATCACACTTGTTTCTAGTCATCTTTGCTAGGATGGGTAGCAACGTGATTTTAGAAAATACGTTTTCTGTGCCATATCATCGTTTCATATATAAATGCTTATTGTTCCTACTGAAATGGAATCTATTTTATGGTGGTTAATGAATGTAATTATATTGTCCTGTATTATGAATCGTTCTATAAGATTTTTGGCCAAAGCCGTTCCAATTCATTTCTGACACTAAAATGGATCCGTCCGTATTTTGACGTTCAACAACGCCTACGTGACCATAATTTCCGGCACTGCTTTGAATGATAGCACCTACTTCTGGTGTGGAATTAACCACGTAACCATTTTGACGTGCTGCTGACGCCCAGTTATTTGCATTGCCCCATAGGCTACCCACTGATTTGCCAAGTTGTTGGCGTCTATCAAATGCATAATACGTACACTGACCCCAATCATAGTAATTCTGTCCATTGGCTACAGTTTGAGACGGTTGATAATAACTATCATGATGACCAACGTCGTTTACTTCATTATTTGAAGCCACGGCATTTGAATATGACCAAGTCTGTTGATATACAGGCGTTGAATGATTGGATAACGATGTAAAATGATGTGTATTTGAAGCTGTTGATTCATTTATACTCGCAATACCAGACTCATTATTTTCATTGTTCGCACGTTGTGCATACATACTTGTTATTTGATTATTTAAATGCGATGAGCCCTTTTGCGACACAGCAATTAATTGTCCAGGATAAATGATTTCATTTAAATATGGATTTAATTGGTAAATTTCATCCAAAGTTAATTTATACTTATTCGCAATATCTTGTAGCGTGTCTCCTTCTTTAACTTCTACAATATCTGTATCTGGAAGTACTAATGTTTGGCCAACTTGAACTATTTGTACGTTCTCCAAGTGATTTAATGATTGTATTGTGTTTGTCGTTGTTGCAAACGCGCGCGCAATATCTGACAAGTTAGCCTCTTCTTTTACTGTATGAGTTTGATCAGCCGATGCTAATCCATTTATTCCTAAAAACAAAGCTGCTGATGTTACAGAAAATGTTAAGCCTTTCTTCATTATAAGTTTCAATCCTTTGCTGTCTAAATTTAATCAATCATAATATAGCATAAGCACTTAAGATTTAGGTGAATGTTATAGTTTTGTAATACAATAGATAATTATTAAAATATCTTTTAAAGTATAACGAATAAAAATCTTTCTATCTCTTGATACTGCCCCCTTATGTAAGAGGGCTGTTTTATATAAAAAAACGACTGTAACATTTTAGTTTGCGTTTTACATATAACTTAAAATATTTTAAATTTTTGATAAAAATAACACTAAACGCTATATACTTACTTAAAATGATTGATTACATCAACAACAACTTTAGGTGAATATTTAAAAAGAAAGATAATGAAATAGTAGCTTATTAAAAACAGGAGTGAGTTAGAAATCAAATAAACTAAATTGGTTTCTTATACTCGCTCCCGTCATAAAAATATAATGCGGTTAAGGTAACAACAAGCAAACTTAACTTCAAAAAATATATTGGTAGATAATTGAGGTAGTACATGCATTTATAGTTAACTGTTTTCTGGTCAGTCGTCAGAAAGTTTCCAACCTACTCAAGCTTTACTATTTTCAGTATAATACTCTTCTAATTAATCCATTTGGCTTCGTAAATACGCTTCAATAAATGGACCTAAATCACCGTCCATGACTGCGTCTACTTTTCCTGTTTCTTCATTCGTTCTATGGTCTTTAACCATTGCATAAGGATGGAATACATACGATCTAATTTGACTGCCCCATCCGATTTCTTTTTGTTCACCACGAATTGCAGCCATCTCTTGTTCTTGCTCTTCTATTTTTAATTGATACAATTTCGCCTTCAATGTTTTCATTGCTGCTTCTCTATTTTTGATTTGTGAACGTTCGTTTTGGTTATTCACAACGATACCTGTTGGATGGTGTGTAATTCTAATCGCTGATTCCGTTTTGTTGATATGTTGGCCACCTGCACCTGAAGCTCTAAATGTATCAACCGTAATATCGTCAGCATTGATTTCCACTTCTATTTCAGTGTTATTAAATTGAGGTATTACATCACATGATGCAAAGGAGGTATGTCTACGCCCAGATGAATCAAATGGTGAAATACGAACGAGTCTGTGCACGCCTTTTTCCGCTTTTAGATAACCATACGCATTATGACCTTTCACAATCATAGTCACACTTTTAACACCCGCTTCATCGCCTGGTAAATAATCTGCAATTTCAACTTTAAATCCTTTTTGTTCGCAATAACGTTGATACATTCTTAAAAGCATATTCGTCCAATCTTGTGATTCTGTGCCACCTGCACCTGGATGTAATTCAATGATTGCATCATTTGTATCATAAGGACCATCTAATAATAATTGCAATTCAAATTGATTTAGTTCTTTTTCAAAGTTGTTGACGTTTTCTTCTAACTCATTTTTCATAGAAGCGTCATCTTCTTCTAATAATAATTCTCTTGTTGTTTCCATATCTTCAATACTCGCTTCTAAACTTCTATAAGCATTGACAACTTGTTTTAAGGTATTATTTTTATCAATGATTTCTTGTGCTTTGTCTTGATTGTCCCAAAATGTAGGATCCGTCATCATTTCTTCGTATTCTTGTATATTCGTCTCTTTTTCTTCTAAGTCAAAGAGACCCCCTAAGCTGTTCTAATTTTTCCTTGTAAGCATCTAAGTTACGCTTCATTTCAGATAATTCCATTATGCATCTCTCCCGTTTTGTACGAATGAATATTTTCATTTCTATATTTATCACTATACTATCATACTTATTTTACAAAATTTAGAATAGTCATTTCAAATCAAGCATAGAAACAATACACTTGAACCTCACAAAAAAGCACCCTTTACAGATAGGCTAAAGCGTCTAATTGTAAAAGGTGCGTAGTATTCATGGTTTTATTAGTATCTATTCAACTGTCACAACAATATGCTGATTTTAAAGTATGACTAAGCACCATGACAGTTTTTGTATTTCTTACCACTGCCACAAGGACATGGGTCATTTCTGCCTATATGTTCATCTTTGACATATGGTTCCGCTTTGGCTTTTTCTTTTCCATCTTCTGCTGAAACATGTTCAGCTTTACCAAAATCAGTTGTCTTATCACGTTCTACATCATCTTCCACGGAAATAACTGATTTTAAGATATACTTGCTTACATCTTCCTCGATGTTCTGCATCATTGTATCAAATAGTTGGTGACCTTCATTTTGATAGTCACGTAATGGGTTTTGTTGGCC
Organism: Staphylococcus sp. GDY8P131P; assembly: GCF_017891975.1. Taxonomy (NCBI): domain Bacteria; kingdom Bacillati; phylum Bacillota; class Bacilli; order Caryophanales; family Staphylococcaceae; genus Staphylococcus; species Staphylococcus sp. GDY8P131P. Next base: position 40,495 of record NZ_JAESKF010000006.1, read on the forward strand.
ATAAGAACGCAAATGAATACCTTGACGCAATTGATCCATTGTATCTATATGATCTGTCCAATGTGTATCAATAGAACGAAGTAAAATCATACGTTCAAACTCATCAAATTGAGAGCCGATTTTCTCTTTTTGGTTTTTTAACGCAACCTCTATTTTAGACCATACAATATCAAAAATATCTTCATTATCTTTACCTTTAATCTCTTCTTCTTTTAATTCGCCTTCATTTAAGAACACGTCACCAATATAATTGATAAATGGCTCATAATCAGGCTCATCTTCTTCTTCACTTACATAATATTGAACGCTTCTTTCTAAAGTTGAACGAAGCATCGTATTAATTAATTCCCCGCTCTCATCACTATCAATGATATTATTACGCTCACTGTATATAATTTCACGTTGTTTGCGTAAGACATCGTCATATTCAAGCACACGTTTACGGGCGTCGAAGTTATTACCTTCAACACGTTTTTGTGCTGATTCAACGGCACGTGATACCATTTTAGATTCAATCGGTGTCGAATCATCCATACCTAAACGGTTCATCATATTTTGTAATCGTTCAGAACCAAAGCGCACCATTAATTCATCTTGTAGCGATAAATAGAAGCGGCTGTCACCTCTGTCACCTTGACGTCCTGAACGACCACGCAATTGATCATCAATACGACGTGATTCATGACGTTCTGTACCAATAACTGCTAATCCGCCAATTTCTTCTACGCCTTCACCTAGTTTAATATCTGTACCACGGCCTGCCATGTTTGTAGCAATCGTTACAGCACCGCGCTGCCCTGCACTCGCAATAATATCGGCTTCACGTTCGTGATTTTTCGCATTTAACACATCATGACGTACGCCATGCTTTTTCAATAAATTAGAAATATATTCACTTGTTTCAACTGCTACTGTACCTAGTAAGACAGGTTGACCTTGTTTATGTTTTTGAATCACATCTTCAACTACTGCGTCAAATTTACCTTTTTGGCTAATATAAATTAAATCTGGTTTGTCTATACGTTGAACAGGTCTATTGGTAGGAATTTGGGTTACTGTCATATTATAAATATTTCTAAACTCTTCTTCCTCTGTTTTAGCAGTACCTGTCATACCAGACAATTTATTGTACATTCTAAAGTAATTTTGGAAGGTAATAGATGCCATTGTTTTTGATTCATTTTGAATCTTTACGCCCTCTTTAGCTTCAATTGCTTGGTGCAAGCCTTCTGAAAAACGACGCCCTGGCATCGTACGACCTGTAAATTGGTCAACAATTAACACTTCACCGTTATTTACCATATAGTCTACGTCTCTTTGTAATGTCACATGAGCACGTAATGCTGTATTGATATGACTAATAATATCAACATTTTTCACATCGTACAGATTATCTATTTTAAACATACGTTCTGCTTTATCAATACCTTGTTCTGTTAATTGAACTGCTTTTGTTTTTTCATCATAATTATAGTCATCTTCATTTTTAAGCATTTTGGCAAAAACATTTGCTTGTGTATAAAGTGAAGTTGATTTTTCTGCTTCCCCTGAAATGATCAGCGGCGTACGCGCTTCGTCAATTAAAATAGAGTCAACCTCATCAATAATCGCAAAATTAAGTGGTCGCATTACGCGTTCTTCTGCGTAGTTCACCATATTATCACGTAAATAATCAAAGCCTAATTCGTTATTTGTACTATACGTAATATCGCAAGCGTAGGCTTCTCTTTTTTCAGCAGTTGTCTTGCTATTTAAATTCAAACCGACACTTAATCCAAGGAACTCGTATAGTTCTGCCATTTCTTCACTTTGTACACTAGATAAATATTCATTGACCGTGATTACATGTACACCACGTCCAGTCAGAGCATTTAAATACACAGGCATGGTTGCTGTTAATGTTTTACCTTCACCAGTTCTCATTTCAGAAATGTCGCCACCGTGAATAGCGATACCGCCCATAACCTGTACTCTATATGGCGTCATATTGAACACACGTTTCGAACCTTCTCTAACTAATGCAAATGCTTCTGGTAAAATATCATCTAACATTTTATTTTGTTTTTTAATATCTTCTTCTTCTTGCAATTGTTCTTGGAATGATTTTGTTTTTGCTTTAATTTCTTCATCAGTTAATATCGACATATCCTCTTCTAATGCAAGGACTTTGTCGGCTAATTTACCAAGGCGTTTTATTTCTCTTTTATTGCCATCTGCAATTTTTGATAAAAAACCCATTTTGTTCGCTCCTTTAGCTTTATAACTCTTTGTTTACAACAATTTATAATATCATTTATTAGCTTAAATTTACACTTATTACATTTATTGTTTTACTATTTCCGCTGCTACTTTACTTACAGTAGATTGAATATTTTACAATTCATTAGATAGAATATACATAAACCTACTGTCTTACTTTCAAATTATTACATAATAACACAGCAAAAAATGAGCGTCCATGATTTCACTCAATCATGAACGCTACAGTTTTACATATTATGGCGCTAATGCAACTGAATTATTCAGTTGTTTCAATCAGTCCATACTTTCCATCTTTTCTTTTATATACGATACTAGTACCATCTGTTTCACGGTCCGTGAATATGAAGAAATCATGGCCTAATAAATCCATTTGTAACACTGCTTCTTCTGAATCCATGGGTTTTAAACTGAAATTTTTTGAACGAATAATTTCGATTTCACTATCATTGTCATCGTTTTGAAGATTTTCTGCTTCTTTTTCTTCGGGCAATGATGCAAATGCTTCTTGTTCGTCATTTTTTCTATTTTTACGATTTACGCGTGTTTTGTATTTTCTAACTTGTCTTTCTAATTTGCTGTTAATTAAGTCAATACCCGCATATAAATCATCATGACGCTCTTCCGCTCTTAGTGTAACATTCTTCAATGGAATAGTTACTTCTATTTTAGTAGTTGAGTTTTGGTATGTTTTCACTTTAACGTGTGCGGTTGCATTGGGCACATTGTTAAAATAACGTTCTAATTTACCAATTTTTTCCTCAATATAGTTGCGAATCGCATCAGTAATAGTGAGGTTCTCTCCGTGAATTTCAAATCTGATCATAGTAATCGACTCCTTTAAAACCTCTATATTGGTAATAGTGCTTATCTATATAATACCACGAATCACCTAACGTGCAAACGTAAACACATCGAATTTTCTGATTTTTCTATCAAATAATAGTTGTGCGGCATGATGAGCCGTTAAACCCGTGGTATAGATATCATCTACCAACAAAATATTTTTTTCTTTTAAATCAACCATTGAGATAATTTCAAATGGATTCGCTAATTGTGCACGCATTGGCTTACTTAACTTTGATTGTTTAGGACGTGATTGCATACGAAGCAAGCAATGATAGTTAACTTGTTTTAAATCTAAAACAAATCGGACGGGGTTAAATGTTCTTTCTTGATCTTTATAAACGGAAGAAGGTATAGGCACTACATAGTCATACTTTTGATGAGGTAATCTTATTTTTTCTACTAATATCTCAGCAATTGCAACGTCTTTCATAAATTTGTATTGATGTATCATTTCTTTTACAATGCCATCATATTGGTATGCGCAGTACAATTTATCCATTAAATTAAATTTTTCGGACAAGAATGCACAATCTAGACATATTGTTTCTGCGACGTTTAATTGCTTCAAACACTTTTGACAACGACCATCTATCTCTAATTTCATTTCGTCCCACTGTTCGTTACATACAGTACATAGTTTTGATGCTTTCTTATAAAATGTGGTAGCGTTCAAGGATTCAAACAAACGTGTTTGGCATTGCATGCATGTCTTTTTCAATCAATCCACCCTCTTTTTTGTGCGAGTTTGTTCATTTTCTTTATACTATGCCTGGCTTGTAACATCGGTAGTGTAATACCTTCATGCATACACAATACAAGACCTGTGGGTGCTTCGGCTTTTCTCCCTACTCTACCAGCAATTTGGACGATAGCATTGGCTTCGAACAAATGACTATTTAAAATCAAGACATCTAAATAGGCCATGGTAAATCCTCTTTCTAAAATAGTCGTCGTAAATACAATTTGGTGGTCGCCTCGTCTCAAACGCTCTATTTTATCAAATCGTAACGCGTCATCACTATATACATAAGTTAATGAAGGCACCTCATTTTTATATAGATGAAATAAACGTTTCATCACATCAATATTATTAAAAAAGACTAAAGTGTAGCGCTGTTGTTCGATTTGTTGTTGCAAGTACTTTAATAATTTATATTGCTTTTTATGGGGATTTATTTTTAAAAATTGGAAGCGAGGTACTGGTAAAGGATATCTGTGGAAACGGGCAGGTAATGCTATAACTTCTAAGTGTTTAATTTGTCTCATTAAAACACGTGGAGGCGTAGCCGTCATCAATATATGACAGTGTTTAAACTTTGAGGCATGTACTAATGTCTGCATTAAGGTAGGATCTACAGATAAAGGAAACGCGTCGACTTCATCGACTATAATTAAATCGAAATGTTGTTTAAAGCGGTAAAGTTGATGTACTGTAGCAATAACAAAATGACCGTCAAATTGTTGTTGTGAAGATTGATGTAAAACGTCGATATCTTCATCAACAAAAGCTTTCTTAATTCTCATACTTACTTCTATCACTACATCGACCCGTGGAGATACAATAGCAATATTAAGCCCTTCATTTCTCGCATATTTAATGCCTTCAAATATCATTTCTGTCTTACCCGCGCCTGTGACTGCATGGAGTAATAATGAACGTAAATGCGCAATGGCTGTTACTATTTTTTTAGAAGCAAACTGTTGTTGTTCAAATAATTCAAAGGGCAATTGGTAATGACATGAGGATTTAACATTGTGGGTTTCAATTAGAAACACATCATTCATATTATCCACCCTGCCGATATTCACACAATTACGACAATAAACTATCTTTTTATCCAAAATTACAGACCTATATTGATAAAAATGGGATTGCCGAGTTGAATGACATTGTGAACAAATCCATCTTCCATGCTTAAGCGTCACCCCCTTAGAAATTTGTTTCACATGTTCTCCAGTTAATAATGCTCGATTATGAATCACTCTTCCATAGTATTTAATCTCTTATAACCTCCAAACAAAAAAGCGGATTAGAAATTAAGTATTCACTTTTAATTTCATCCTCCGCTCTATAAAATATCTAACCATTTTTTAATATATATTAATCTAAACGAATTGCTCTACCAGTGTACCCTAAACCCATACCGCCAGAACCTAGATGCGCTGCTATAACAGGCCCTAAATGAGAGTAGTGAACTTTATATTGCGGGTATTTTTCTTGTAATTCGTTATACATCCAGTCTGCATCTTCTTTAATATCGCCACCAATTACAAATAAAGTCACGTCTTCATAATCTTTAACTAAATGTATCACTTTATTTATGATTTCTTGTAATGCACGTTTTTTGGTACGTACTTTTTCATCCGGTAAAATAAGTCCATCTTCAAATCTTAAGACAGGTTTCATTTTTAACATTGTACCAATCCACGCTTGAGCACCAGTAATACGACCACTTTTTTGCAAATTTTTCAAATCATCGACCATCAATATCGCACCTGTCTCTGCACGCATCGCTTTTAAATCGTCGATAATTTCTATTGGTTCATAACCTTGTTCTATCATTTCAATTGCGCGAAGTACATAGCTTCCTTGTACCATTGCTGAAATTTTCGAGTCGAATGTATGAACATCGATACCTTCTACCATTTCCCCTGCTTGTGTAGCAGTTTGGTAACTACCACTAATACCTGCAGAAAGAAAGACACAAATAACATCTGTATAGCCTTCATCACGTAACTTTTCAAAATTCGTTATAAATTCGCCAATCGCTGGTTGACTTGTCGTAGGAATTGTTTTAGATGATTTCATTCTTTCATAGAATTCATCTGCTGAAATCGATGCATTTTCCACAAAATTTTCACCATTGTCAAAAGTTACACTTAACGGAGCAATTTTTATATTATATTTATCAATTAATGTTTGAGACAGATAACTCGTTGAATCTGATAACACAGCAATTTTCATCATAATCCTCCTCAATTATACTCACAACTATGATACATTATTTTATATTAAAAGAAAATTTATTTTTACATTAAACTCCAATTCATAACAGTGTATAATACGATATAATGAATTGATGTATACTATGACTGGAGTGATTAGACATGGACGAAGCAATCATTACAATAAAAGAAGCACATACAATAGAGAATGTAATTAGCAAATCGCGATTTATCGCCCATATTCAACCTGTTGAAACTGAAGCAGAAGCCAAAAATTTTATAAAATCTATAAAATCACAACATCACGAAGCAACACATAATTGCTCAGCTTATACTGTTGGTGATCAAATGAACATTCAAAAAGCAAATGATGATGGTGAACCAAGTGGAACTGCTGGCATACCGATGCTAGAAGTATTAAAAAAACTTGAAGTACATAACGTTTGTGTCGTTGTAACACGTTATTTTGGAGGAATCAAACTAGGGGGTGGCGGTTTAATTCGGGCTTACAGTGGCGCGGTGAGAGATGTCATTTATGATATAGGTCGCGTTGCACTCCGTTCAGCTATACCTACGACTGTAACGATAGATTACGACCTTACTGGTAAGTTTGAATATGAGTTAGAACGGACATCTTTTTTCTTAAGGGAAACGCAGTATACTGATAAGGTCAGCTATCAAATAGATGTAGTTGAAGCAGAGTATGAATCATTTATCTCATTTTTAAATAGCATTACTTCAGGTAAGTATGGCCTGATTAAACAAGATATGGTTCAATTACCATTTGATATACCAACAAACTAACCGGTATAAAAAAGATGTTTTATCATATAGTTAGTTCAATTAACATTTAAAATAACCGGTAATTTCAAATTCTGTTGAAATTGCCGGTTACTTTTTATGGTATGTCATTATTTATTTTTCTTTATGCCTATCTTTATTTTCAATTAATTTCAATAGTGGTTTGTAATCATCATCTATTAATCCTGTAAACTCTACGATAAGTTCGATTGTAATTAGTATTAGAATGAGCATCATAAGTACGCCCCACGGTTGTGATAAGTATAAGATGATACTCGAAAGACTAAATAACAATGCGATAGAATAAATAAGGATAACCGTTTGACGATGAGAATACCCCAATTCTAGCAATTTATGATGCAAATGTGATTTGTCTGCTTGCATAATATGTTGACCTTTTTTCACGCGTCGAATCATAGCAAACAGCGTATCAATAAATGGAACAGCTAAAATAACAATTGGGAAAAATAAAGACACAAACGTAATATTTTTAAAACCTAAGAGTGAAAGGAAGCCCACTATAAATCCGATTAGCAATGCACCACTATCACCTAAAAATATTTTAGCAGGATGAAAATTAAAGAATAAGAACCCTAATAGTGCACCAATTAGCACACTACAAATCATCATGATAAATATATTTGCTTGTAATATAGCTATAAACCCAATAGTCATTAAAGCGATAGTTGCTACACCAGAAGCTAACCCATCTAACCCATCGATTAAGTTAATCGCATTGGTAATCGCTACAATCCAAACGACAGTAATAGGAATACCTAATATACCAAAATGTATGGTTGGCCCAATTGGTAAAGATATGAAATCAATGGTTACACCATAGTATACTACAACTAATGCTGCAATCACTTGCCCTAATAATTTAATTATTGGCGTCAGATCATAGATATCATCTATTAATCCTACTAAGTAGATTAATACTGCCCCAATGACAAGTGGTTTCACTTCTGTTTCGATTGGATGTCCCAACCAAATACCTAGTAAAAAAGAAAGAAGTATAACGGTACCTCCAAGCACAGAGGTTGGGTTTTTATGTACTTTTCTAAAATTAGGCTGATCTACAACCCCTAATTTATGTGAAACTTTGATAACAATGGGTGTAAGTATTAAACTGACAATCATTGAAAAAATGATTAATAATAATGTATACATCAGTTCACCTTCATTAATTTAAGTCTTTAAAAATTGAATTTAAATATCAATTATCTATATATTTCAAATACGAAATTTTATTTATAATGAATACACATAGTGTGTTTTATGCCATAATAAAATTTATTTTTATTGAGTGATGCTATGAACAATCTCATTAATTCTATAATACATGATGTACTTTTGCTAATACAAATAGTAATGTGGTGGTTAGAGCAAAATAACTCGTAACTTAGTATTTTTATAGAATAATCAAATTATTTATTTTATAATCACTCAAATTAACATTTTAACATGAATTTTAAACAAATGTTATTAATATCTATATATCAATGATGACAAAATGTAACTTTTCACTTACAATAACTAAGTGTTTATTTAAAGGAGCGTAAGGAAATGTTTGAAGCTATTATTTACAATATTGCGGTTACTGTCGCAGGCATCTATTTATTCCATCGTTTACAGTACTCAGAAAATAAAAACATGGTATTTTCAAAAGAATATGTCACAATTTTAATGACAATTGTAGCGTTGTTATTAACCATAAAACCAATACCTATTTTCCATGAATATGTACTTTACTTATCTTTTGTTCCTATTCTATTTTTAGGTAGATATACAAACATGGTTTATACAGTGCTAGCAGCATTTATAGTTTCTCTCGTCAACGTATTAATTGGTGATTATACCATCATTAGCGCAATGATACTCATTGTTATTGCTATAATTGTAGGCGCAGTCGGACCATTTTTAAAACAAAATGATATTATCTCGTTACAGATTCTCAACTTAATTACGTTAGTTATCTTTATCATCTTGTCATTTATCAGTCCTTATTATGAATTTAAAGAAGTATTATATTTAATTCCATTATCTTTCATCTTAACTATCACTTCTTCGATTACGTTCGTGGACATTTGGCATTTCTTCTCATTAGTAAATCGATACGAAAACGAAGATAGATTTGATTATCTAACGGGGTTAGGCAACGTCAAAGAATTCGATAGACATTTAAACGAAACGACGCGTATTGCTGAGAAAAATGGTGAAAGTTTAGGTTTATTACTTATTGACATAGATGGATTTAAAGACGTGAACGACACGTACTCACATGATTCTGGCGACGCAGTGTTAAGACAAATCGCCCAATTGTTAAAAAATTACGTCCCACAACAGTTTAGTATCTATCGTAACGGGGGCGAAGAGTTTTCTGTAGTTTTATATGACTATACATTAGATCAATGTGTAAAATTGAGCGAAAGCATCCGTAAAGGGGTTGAACAATCAACGTTCCACTTGCCAAATAAAGAAGTTATTAAATTATCTGTTTCTATCGGTGTCGGTTATCTAACCAAAGATGATTATAAATCTCAACGTACAGTCTTTAAAGTCGCGGATGATATGTTACACATGGCTAAAAATGAAGGCCGCAACCAAGTTATGTTCAACCCTATTGTTAAGCTATAACGCTCGAATAATATAATGATAAAAGGCATTGAATTTTGTTGGATTATTAAAATGAACGATTTGTTTTAAATTGATCGTGCTAGGAATAAGACAGAAATTACATTTTCATTCCAGCCATCCCTATCCCTTACTTGTACTATATCTGGCCGAAACATCTTTATGTTTCGGCCCTTTTTGTGTTATATAATGAAAATATCAATGAATGCTATTTAAAACAATAGTCTTCTTGGGCACATATGCTTTTAAAATCAAATGTAAAACATATCATTTCTAAATTTAAGTTTGTTACAATATAGAAGGTAATTATAAAAACCATCTATACAGATGAAACACGAATGAAAGTTGCATGCGTATATTGTAAACTTTTTATTCATTTATGAACTACTTAGGAGGTGCAAAGCTATGACCGATTCAATCACTATCATCGATGAAGATAAAGTAATTGATGTTGTACTCATTGCAGGCAGAATTTTGCTTGAAAGTGGTGCAGAAACTTATCGTGTAGAAGATACGATGACACGAATTGCCGCTAGTTTCGGTTTGGATGATACATATAGTTTCGTGACATCTACTGCGATTATATTTTCACTTAATAATCGCACGAACACTAGATTAATACGTATACGTGAGCGGACTACTGATTTAGAAAAAATTGCATTAACTAATAGCTTATCTCGAAAAATTTCAAGTAATCAATTGAGTATAGATGAAGCAAAATCAGAACTTATTCACCTACACCACGCGTCATTACAATTTTCATCTGTCACTAAATTCTTTGCAGCTGCTATTGCATGTGGATTTTTCTTATTTATGTTCGGTGGCGTTATAAATGATTTCTTTTTTGCTATACTTGCAGGAGCTGGCGCATTTTTAACATTTGATTTTGTGCAGCGCTATATTCAAATAAAATTCTTTTCAGAATTTATCAGTGCTGCCGTTGTTATTATGATAGCGGCCACATTTTCAAAATTTGGCCTAACAGAAAACCAAGATATTATCACCATAGCCGGCGTTATGCCTCTTGTACCTGGTATTTTAATTACAAACGCAATTCGAGATCTCATGGCGGGGGAATTACTTGCTGGCATGTCACGTGGTGTAGAAGCAGCACTAACATCATTTGCTATTGGTGCTGGCGTTGCAATCGTTTTATTAATATTTTAAAAGGGGTGCTTGTATGGTCATTGGCTACTATGTTTTACAATTTATAATTAGTTATCTAGCAACGATGCTATTTTCTGTTATTTTTAATGCACCCCGACGTCTCCTTTTAGCTTGTGGTTTCGTTGGCGCTATGGGGTGGATTATTTATAAAGTGACATTTGATTTAGAATTAGGTAAAGTAATGGCCTCATTTTTAGGTAGTTTTATTTTAGCTATTATGAGTCACACGATGAGTAGACGTTATAAACGGCCCGTCATTATTTTTATCGTGCCTGGGATTATTCCACTTGTTCCTGGTGGACTTGCATATGAAGCTACACGTTTCTTAGTGAGTAACCAATATACCCATGCTGTAAATACTTTTCTTGAGGTAACACTGATTTCAGGCGCCATTGCTTTTGGTATTTTATGCGCCGAGATTATATACTACATCTATACGCGTATTAAACAGCATTACGGTAAAATGCATGGTAAAATATATAAGAAGTCGTATAATATGAATAACAGAGCATAAGGGGTGTTTTTAATGAAAAACGATATTATAGATAGGCTTACAAGATATGTAAAAATTGATACACAATCTGATCCACAATCTAATTCAACACCTTCCACTCAAAAACAGTGGGATTTATTGAATTTATTAAATGATGAAATCACAGACTTAGGGTTAGAAACAGATATGGATGAAAATGGTTATTTATTTGCAACATTAGAAAGTAATGTTGACCAAGAACTTCCTACTGTAGGATTTTTAGCACATGTTGATACTTCTCCAGATTTCAACGCTACAAACGTTAATCCACAAATTATTGAAAGTTACGACGGGCAACCCATAAAACTTGGAGAAACAAATCGTACTTTAAGTCAGGATGTATTCCCTGCTATGAAAGAAGTAGAGGGACACACATTAATGGTTACTGATGGTACATCATTGTTAGGTGCAGATGATAAAGCTGGCGTAGTTGAAATTATGGAGGCTTTAAAATACTTAACGATGCATCCAGAAATCAAACATGGTCGAATTAGAGTAGCTTTTACACCTGATGAAGAGATTGGTAAAGGTCCACATGCCTTTGATGTCGAACGTTTCAATGCTGATTTTGCCTATACAATGGATGGCAGCCAATTTGGAGAATTACAATACGAAAGCTTCAATGCTGCAGAAGCGATTGTCACTTGTCATGGTGTCAACGTTCATCCAGGTTCTGCCAAAGATGCAATGGTTAACGCTGTGCTTTTAGGTCAACAATTCAATACGCTATTACCACAAAATGAAGTTCCTGAGCGTACCGAAGGCTATGAAGGTTTCTATCACTTAATGAAGTTTGATGGTGATGTTGAACAAGCAAAACTTTACTACATTATTCGTGACCATGATAGCGTTAAATTTGATTTACGTAAAAAACGTTTAGTGGAAATTCAAAATGATATCAACAGTCACTTTGAAGATGAACCAATTGAAATTGAAATGAACGATCAATATTACAATATGGGCGAAAAAATTAAGCCAAATCCACACGTCATAGATATTCCTAAACGTGTCTTTAGTAAATTAGGCATTCCAGCTAATACCGAGCCTATTCGTGGAGGTACAGACGGATCCCAATTATCATTTATGGGACTTCCAACACCAAATATCTTCACTGGCTGTGATAATTTCCATGGTCCTTTCGAATATGCTTCAATCGACGTCATGGAAAAAGCAGTTCGCGTTATTATTGGTATAGCACAAGAAGTCGTACAAACTTATGAGAAATAACGAGTGGGATAAAATCTATATTTCTATGGTATGATTTTATTGCTCCCTTTCAGTAAGAATGAATAGAAAAAAGAGTACAATTAAATAATTAAAGTTGTTAACTAGGCTGACTTCCTACCATTCGGTACGTAGTCAGCCATTTTTAATGAAATTAAATAAAAAGTGATGTTAACCAAATGTCAGTTTATGAATTCAATCTAAAACTGGTTGATTTATATGAAGTGTTTGATTTTGAAAGCGCCCCACCATTCTAATACTCTCATTGAGTAACTTTTTTACTTTATGACTAGAAAACACAGTTCGTGTATAAGCGTATAGCATAATTTTCAGCATGATTTTTGAATGTTAAACAGATGCCTCACGATGATGTTGCAATTTGTCGAATTCGTTTTCAAGTGTTGCTTCAATAATGTTATTTACATAGCGTGGTATATCTTTAGTAGAAGTTAAAATTGAAGTTTCCAGTGTTAATGTAAATTGAGTCATGTTATGACTATTATACGTACCGCGCTTCGCTAATTTAGTTTAGTGATGTTTATTAAATTATACAAAGTATCTTATTTTTGTAATAAAAAATCTGTGATAATGATATGTAGTTTAAAAAATCGTTTCGGTTGTGAAGCACCTGCAGGAAGGCCGTGTCCTAAAGGAGCAAAATAATATGAAGGGACATAAAACAAGCCCCAAAAATTCCTTGTGTTAGAAATATTTTGGGGCTGAATGATGAGATTGATGTCTCAACTTCTAGCATATCTATACTACATTATTTATTAAACACGCTATAAAAGCGTGGCGCGCAGTTGTACAAAATAAATAAGGTGTTATAGATTATAACTTTATCATCGTGTGTAACTTATGATTTTTCAAAATTTGAATGTTATAACGCTTCTACTAAATAATATTTAAGCCAAAACTAATTTAAAACATAATCCTTTTCTGACCATATGAACCCTTTTTCAATAGGTTTGAAAGCAACTTGACGAGTAATCCTAATAGTTCTTCTAACCATTCAAAAAATTGGTTGACTTATCATTTTAAATTTTTAATCATACTTGTTCGTCTCACTCATCTATATGGCTATTATCAGTGATAGCCTCTTAAGCTATTATTGGTTTACATCAAATTGCGTTTTTAATAGCTTAATCGCTTGAATCGTATAATGTCTAATTTGAATACCCATTTTAAAATCTGTAAATGTTTCTGGCATTTCAATAAACGTGTTAAACATTGCTGTCACGCCCATTGATTCAAATAAATCGAATTTATCATCTGTTGCACAAATTGCTATTGAAGGTTTTTCATGTTTCGTAGCCAGTTCTGCTAAACGCACTGTTGTCGTTTCTAAAATTTGATCAGCTTCATTCACACCTTCACCAAATATAATTAAATCCGCTTGTTGTATTAAAGTGTCCAAATGCGTTATTTGGTCTACTAATTCATGACTTGTCATAATTTCAGCACCATATAGTCCATTGAATACTGCAGCGATACCGCCGCCAGCTCCACCTCTTTGAACGGGACCTAACGCGATTTTCAGCTCTGCTTTAAATATCTCGCTTAAATACCAAACTAAATTATCAATTTCAGCAGCTTCTTGATGTGTAACATGATATGTTTCATACGTTTGCATAATTTCACTGTTTTTACCATATAATTTACTATCAAAATCTGACATTAGTTGAATGCGCATATCTTTCAACTTAGGGTTGATTTGAGACATATCAACACGACGAATATATTTTAAAACTTGACTACCTTGCGTAACATCAACCACTTCAGCTTCATCATCAAAGAACCTAACACCTAGTGCTTGTAGCATACCAGCTCCACCATCAAAGCTACCAATACCTCCAAGAGAAATGATTAAATGCTCAGCGCCGTTATCAATAGCATCTTCGATTACTTCACCCAGACCAAAACTTGTTCGTTCTTTTATAGGTTTTTGTCCTTTTAAAAACAAATTGCCTTCAATAATCGTCATTCCATTATCTGTAATGCCATAGACAGCTTCTACTTCATTCATATCTGCATCATGTGCAGCCACTCTATATTTCCTCCCAGATTGCCATAAAAAAACTGAATCCATAAGCTCATGTCGACCATTAAATAAAGGTACTTGTACAATGTCAGCTTTCTCTATTTGACTAGCTACTGCTTCCTCCACATAACGATTAGCTTGATAGCTAGATATAATACCATTAAATTCATCCATTGCCACTAATACTTTCATTTTGTCACCTCTAATATTAATATACATCGTTAACTGTATTTTATTTTAATATAATGTATTTAGACTTTATGTAGTATAATTAACTAAATCTTACTTTTATCATTATATTGTTGAATTTCAAATACTTGGTACATTTTAATCCAATTTTTATTATTTTACGCTTCAAAGTTAGATAGATTTTCAATCAGGCTAGACTATAGCCTTTTTTTGAAAACACTCTCTTTCATCCATGTGCATTTTTTATAAAAAATACGCACCTCATTATTCTAATCGTAGGGATTCGAGATAACATCTAAACCACACCATATCAGTAGTTGATATGATGAAAATTACTCAAAACATGCAATTGATTTTATCAAACTATTCTCCACACAACTTATAAACCATCACGATTTCTAGTATGGTTTTAGGCATAGCGAGTGTATATGATATATTACATGTTTATTTAGTAAAATAATCATATATAAAATTGAACGCACTGTTCCTAAACTTTTTTACTAATTCAACTACTTATTATACATGTCCTAAGACTTTTTTTCACATTATAAGAAACGCTTGTTAAACTTCTCAATGTTAATTAGAGTCCAACAAGCGTTTCATTTTAACGTATTTATTTTTTATTCTTCAGCATCTGCTAAAGATTTGACATTAATATGATCGTGATCAGCATTCCAAATCGCTTGTCCCTTCACAAAATAAAATGCTTGTGGCGATTCATGCTTCACTTTTGTTTTTTCTTCAATGTAATCTGATAAATCTCTTTCTTGTTGTACAATTAAATAATAGCCATCCATATCTCTTTCATATAAAAATTTGTTGAATTGATCCATCGCGTTTGCTGAAATCGGGCATGTTTCACTATGTTTCAACACAAACACATAATTATTTTCTTTTAAAACTTGCTCAAACTGGTCAATCGAACTCAGCTTTATAGCCATTCTATTCACCTCTAAAAATATTTAACACACCATATCGTTTCTAAAAGTGTGAAATTCCAACGATATTCACATATCATTGTTTCCAATTATACACAAATACCTTTTTATTGTTAACAGTTTATTCTAAATCTTATGACTTAACTAGATCATTTATTTTTGATATTTATCTTTTATATCGGCATATTTCTCATTAAACTTCTTATCATATGGCTCCAAATCTTTGCTTTCTTGAGGTAATTTATTGATGTCGATTTTAGCCAATGATTCACCAATTTCAATTGTCTCTTCTCTAGTTTCATAATAATTTTGTAGACTATAGTACATTTCAATCGTATTTTTACGTGCATCGTTGACATAGCCATCTGTAATCTCTGCCTTGTTTAAATCTTTAATTTGTTTATTTATGAGCGGCATAATTTGTGTCTCTATTGTTTTCTTTTCTGCTTTAGCATCCATCATATTGGATTGTTTTTCTGCAGTAAGTTTCAAATCTCTATTATTCTGTTCTAATTTATGTTTAAAATCTTTTACATTTTCACCAGCATTATTAGCTTTTTCCATATTATCTTCTACTTGTGATCTGTTTTTCTCAAAGAGTTTTGTATAATCTAATATATCTTCATTCGCTTTAACTGATTGATTATATAAATCTACAAAGTTTTTAACTTCATTAATTGCGTCTTTTTTCTTTTTAACCGCTTCTAAGTATTCAGCTTTTAATTCTTTAGTTTCTTCTGATTCTGCTGGTAACTTTTTAGCAGCTTTATCATAAGCCTCAAGTTTAGGCATTAACTTGCTATTTAACTTGTTTTGTAATTGATTGAATTCTTTTTTGTTTTTATCCGTCATATCTGTTTTACTTAAATCATCGATATAGCTCAAATCAATTGAATCCATTGTTTTATTGAACGCTTTTTCTTTGTTATTCACATCGCTTAGCGTGCTATCAAAATCTTTAAATTCATTTGCACCTTCGCGTCCGCAAGCTACAAGTACTACAGAAACACACACTAATAAAATAAAGCATATTATTTTTTTCATTTCTGCACTCCTTATCATTTTGTATTATACAGAAACTTATTTGACTTGAAAATAATATATGATATATTATTTCAGAATTTACAGTTTAACAATTAAATATTCATATTTAAAGGAGTGTTTTAATTCAATGCATTCTGACGTTCAACCTTTTATCAAAGACGATGTTCAGCAAAATTTTATAAAACAATATGAGGCGCTAAGCCATAAGTTATTTAATCTGTTAGATACGCCAATCCGATCAACGCATCACATAGGTGAGACGAGCCATTTCAATTATCCAACAGAGCCTATTTTAGATATTTTAGCCGGTGTCAATCATTTACATGACATTACTTCTTTAGGTGAAAAACGCTTGATTTATGAAGGGTTTTATAGGCTACATCATCCATATAATAAAAAAGTAATCATGGCTAAATTTAATAATTTAATTGACTTAAAACAAACCGTACGGTTACATATTATTCAAAAACACTCAAATCTTTATGATGATTATTTAAAAACAAATGATTTTCTATAAGCCAACCCATCTTTAGCAACACATTTTGGTGAACAAAAATATTCTTTAGCCAATGATGTATTACAAATACGTATTTATAAAAATCAAAACAAGCGCTTTTTAACCAATTGTTACGGCAGCTAAACAATGAATGACCTAGAAACCAAAAATAATTATTTATAACTTAAATCGTAAGTCAGCTTATTAACTTTCAAAATAAATATTTCAAATTATCCTTTATACTATTTAACAAATATGGTAAATCATTGGTATAATATATAAATGAATTCAACAGGAAAGGATGTTCTATAATTGCATAAAGATGACATCTTAAAAGAATTAGAATCGATTGTCCCAAAAGAAATTATAAAAGTAGATGAACCTCTAAAACGTTATACATACACAGAAACAGGAGGACAAGCTGACTATTATTTATCTCCAACTCAAAATGAACATGTTCAAGCCATAGTTCACTTTGCATACACAAATGATATTCCTATTACTTATTTAGGCAATGGATCAAATATCATTATACGTGAAGGTGGCATCAGAGGTATTGTAATTAGTTTGCTTCAGCTAGATTATATCGATGTATCTGACGATGCGATTATCTCAGGTAGTGGCGCTGCGATTATTGACGTATCCCGTACTGCACGCGATTATGCGCTCACTGGTTTAGAGTTTGCATGTGGTATTCCAGGCTCTATAGGCGGCGCTGTATTTATGAACGCAGGCGCATATGGCGGCGAAGTCAAGGATTGTATTGATTATGCACTATGTGTTAATAACAAAGGTGATTTAATTACACTTACCAATAAGGAACTTGAATTAGATTACCGAAATAGTATCGTTCAGAAAGCGCACTTAGTGGTATTAGAAGCTGCATTTACGTTAGCGCCTGGCGTTAAAAAAGAGATTCAAGCAAAAATGGACGATTTAACGGAAAGAAGAGAATCTAAACAACCTTTAGAATACCCATCTTGTGGCAGTGTCTTCCAACGACCACCAGGTCACTTTGCTGGGAAATTGATACAAGATTCAAATTTACAAGGCTATCGTATAGGTGGCGTTGAAGTATCAAAGAAACATGCTGGCTTTATGGTAAATGTGGGTAAGGGCACAGCAACTGACTATGAAGATTTAATTCACTACGTGCAAAAGACAGTTAAAGAAAAATTTGATGTTGAACTTCACCCTGAAGTAAGAATTATTGGTGAACATCCAACAGATTGATAGGAGCAGGTCAATGATACCCAAAATTTACGGTGCGACTATAGATAATGAAACTCGTTGTACACACTATCACACGCCTTTAGATATTATTGCTATCAAATTCAAGTGCTGTGATAAGTATTATCCATGCTACAAATGTCATAATGAAGATGTATCTCACGCGATAAAAAGATGGTCTGCTGATGAATTTGATACGAAGGCTATTTTATGTGGTGTATGCAAATACGAGATGACAATCAATGAATATATGCTTATTGAAGCGTGCCCAAACTGTGATGCGCATTTCAATAATCGATGTAAATACCATTACAGTACTTATTTTGAAATATAAATAATGACAAAATAAAAAATCTGGAACACAAATGAATGCCCCAGGTGTGCCCATGCTATCGTCAGATACAATTAGTAATTTGTATACAATCAAGCACTTGGGCTTTTGTATTCTGTTACTCGTTACCTTTTAATAATAGCGCAACAAGACCCAATTTAAAAATTAGGTTTCTGTCTGCGCTTTTTTATTTATTTTAAACTTTAAACATTTGGCTTTAAATGTTGCATAAACGATTTAATTTGCCTCAGATATTCTAGTCAAATATCTATTCTATTTTATCATTAACATATTGTACGAACGCCTCAGCATCGCCCTTTTGTATCGCTTTCATTGGCATAAGACCGATATTAAATGTGAAATGAATTTGGCCATCTTCATATGTAATATTTTCTACTTCATCATATCCAATATTTCTATAATAAAATTCTCCATTCATATCCACATTTAGAATAATTCGCTCATTGGTAGCTATAAATGCCCCTTCAAATTCAGAAGTACCTTGTACTGAGTATTCAATTGTACCTAACACGCTTGGCCCTTTCTTCTCTGTTGGAAACAAATCATTTGGGTTTACATTATCTAAAATCATTGACATCCTACCTTTCTCGTATTTTAATTCATTATACAAGTTTTCACATTATTTTATTATCGAACTGCTCAACTAGAAAGTTAGTAAAGCTATCAAATTTTCCAATAAGTATTTATGCTCTTAATTATTGAGAACGAATAATGAAACATTTAATATAAATGCTTTTTCTGACTTGGTTAACGCATACGCATATTATATGCAACTTAGAAGCTAATTTTGAGCCCATTTTGAATTTTTATGAACATATGCCAGCTATAACTTCATCCTCCCCCTTGTTAATGCGTAAAAAAGCAGCAGTGAAAAATCATATTTATCGATTCTTCACTGCTGCTTTTAAAAAGTCATACTTTAGACAGTCCCCACTTAATGTCTATTTTATTTTTTATCTAATGCTTTTTCTACTTCGTCAATTTGTTTGATTGCTGTAGTCGTTGAACCACTTGCAAAGTACCAAAGTTTTGGATCTAATTCATAAACTTTGTCATTTTTAATTGCATCAACGTTTTGAATAACATCGTTACTTAACGCTTGTTTAGCAGTTGACTTACCACCAATGGCTTGTCCACGGTCCATAGCAAAGATAATATTTGGATTTTTCTCTGAAATATATTCGTTTGTCACGTTTTGTCCATGTTTACTATTTTTGATATTGTCATCAGCTGCTGTGAAGCCCATTGTATCAAAAATCATTGCACCAAAACGTTCACCAGATCCAAATGTAGATAGTTCACCTTCATTAACTAATAAGAACATTGCTTTTTTGTCTTTTAAGTCTTTAGTTTTATCTTTGATGCTTGAAATTTTGTCATCTAATTTTTTATTTATAGATTTAACTTTATCTTCTTTTTGATAAATTTTACCTAATTTTTCAGCATTGTCTTTTAATGATTTCACTTCATCTTTATCGTCAGCGCCCATGTATACTACTTTTGCATCAGGAGCTGCTTTTTTAAATTCATCAAGATTTTTTTGATTTGCTGTACGTCCAGATATGAAGATAACTTCTGGTTTAGCTTCTGCAACTTTATCAAAATTAACTTCTTTCAGGCTACCAGTGTTTAAGTATTTTTCGTCTTTAAAATCACTTAAGAAATCAGGTAGTGATTTATTTCCTTCACCTTTAGGAACTGCTTTAACTTTATCTTCGACACCCAATTCTTTTAATGTATCTAATGTACCATAGTCAAATACAACTGCATTTTTAGGGTTTGTAGGTACTTCAACTGTTTCTTTAACTTCTTTAGCGTCACTACCGTCACGCTTTTCCCCACTCGCTTGATATTTATTTTCAATTTTTACAGTTTTATTTGAATCTTCATTATCTGATTTAGTATCTGATGATTTTTTATCATCTGATCCACCATTACTACATGCTACTAATAAAAACATTAATCCTACTACTAACAATAAAGCAAATTTTTTCATGTGCTTACTCCTCCTGAAATCCTAATGGTTTGTCCCTTTTATACACCTAAAAAGTTAAACAACGTTACAGGTGCATCACTCCTTTCAATGAATATATCTATTTGTACATCATACAGATTCTACTAACGATAATTCTTGGTCTGTTGTTAATTCATCGAAATAAATACAAATACGTTGGCCTCGAATTTGTTCGATTTGGACTTCCATTTCATATAATTCTCTCAATGTGTCGCATTGAATCACATCATCCTTAGTACTCGCTTTAATGACTTCGCCATCTTTGAGCGCAATGATATCGTCTGAATAACATGAGGCAAAGTTAATGTCATGTATTACTACAACAATAGTTTTATTCAGTGACTTCGCAAGTTGACGTAGCGTCTGCATAATTTGAACTGAATGTTTCATATCTAAATTGTTTAGCGGTTCGTCTAACAATATATAATCAGTATCTTGGGCTATGGTCATCGCAACATATGCACGTTGGCGTTGGCCTCCAGAAAGTGTTTTTAAATAGCGATGTCTGATTTCTTTAAGCTGTAACAATTCTAACGCGTATTCAACTTGTTCTTTATCCTCTTGTTTTAAATGTCCTTTTGAGTATGGAAAACGCCCAAAATTAACTAATTGTTCGACCGTAATATTCAATTCTGTATGGTTAGATTGTTTTAAAATAGATAGTTTTTTAGCTAATTCATTACTTTTATAATCTGAAATAGATTTATTCTCTATTTCTATACCACCATCTTCAAAATCTATAAGTCGCGTAATAGCTGAGAGCAGTGTACTCTTACCAGCCCCATTAGGCCCAATTATAGAGGTCAATCGACCTTTATTTATATCAACATTTATCTCTTTTAAAATCGCTTTATCTTGAATCGTTTTATTAAGACCTTGTACACTAATCAATTTGCATGTCTCCTTTTTATCAATAAATAGATAAAGTAAGAACCACCTACTAAATCAATAATAATACTTACTTGCGTTGTTGCTTCGAATAAATTTTCTACGACACCTTGTGCAATAAATAAACTTAACCAACTAATACAAATTGTTGCAGGCAGTATATATTTATGTTCATACGTTTTCATCAATTCATGTGCTAAGTTTACTGTTAATAAACCTAAAAATGTAATTGGCCCTACAAGCGCAGTAGAAATTGATACTAATATTGCCACAAGAATGAGCAATAGCCGTGTTAACCGCTTATAAGAAATGCCCAAATTAATAGCCTGGTCTTTACCTAATAAAAGCACATCTAGGTAAGGTATGGCTATCACTGTAATGAACACCAATATAATTAATATGATGCCGCATAATGTTACTAATTTACTATTAGAAGCATCAAAGTTTGCAAACATAGCACTTTGGACTGCTAGAAAATCTTCTGGGTTAATGATAAGCTCTAAAAATCCAGTAATGCTTCTAAAGAAAGTACCTAGAATGACACCGACTAGCAAAATAAAATAAACTGATACGTTTCCTATTCTAAAAATGCCTTGGAATAATAATAATGAAAAAGCAACCATAACAATTAATGTAATCGCAAAGCTCAAATACAAGTTAGTTACTAAAGCTGATTGAACACCAAATACAAAAACAATTAGAACTTTAACAAACATATATACTGCATCCAGCCCCATAATTGAAGGCGTTAACAGTCGGTTATTGGTAATTGCTTGAAAGATAACTACTGATGCAGCTATTGCCCCTCCAACTAACACCATAAGAATAAGTTTTCTTAATCGACTAGAAAATTGATATTGGAAAATATCAAAATCAATACCTATAACAAGATAGAGTCCAGCTGCTAACAGCGTTATTGCTATTAAAATAAATAATTTTGTCTTAGCGCTAATTTGCATAATCATGTCGTCCTTTCATCAGCAAAATCAAGAAAATAATAGTGCCAAATACACCTATCGTTAATCCGATGTTAATTTCGTACGGATATACTATAATTCTGCCGATTATATCTGAAAACATAACAAAAACAGCGCCTAACATGGCCGTATGAGGCAATGCGTTTTTCAAGTGGTCTCCTCTAAAAATTGACACAATATTCGGAACTATTAATCCTAAGAAAGGTAAAGTTCCAACAGTAACAACTACTAACGCAGTAATCGTTGCTGTGATAAATAAACCAATATTAATTATTTTTTCATAATTAACCCCTAAATTATTGCTAAAATCTTTCCCCATGCCAGCAATTGTAAAATGATTGGCAAATATGTATGTAAGAATTAGTAATGGGATGCTTAAGTATAATATTTCATATCTTCCACTGGTGATGATTGCAAAATTGCCATTTAACCAGTTTCCAATACTTTGAACTGTATTGGTTTTTAACGCTGTAAATGTTGAAAAACTAGACACAATACCACCGAGCATAATACCTAATAACGGAATAAAAATAACATCTGTAAAACGTATATATTGAACTAATTTCACAAATATAAATGTTCCACCAATACTTAAGATCACAGCGAATATTAATTTAATGATAATATTTTCTTGTGGAAAAAAAATCATTGATATCAATATGCCTAACTTAGCCCATTCGGTCGTTCCTGCAGTCGTAGGACTTACAAATTTATTTTGCATCATCTGTTGCATAATGAGACCCGAAAGTGCCAAAGTGCTTCCTGAAATTAATATACTAACTGTTCTAGGTATTCTACTAGATACAATGATATTAATTTGCTCTTGGGATAAATGAAAAATATCAGTAATCGACACCTTACTTACACCGATAAATAAAGAAAGGATAGTTAAGATGAATAAAATAATAGATAAGACCACACCATTTAATAAAAATTTCATAGTGAGTATATAATCCTTTCATAAACTTTTATATTTCATTGGCGATGATAATCATTATCAACGTTTATAATTAAATTTTATCATCTTTATATGTAAATTCAATAGCTACTACTGAGTTTGTACAAATAATTAGCTTAATAAATGAATAATCTGCAATAAAAACCCATCCAATCTATTAATAGCCAATAGAAAGGATGGGTTTTTTAATTATTATAATTATATTTATGTGACTTTCACTTAATCTTCAAATATGAAATCTTCGTCTTGTAGTGCTTCAACATTTAGCGCTAAAGTATATCCATCGCCTTTAACAGAGAAGAAATCATGGTTTTTTGTGGATGTATCTAAAGCATTTTCGATAATTGGGTTAAATTCTTTTTCTTCAAAATACGGATCAAATCCAAGGTTAGATAGTGCTTTATTACCATTATATCTCACATAATTCAGCACATCTTCAGTTAAACCAATATCATCATATAACGACTGAGTATAAGAAACTTCGTTTTTATATAATTCATCTAGTAGTTTGTACATTTCTTGATCAGCTTGTTGTTTTTCACTTTCAGATAATTCATTACGTAAACTTTGTGCATCCATACCAGTAAACACACCATGAATAGATTCATCTAATAAAATTTTACGAATGATTTCTCCTGACGTCGTCATTTTTCCTTGTCCAGCTAAATATAATGGATAATAGAAACCAGAATAGAATAAAAATGTTTCTAGAAAAACACTTGATACACGAGCGATGTATTGATCATAAATTGAGGCTTCTTTGCCCCAAAGTTTATGATAGTTATTTACAATTTTATCTGATTTAAATTTCAAGTGTGGTTCTTCTAACACCCATTTATCTAATAAATAATTAGTTTCGCTAGATGGTAATAATGTAGTAAAAATATGAGAATAACTTTTAGCATGAATTTGTTCCATCATTGCCATAAAAGAATACACAGCCTTTTTACGTAAATCTGTTGTATGTAACATGATTAAAGGCATACCATCATCTGCTTGATGTGTGTCTAAACCAGTTAAACCAGCTAATGCTTTTTTGAATGCATTTTTTTCTTCATCAGATAATGTCTTCCAACTTGCAATATCCTTTGATACTTTAAACTCAGTTTCTACCCACATTTGTGAAATATTTTGTCGCCAAAACATATTTGTCATATCTTCTTGAGTATTCCAATTGACTGCTTTCATTTAGATAATTCCCCTATCTAGTAAATATTTAATTAATAAGTGACTTACAGAAAACGGGGCAGAAATCTAGATTTAAATCTAGATTTCCTCCCCTTTGCAAAAAGAATAAATTTCGAAAAACTCGGTATATATTACTTTGAAATTCATTCTCTTAATACACTTTAACTTTACCTACTTAAAGCATATGCTATTTCCATTCTTATCAACGCTCGTTATCATTAATACAAAAGTTACATTTTATATTGAACAGCTCGTACATTCTTCAACACTTAATAATTTATTTCTAGTGTAATATAAAGATTTCAATCCTTTATGATGCGCATAAACGTATAATCTAGATAATTCACGTGTAGATATTTCTGAATTAACATAAAGAATTGTAGAAATGCCTTGATCCACATGTGTTTGAATCGTTGCAATTAAATCAATTAGCTTCATTTGATCAGTGTTAAATGCTGATTTATAGTACCACATTGTTTCTGGTGATAGGAATGGCATCGGATAAAATGTTTCCGCATTGCCATAAGTACGACGTTCAATTTGGTCTACAATAGGCATAACAGAGCTTGTAGCATTTTGCACATATGAAATACTTTGAGTCGGTGCAATCGCTAAACGATAAGCATGGAATAAACCGTGAGTTTCAACTTCTTTTTGCAATGCTTTCCAATCTTCAGGCGTTGGGATTTCTAAACCATCAAATAATTTACGTACTTTTTCGTATTTCGGTTCAAATGATTGCGAAGTATAAAATTCGAAATATTTTCCATTTGCATAATCTGACTTATCAAAGTCTTTAAACGTTTCCTGTCTTTCTTTTGCTATTTGCATTGATCTTTCAAGTGAATAGTAATTCATCATCATAAAGAATATATTAGCAAAATCTTTAGCTTCTTCCGACTCATAGCCAATTTTGTTTTTAGCAAGATAGCCATGTAAGTTCATAACACCTAAGCCGACTGAATGAAGCTCACTATTGGCTTTTCTAACGCCCGGCGCATTTTGTATATCAGCTTCGTCACTCACTACAGTCAACGCGTCCATGCCTGTATGCACTGAGTCTTTAAACTTCCCTGATTCCATAACGTTAACAATATTTAAAGAACCTAAGTTACATGAAATATCACGTTTAATTTCATCTTCCATACCATAGTCATTAATGATAGAAGTTTCTTGTAATTGGAAAATTTCAGTACATAAGTTGCTCATTTTAATTTGACCAATATTAGAGTTTGGGTGCACTTTATTAGCATTGTCTTTAAACATTAAATATGGATACCCAGATTGTAGTTGTGTTTGAGCAATCATATTTAACATTTCACGAGCATCTTTTTTCTTTTTATCAACATTTGGATTAGCAACTAAATCATCATAATATTCATCTAAATTAATATCATCTAGTGTAACACCGTACTCATTGTAAACTGTATGCGGCGCGAACATATGAAAATCTTTACCTTCTTTAGCTAAGTCAAAGAATTTTGAAGGTACGATTAATCCAGTAGAAATCGTTGATAAACGTAAGTCTTCATCTGCGTTCACTTTTTTAGTATCTAAAAATTCTTCAACATCGTAGTGGAAGATATTTAAATATACAGCACCCGCACCGGGACGTTGGCCTAATTGATCTGCATAACTAAAGCCGCCTTCAAGAGATTTTGCAACTGGTAAGACACCTTTGGCTACGCCTTTAATGCCTTTAATCGCTTCACCTCTTGCACGTAATTTAGATAAGTTAATCGCAACGCCGCCACCAATTTTACTCAATTGTTTAGCTGTGGAATCGATAAAGTTAATTGAATTTAAACTATCATCTACTTCCAATAAGAAACATGATACGAGTTCACCACGACGCGCACGACCAGCATTTAAAAATGTAGGTGTTGCTGGTTGATAACGTTGTTCAATCATAGCTGAAATAAGTTGTCTAGCTGTAGGTTTATGTCCATTTGCTAAATAAAGCGCGACAATGACAACATGTTGCTTGTAATCTTCTAAGAATTGAGATTTGTCATTTGTTCTTAATGCATAATCTTTAAAGAATTTACTAGCTGACATATAGCTTGCAAAACGAAACGGAATACTTTTAGCATAATCTGTAATTTCCACCAAATCTGCTTCAGCGTATTTTTCGAAAACATCAAAATAAAAGTCATTATCTACAAGATAACGAAGGCGTTCAATTTCACTATCAAAATAAATCGTTTTATCTTGAATTTCTTCTAAATAAACTGCTAACGCTTCTTGATCTTTTTCTAAATTAAAGAAACCATTCTCTTTACGCTTTGTAACCTCATTATTTAATTCAATATGATTGTATTTCTTCTCGTCCATAATCTTCATTGAAATTACCCACCTTCTCTTTAAATTCATTTACATCATTTGCTGTACCTTGTACTTCAAACTTCAATAGCAATGGAACTTGATAGCGTTCCGAAATAGATCGTCCAGCTTTCGCGAAATTTTGTCCCCAGTTACGATTTCCGCTTGCTGCAACAGCTTTTAATAAATCTTCATTTACATCTAAAAATGATTGAACTGGTTGGGGCACTTCACCAAATCCTATTGTTCCAGTGACCAAAACGAATGGCTCCTCTATTCTCTCAGAACAATTATTCTGCGTGAGTTCCATAACGTCAGTTAGTTCAGTTCGTTTAATAAATCTACGCACGTTGCCGGAAAATGAAAAATATACCACTTTCATTGGATCACCTTCTTTCTAAATAGACATATGTAAAATGGAAAATCGAAAGGCTTTCGAGGTATAATATTAATATGTTTTAAATGATTGAAGTAACCACTATATATAGTAACTTTTAATTCTATTAAGTAGGTATGTAAAAACTCAACATTTAAGTATTAATGCCTTATTTGTCATTATTCAAAGCCTAAAACTGTGTGATTTTACTTTAAATTTGATTTATTATAAATAAATTGACTGTCTATTGAAACACAATATATAGTGTTTCGTCTCTAACAGTAATACTATATTATGTGTTTCATTATACATAACTCATCGACTGATTAAAAGCCTTTAATTTATGACAAAATGATGAAAAGAGAATGAAAATGGCACCAATTCAACCTTAAAATCATTTTTTCATTGTTCAAAAATTTTTTTATCATTTTTAGAGTCACAATGCTTGCTTTTTTCAATTCTTCTGTAGCCCTTGATGTACGCACGTTGATCCATTCAATGTGGTATATTGCGTTTTATATATTTTATTTTTTAATTGATGATACTTTTAAATAGCTTCGAGCTTTTTTCTCATTTCAACCTCAACAAAAAGAACGTTTGTTCGTATTAGTAGCGTATTATATTTTTTCTCTCGTTTCAAGCATATATACATAATCTAATTAACTATGCTAATATAGATACGTTAAATTATTAAAATTGAGGCGATATATGTGAATCCAAAAATGAAAGGTATTATTGCTATTCTAATTTCTGCAATTGGCTTTAGCTTTATGTCTGTTTTTTTTAGATTAGCTGGAGATCTCCCTGTCTTTCAGAAGTCATTGGCTAGAAATTTAGTTGCAATGTTTATACCTTTATATTTTATTTTTAAATACAAACAACCGCTTTTTGGTAAATTAAGTAGCCAACCATTATTAATTTCTCGTTCTGCACTAGGATTAATTGGCGTACTATTAAATATATATGCAATTGACCATATGATTTTAAGTGATGCAGATACTTTAATGAAATTAAATCCTTTTTGGACTATTCTACTTAGTTTAATTTTCTTAAATGAAAAAGTTCGAAACTATCAATTTATTGCAATGATTGTAGCCATTTTTGGTATGTTATTCGTTGTAAAACCAGAATTTTCTTCATCAATGATACCAGCTATTGGTGGGTTATTCTCAGGTATTTTTGCTGCAAGTGCTTATACGTGTGTTCGCGCATTAAGTAATAGAGAAGCACCTTATACAATTGTATTTTACTTTTCATTCTTTTCTATTATAGTGCTCATTCCATTTACAATGTTCACATTCGAACCAATGTCTACTATGCAAGTCATTTATTTGATAGGCGCTGGACTAGCGGCGGCAGCTGGCCAAATTGGTATTACCTTAGCATATAGTTTCGCGCCAGCTAAAGATATTTCAATATTTTCGTATGCGTCTATTATCTTCACAGCATTATTTGGCTTTATTTTATTCGGAGAATCTCCAGATTTCTATGCCATTCTAGGTTACGCTATTATCATAGGTGCAAGTTATTACATGTTTGAAAAAGCAAGACGTCAACCATTAACAATTCAAAAAAAAGAACAAAAATCTAAATATTAAAGGAGCGCGTATTATGTCTGAAGGACGCAATCAAGAAGATTTAACTGATATTACTTTACTAGGAAACCAAAACAATAAATATGATTTCGATTATCGCCCAGATGTTTTAGAGTCTTTCGATAACAAGCATCAAGGCCGTGATTATTTTGTTAAATTTAATTGCCCTGAATTTACATCTTTATGCCCTATTACAGGTCAACCCGATTTTGCTACAATTTATATTTCTTATATACCAAACGTTAAAATGGTAGAATCTAAATCTTTAAAATTATATTTATTTAGCTTCAGAAATCATGGTGACTTTCATGAAGATTGTATGAATATTATTATGAATGACCTTATCGAGTTAATGGATCCGCATTATATTGAAGTTTGGGGTAAATTCACCCCTCGCGGTGGCATCTCTATTGATCCTTATACAAACTATGGTCGTCCTGACTCTAAATACGAAAAAATGGCTGAACATCGTTTGATGAATCACGATCTTTA
The DNA here is from genome assembly GCF_017891975.1 of Staphylococcus sp. GDY8P131P. NCBI lineage: Bacteria > Bacillati > Bacillota > Bacilli > Caryophanales > Staphylococcaceae > Staphylococcus > Staphylococcus sp. GDY8P131P. The sequence goes on from NZ_JAESKF010000006.1 coordinate 70,007, forward strand.
CCCAGAGAAAATAGATAACCGTTAAAATAATATGAATAAGTAAACAAAATTGAACTCATATTTTAAATTAGTTTCGAGAGATTATCGCGGCAGAGGTGGCTAAAAACAGAAAGTTAAGTTATGCCCTTACACACGCTTAGGCTCATGCATAAACACTACTAGCTCAGGAATCAGGAATCCAAGAACCAAGACTCTTGAGTAAAAAATAGTACGTTAAAAATAGTTTTTAGAAAAGATAGTTTACATTTTAATTTTAGTCATCTACTGACTATACAATATTTATGGCCGAGACATTATGATTTACGTCTCGGCTTATTTTTTTCATCTCAGTTCATTTAACTATCGAATTCCTTGAATATATTTTAATTTATTTCATATTATACTTGTTATTTGAATAAATACAGTATAGAATGTATCCAATCGTTAAAGGGGAGGGAAATTATGAAGAAAACTAATTATACGCACGAAGAAATTATGAAAGATATTCCAAACAAAGGTTTCTTCGGGCATCCAAAAGGGCTAAGCACTTTATTCTTCACTGAATTTTGGGAGAGATTCAGTTACTATGGTATGAAGGCCATTTTAATTTACTACTTATATTACACAGTAGCAGATGGCGGTTTTGCGTTACCACAAAGCGTTGCCATGCAAATTGTTGCAATATACGGTACGTTAATTTATATGTCAGGCATTATCGGGGGTTGGATTGCAGACCGAATTACTGGTACCCAAAATGCGGTCTTCTACGGTGGATTCCTCATCATGATTGGCCATATTTTACTGTCATTACCGAATAATTTAACAGTTGTACTTATCGCTTTAGGCGTAATTATTGCCGGCACCGGATTACTAAAACCAAATATTTCAACAACTGTCGGAGAATTGTATGAACGAAATGATGTTAGAAGAGACGCAGCGTTCACTTTATTTTATATGGGGATCAACTTTGGTAGTCTATTTGCGCCATTAATCACAGGCTATTTACAAACTAGAATCAGTTTCCATGCTGGTTTTTTAGCAGCAGCCATTGGTATGTTCTGTGGGTTAGTAGTTTACGCATTAAAACGTAAAAAATATCTAGGTCTTGCAGGTCGTAATGTACCAAAACCGTTAACTAAACCAGAAATCAAAAAATTCACCTTAATTACTACTGTGGTCATCGTATTGTTTTTAATCTATTTATTTATACTACATTTAAACGACGCACTTACATTAGGTAACTTTAGCTTCTTAATCACAATTTTAGGGATTGTGTTACCGATATACATATTTATCAATATGATTGTGAGTAAAGATGTTACGAAAGATGAACGTTCTCGTGTATACAGCTATGTACCATTATATATTACATCTGTTGCATTTTGGATGATTCAAGAACAAGGAGCGACGATACTTGCAACATTTGCTGATAAAAAAACACAATTAGAAATGTCAGTGTTAACCAATGGATTAATTGATTTTTCAATACCAGCTTCATGGGCGCAATCATTAAACCCAATTTTTATTGTGCTATTAGCACCAGTGTTTGCAACATTATGGATGAAGTTAGGTAAACGTAACCCACCTACAGTTCATAAATTTGCTTACGGTGCTATTATCGCTGGTTTTTCATATTTAATCATGATAATCCCGTTGGCAACGGGTAACGAGTTAGTCAATCCATTATGGCTCGTATTAAGTTTCTTATTAATTACCATCGGCGAATTATGCATATCACCTGTCGGTTTATCAACTACTACGAAACTTGCACCACTCACTTTTACTGCACGTATGATGAGCTTATGGATGTTAAGTAATGCCACAGCTCAAGGCCTTAACGCTCAACTTGTTGTTGTATACACAAAAATAAATCAAAGTGATTACTTTATGTACTCAGGTTTAGTTGCCGTAGTCATTGGTGTTATTCTGTTGTTCATTTCTCCAATAGTAAAACGCGCAATGAAAGGTGTTTACTAATTATTGGTATATAAAGTGTGGCGTCAAATTGAATATAGCGTTATATCATAAATTTCAATTCAAGCTTCAATAATAGGCAAAGCAAAAAAATCATTTTTGCTTTGCCTATTTTTTTGTAACTATACTATTTAATAACTTTAATTTATATGAATATAAATTTATTATTATATTCCCTACATAAATAACTGAATATTTTGAATATTGTTGTTTTGAGAATATTATTGCAATTTAATTTGATTAAGCGTAAAATCATTTTTATACATTCTTATTGGGAGCAAGAAAGGACGGGGAATGTTGCTTATGCAAAATCAAGATAAAGCCCATGAACAAGCTGTTCAATCTATTCCACAGAAAGGATTTTTTGGACACCCTAAAGGGCTAGGCGTTTTATTCTTTGTTGAATTTTGGGAGAGGTTCAGCTACTACGGTATGCGTGCCCTACTTATTTTCTATATGTATTTCGCTATTAAAGATGGCGGATTAGGTATGGACAAAGGCACTGCTCAGTCTATTATGGCTGTATATGGTGCGTTAATTTATATGACATCTGTGCTTGGCGGATGGATTTCCGATAGGATTACTGGTACACGTGCTGCAACGTTTTATGGTGGTGTGCTCATTATTATCGGTCATATTTTCTTAAGCTTACCTTTAGATATTGCTGGATTATTTATTTCTATGTTCTTCATTATCGTAGGTTCTGGTTTAATGAAACCAAGTATTTCCAATATTGTTGGCAGATTGTATCCAGATAGAGATACACGTATCGATGCTGGATTTGTTATATTCTATATGTCAGTGAACTTAGGTGCATTAATTTCACCAATTATCTTAGATCAATTCGTGCAAACTGGTAATTTCCATGGTGGTTTCTTAATCGCTGCAATTGGTATGGCACTTGGACTTGTTTGGTATATGTTTTTTAACAAAAAAAATATTGGGCCAATCGGTACAAAACCATCAAATCCATTAAGCAAAAGTGAGAAAAAGAAATATGGACTTTTATTTGCCGCTATCATCGTTATTATAGCAGTGGTGGTATTAATTACTGGATTAACAGGTACACTGTCATTTAGCTTAGTCAGTACAACTGTACTTATACTAGGTGTAGCGTTACCTATCATTTATTTCACAATTATGATTCGAAGCAAAGAAGTAACTGATGACGAGCGTTCAAGAGTTATTGCGTTTATACCTTTATTTATTCTTGGTGTTGTATTCTGGTCAATTCAAGAACAAGGCGCTAACGTACTTAACTTATTTGCTTTTGAAAGCAGTGATATGAAATTAAATATATTTGGATGGACAGCAGACTTTGGTCCTGCACTTTTCCAATCCATTAACCCATTATTTATCGTGTTGCTCGCGCCAGTTGTTTCACTCATATGGGCTAAAATGGCTCGACGCCAACCAAGTCTTGCAACAAAATTTGTTTTAGGTGCACTGTTAGCCGGCGCTTCTTACATAATGATTGGCTCTATCGGTCATGCTTCAGGCGGTGCATCGATCAGCGTTAACTGGGTTATTTTATCTTATATCATTTGTGTCATTGGTGAGCTATGTTTATCACCAACTGGTAACAGTGCAGCAGTAAAACTTGCACCAAAAGCTTTCAACACACAAATGATGAGCTTATGGTTATTAACTAATGCTTGTGCTCAAGCAATTAACGGAACTTTAGTTAAATTAATTGATCCCCTTGGTTACAAAAACTATTTCTTACTCTTAGGTTGCATCGCAATCGTAGTCAGCTTAATTATTTTAGCTTTTGTACCAAAAATTGTAAAAGGCATGCGTGGCATTAAATAATAAGTTCGAGGGAGCGGTACAAAAATCACTTTTTCCTAAAATGATTTTTGACCTGCTCCTTCTTTTTATATTTACATCTAGTAAATTTGGGGTAAAGTTTAGGAGAAAACAAAATTCAAAGGAATATGGTGACTCAATTGGAAAGTAATAAATTCAAACACGGTGTCTTATTTTATCATGAACAAAGCGGTATTAAAGATATTTATAGAGGATTAGGAGATGTTGCAACGTCGTTAACTACATTTTGCAAACATCTTTCTATACAATTAAGTGAAAATGAAGGAGATATTATTCAATATTGTCAAAAGATTAAAAACCAAAGTTACAGTGATGATGTTGATATTATCTTTATTCTAGGTGGAGACGGGACAATAAATGAATTAGTAAACGGCATCATGCAACATGAATTGGATGTCCCTATCGGTATTATCCCTGGTGGTACATTTAATGACTTTGTTAAAACGTTAAACATAAGCCCACGTCATAAAACCGCTAGCCAACAACTTATCCAATCAGAGTTGCAATCCTACGATGTTATGAAAATTAATGACCAATACGCATTAAACTTTGCGGGATTGGGACTCATTGTGCAAAATGCTGAAAATGTTCAAAACGGTAACAAAGATCTCTTTGGTAAATTGAGTTATGTAAGTTCTACTGTTAAAACATTGCTTAACCCAGAACACTTTGACTACAAATTGACAGTAGATGATACAGTCATTGATGGTAATACAGCGATGCTTGTCGTTGCAAATGGCTTATTCATAGGTGGCAGTCGCATACCTTTAACAGACCTTTCTCCTAATGATGGGTATTTAAATTTATTTATTTTTGAAGAACATAGTTCAAGCGTCCTAAGTGATATATTTAAACAAAGAGACAGCATGAATTGGAATCATATGACAGACGGTATTCAACATCTCTTATCTAAAAAGATATCCATAGAAACTGAACCTCAAATAAAGGTCGATATCGATGGAGAAATTGCATTGAAAACGCCCATTAATATTGAAATAATACCTAACGCAATTAAAATTTTAACCTTGCCTGCTAATAAAAAAGAACAATATGATGATTAAACTTATTATCACATTAACAAGAGCGATAAAAACATCTACATTACAGATTGTTTCATCGCTCTTTGTTTGAGTTAGATAATAAATATCTTATAAAAAGTTAAATTTCTGTTTAACTGATATCTATTTGACTGGTTATAAAAAACTTCTATTTCTAGATAATGATTTATAACTACTTTTTATCTTGTCTATCTTAAATGTTATATTCGCTATCGCCTAAGAAATATTGCTCCACATCATACCAATTATTCACCCGTGTAAACCTGTCATCATTCACGTTATGTGAAGCTGTGTACATGATTGATTTACCAGTAAATATCGCGAGTTGGCGCGGATTGTCATCGATTAAATAATCTGCATTAACGATATCTTTGCGACCGCAAAATACAAAATGCTGTGGGTCTAAAAACGGAAAATATTCTCTTAACCATGCATACTTGTCATGAAATGAAGTCGGGACATCCATCGCAGCAGTAGCAATAAATACATCGTAATGTTCAGTAAGTTTTTTAACTACTTTTTGCGAATGTGCCATTACTTTTAATTTTTTGAAAAAACCTGGCTCGCGTAAAATTTCATGTAGTAAGCCATCATGTTCTGGCATTGCGTGTCTTAATTTCTTGCCATCTAACATGTCATACGTAATTCCCAAATCTGTACGTTTATTTACATCTTCAATAAGTGCGCCTACTGTATCAGCAAGCACTTCATCCATATCAATAGCAATTGATTTTCTTGTCATCTAATACTCTACTCCCTTTTAAAATCTCATTCCTCAATTATTCTAATGTGCTAATCTTGTATCCTATCACATTATTGCGCTATGAATCACTAACAGTATAGCAAAAAACGCTCAACTAAACCAAATTTATATATAGCTTTCTCATATAATCTTACAGCAATTATATATCTATACTATGGCGTTAATATATTTGAGTTCGTTGAGCGTTTTATTTTTATATTTAAAGTTTTATAGATTAAAGTTATTTAAAACTTCAATCATTTTATCATTTTGTTCTGGGAATCCTATTGTAATTCTAACACCGTTAGGAAATTCTCTTGTAATACATCCTACTTTTAATAATGCTTCATATAATTCGTGTGGCTTAGATGTATGCACAAAAATGAAATTCGTTTGACTTGGGTTTAATCGATCACTTTTCACTAAATTAAAAAATTTAGTTCTTTCTCGTGCATTTTTTTCACGAATAGAAGTTAAATAATCTTGGTCTGCCAATGCTGCTAGTGCAGCATGTTCTGATAGACGCCCTACGTTAAATGGTGGACGAATGATATTCCATTTCTCAATAGCTTCTTGGGCAGCAACAACATAACCGATACGCATACCTGCTAAGCCATATGCTTTAGAGAAAGTTCTAAGTAAGAAGGCATTCGAGAATGCTTCTTGTAATGCTAATGAATTAGGAAAATCTTCAGCCGTTACGAATTCGACATAAGCCTCATCAATAATTACTGGAATATGACTTGGCACACGTTCTAAGAAACTTTTTAATTCATTATGTGTAAAATATGTACCAGTAGGGTTGTTCGGATTACATAGCCATACTAATTTGGTATTATCGTCAACTTCGGATAAGATACCTTCTAAATCAAATCCGCCTTCTTTTAAAGGTACTTGCACAACGTCTGCCGATTCTACAATTGCATTATGATAATATTGGCCAAAAGTCATCTCACTTGTGACGATTTTATCCCCTGCTGTTAGCACAGCACGCGAAATCATCAATATAACTTCATCTAGCCCTGCGCCAAATAAAATACGTGCAGGATCAACGTTTAAATGCTTACTTATTGCTTCTTTAATTAACGGAGAACCCGTTTCAGGGTAAAATTGCAATTCATCTAAATGATTTTTAATTGCTTCTTTTACTTTTGGAGATGGTCCATACAAGTTTTCGTTAGAGGCTAATTTATACAACTCACCTTCAATCCCGTATTGTTCTTTTAATGCTCTAGGTGATAAGCCTGGTTGGTATGCTGATAATTGTTCAATTTGTTTTTTCATTGTTAGTTCGGGCCTCCTTAAATTTACAGAAATTTCAAAACTTAGTAACTATTATAAACCTTATGCCTATTGAAAATCAATGCGCCTTTATTTATAAAACCAGAGTTGTACACCAAAAATAAATACAAGTTCAAATGAACCCGCTTATTTTCTAGCTAATAAAGGTTTCATTGAACTTGTATATATCTATGAGTTAATCCACTAAATCATGTTTTTCTAGATAATTTTTCGCTACCTGATATGGATCTTGTTTTTTTACTGTAACTTCATAATTCATTTGTTGCATATCTTCATCAGAAATTTTATCTTCCAGTTTATTCAGTGGTGCTTTTATTTCAGGATGAGATTCTAAATACGACGTTTTAAACATTGGAGCGCCTTGATATGGAGGGAATACTTTTTTATCATCCTCTAGTATAACCATATCATATTGCTTTAACTCAGCATCAGTTGAATATGCGTCTATTAAATTAATATCGCCGCTTTCAACTGCTTGATATCTTAATTTTGGTTCCATTGTCTTCGCTTTACCAACATTTAAATCATATGCTTTTTTAACTGCTGGATAGCCATCACTACGGTCGTTAAACTCTAACGTAAAACCAGGTTTAATCTGATCGCTCACTTTATTCAAATCACCTATTGTTTTGAGGTCATGTTTTTCTGCAAAATCTTTTTTTACCGCTAATGAATAAGTATTATTGTATTTCATTGGCTTCAACATTGTTATATCATATTTATCTTCTAAACTCGATTTAGCTTGATTATATACTTTATCTTCTTGCTTAGATTTTAAATCTTCTTTCGTTAATTCTCCAAGCACAGTTCCTGTAAATTCTAGATAACCATCGATATCATCAGATTTCAATGCGTTGAAAAGGAATGTGGTTTTCCCCATACCATCTTTAACTTCAACTGTGTTATCTGTTTCATCTTCAATTAAAATCTTATACATATTTGTAATTACGGATGGTTCTGAACCAAGTTTACCTGCTAATGTAATCTTATCACCTTTTTGTGCAAGCATTGGTCCAACAATAACTAATAGCAATATGACGACCATTGAACCGAGAGAAATAAGTAATTTTTTGTAAGAAATTTTTTGCATATAACGCAGAACTAAATCAAATAGGATCGCTAATAAAGCGGCAGGAATAGCACCAATGATTATAAGTGATGTATCATTTCTATCAATACCTAAAAGAATTAAATCACCTAAACCCCCAGCACCTATTAAAGCTGCCAACGTAGCAGTTCCTATTATAAGCACCATAGCCGTTCTAATACCTGCCATAATTACTGGGGTCGCTAATGGTAATTCTACTTTCGTTAGTCTTCGCCCTGGTTTCATACCGATACCTTTTGCAGCTTCTATTAGTGAGCTATCTACCTCACTAATGCCTGTATATGTATTTCTTAATATCGGCAATAATGCATAAACAACTAATGCAATGACTGCGGGAACCTTCCCAATGCCAAACAATGGTATCATCAACCCTAATAATGCTAATGATGGTATTGTTTGCAATACTGCTGCAATATTCATCACAATTTCAGAGATCTTATCTGTTTTTGTTAGCAAAATACCAAGTGGAACACCAATTACTGCAGCGATAAGTAGCGCGATAAAAGATATCTGTATATGTTCTAATATCGTAGTTAATAATTGTCCCTTACGGTCTAAAAGCGTATTGATCAATTCATTCATTTATCACTACCCCCCGTACGTTTCGACAGATATTGGAACATATCTTCTCGTTTAAGCACATGTTGTGTAGCAGTCGCTTCATCGTCAATAATAATAGCTTCATGGTTTGCCAAATCACTATAAATATTTTTAACTGATTGATTACTACTAACAATTGGATACCCTTGTGTTGCCTCTGATTCACTAATCGTTAAATCACCGATAAGTTCTGATAATTTGATATCTTTTTCTATTTTTGGCACTTTATCCCCAATAAACTGTTTTACAAAATCACTTTTAGGATGGTTAACCATATTTTCTGGAGTATCTATTTGTTCGACATGTCCTTTGTCTAACAAACAAATTCTGTCACCCAGTTTCATGGCTTCTTGTATATCATGCGTTACGAAAACAATTGTTTTTTTAATTTTTTGTTGTAATTCAATTAAGTCATCTTGCAGCTTCTCTCTACTGATTGGGTCTAGGGCACTATACGGTTCATCCATTAAAATAACTGGAGGATCAGCCGCTAAAGCACGCACTACACCAACACGTTGTTGTTGGCCTCCTGACAACTCATCCGGTTTTCTATCTTTGTATACTTCTGGTTCTAATCCGACCATATCCATTAATTCATCTATACGTTTATCAATATCTGCTTCTTTCCATTTTTTCATTTGCGGTACTTGTGCAATATTTTCTTTGATGGTTAAATGGGGGAACAATGCGATTTGTTGTAACACATAACCTATGTCCCAGCGCATTTCATAAACAGGGTAATCACTTATCGGTTTATCTTTGAAATAAATATACCCTTCTGTTAATGAAATTAAGCGATTGATCATTTTTAGCGTGGTCGTTTTTCCACAACCTGAAGGACCAATTAAAACAAAAAATTCACCCTCGTCTATATTAAAACTGAGATTATCTACAGCTGTTTTATCCCCATAACGTTTTACTACGTTTTTAAATTCTATCACTTTGTCACCCTCACTCTATTCATAGCACTTCACTATCTCTTTAAAATAAATACATATATTAATCACATAACCTATTTGCTAACAAGTTAATCTTATTATTTCTATAATCTAGTATAAAAAAGAAGTTAATTCTCAACTAACCAATATAACTATTGCATTTGTATTCGCATAGTATACCTATAGTTGTCAAATTAACTTCGCTTTTTCAATAATTCCAAAATAATAAATCTTAATATCATTAAAAGTAAGTATATACGTTTATATATTCGAAAAACAATTATCTGCTCAATTAGATTTGAGCTTTATATGATTGGATGGTATCTAAAAATATGGGGCAATAGTGTTTTAATTTATAACTTCCAACGCCATCAATCAATATCATTTCTTGTTTGGATTCTGGTTTTCTTTTTGCAAACTCTTCTAAAGTAAAATCTGAAAATATACTCACAGGTGGAATGTCTAATTTTTCACTTAATTGTTTACGAACATCAATCAATTCATCAAATAACGCACGGTCAACACCTTCAACTGTATTAATATTTACTTTTTCTTTTGATTTACGTTTAAACGGCGTCGTGTAAATCGCAACCTCATTATTCAATAATTCTTTAACAGAAACATCACAAATTAATATTTCATCATGTTCATTTAAAAACCCTTTAAATCGTAATTCGTCAATAAGATGGCTGAGTTCTGACGTTGTATAGTTTTTCATAATACCATGCGTTGACAATTGATTGTAATCACAGTAGCGAATGTAATCAGAATCTTCACCTCTTAAGACTTGTATGATAACACTATAACTTTCTTGTTGCTTCATACGCGCAATACAACTCACAATCATCTTAGCCTCATTAGTCATATCGTACGTTTTATTTTCCCTAACGCAGTTACTACATTGGCCACATTCTTCAAGTTTTTCATTTGGCTCAAAATAATGAACCAAGGTTGCTTCTAAACATTTTTTAGTCTTTGTATAGAGAAGCATTTTACTCAATTTTTCACCCATTTTTTCTTTATAGTCATCGTCTGCCTTCGATGATGAAATAAAGTACTGGTGCAAACCGATATCTCTATCACTGAATAAAAGAATACAATCACTTTTTAGACCGTCACGACCTGCACGGCCTGCTTCTTGATAATACGACTCTAAATCCCCAGGCATATTATAATGAATAACAAACCGCACATTGGATTTGTCAATCCCCATACCAAAAGCATTAGTCGCCACGACCACGCGAACACGGTCGTATACAAAGTCATTTTGTGCCGCTTCGCGTTCTTTATTTGATAAACCGGCGTGATAAATAGTGCTATTAACCTTATGATTCTCAAGCGCTTCGTGCAATTCTTCCACTTGTTTTCGTGTTGAACAATAAATAATACCTGCTTCTTTACTATGATCTGCAACGTATTCTAAAACAAATTTTTGTCGTTGATATGTAGGATTAACTTGAAACACTAAATTACGACGTTTCGTGCTTGTTTTAATTTCATCTTGTTTGTCGATATTCAAGCGATCCATAATATCTTTTTGCACTTCAATCGTGGCTGTTGCTGTCAGCGCTACAATTGTAAAATCTTGTGGTAAAGTAAAAACTTTGTGAATGACTTCTTGGTAACTTGGTCTAAAATCATGGCCCCATTTTGAAATACAGTGTGCTTCATCAAATGCGACCAGGTATATTTCTAACTGCTGTAACAAACGCATAAAGTAAGCATTGTCGAAGCGTTCCGGTGCGACATATAGGAATTGGATTTCTCCATTTTTTAATTGCGCTTCAATTTGTTTTTGTTGCTTTTGCGTCAAACTACTATTTAAATATGCTGCGTTAATACCCATGGCCTTTAATTGATCAACTTGGTCTTTCATCAACGAGATTAAAGGGCTGATTACGATTGTTGTGCCGCCTAACATTAATCCTGGTACTTGATAACAAATTGATTTTCCCCCACCAGTTGGTAAAACGCCAAGTACATTATGATGATCCATTACTTTAGTTATTATTTCTTTTTGACCTGGACGAAAGGTGTCATAGCCAAAATAATGTGATAACGTTGCTTCCATGTTATAAAATCCCTCATTGTTCTTTTAGTTCTTCAAGTTCGCTCCATCTTGTTATATCTGCTTCGTATAAAGCATTGAGTCTTTGTTGTTCTTCATTTAATTCTTTTACTTTAGCATAATCAGAACTTGCTTCTACCATTTCTTGCTCAATTGCTTCTAATCTATGCTCAGTTGTTTCAATACGTTCTATAATTGTTTCATATTCCTTTTTCTCTTTATAAGATAAACCTTTTTTCTGTTTCTTTTCATGCGTTGATTTGGCTTTCGTTTGTTGTTTTTCTTGCGCTTGTTGTTTTTCTAAATCTTTTTGGTACGCTTCATAATCTTCAAAACTGCCTATGATACGATCCATCTTTCCATCATGGATATACCAAAATTCTTGAGCAACTTTATTTAAAAAGTATCTGTCGTGGCTCACGGTGATTACAGTGCCACCAAAAGTAGCAATATAATCTTCTAAAATCGTTAAAGTTTCAGTATCTAAATCATTAGTTGGTTCATCTAATAATAAAACATTCGGTTGATGTACGAGTAATTTTAATAAATATAACCTCTTTTGTTCTCCACCAGATAGTTTATACACTTTCTTTCCATGTGTAGTACTTGGAAATAGGAAACGCTCTAATAGTTGTGTAACAGAAACTGCCGTGCCATCTTTTTCTTTAGCCACTTCACTCTCTTCTCTTAAGTAATCAATCATTCTAATATCTCTATCCATGCGCTCTTCGGTTTGTTTAAAATAAGCAATTTTGACAGTTTGACCAACTTTTAATACCCCTTCAAATGATTGGTCATCACCGTTTAAAATATTCAGCAATGTCGTTTTACCTGCACCATTGGGACCGACAATACCAATTTGTTGTCCATTTTTAATAATTTCAGTGATATGTTCAAATAACGTTTTATTGCCTATACATTTTGATATATCTTCAAGTTCGAATACCTGTTTTCCTAATCTTGAATATGCGAGATTTAAGGAAGCTTTATCTTGTTGGTGTTGATTTTTGACGTCTTCCTCTAAATCTTTAAAACGATTTTTTCGTGCTTGCTGTTTGGTAGAACGTGCCTTTACACCTGCACGCATCCATGCTAATTCTTGTTTATATAAAGCACGTTGTTTAGCTTGTTGTTTTTGTTCAATGACTTCATTTTCAGCACGTTGCGCAATGTAATCCTCATAATTACCAGGGTATGTTGTTAATTTACCACGATCTAATTCAATAATGCGGGATGATACTTCATTTAAGAAAAAACGATCATGTGTAACAAACAATACAGTGTGAGGGTATTGTTTTACATAATTAATTAACCAATTAATTGACTCAAAATCTAAATGGTTTGTAGGCTCATCTAATAATAATAAGTCAGGTTGTTCTATAAGTGTCTTCGCAAGCCCGACACGTTTTTGTTGTCCACCTGATAATGCTTTCACTTTTTTAGCTGTGTCATTGATGCCTAATTTTGATAGAATCGTTTTGATTTCAGCACTATAATCCCAAGCTTGATAATTATCCATCGCTTCCTGTGCTTGCATCATTTTTTGGAAATCTGTTTCACTCTGTGTCTCACTATAGCGTACTACGGCAGCTTCATAAGCGCGTATCACTTGAAGCGTCTTGGTTTCAGAAGTTAATACTGCTTCAAAAACGGTTAAATCATCTTGAAATTCTTGCTTTTGAGATGAATAACGTATGCGGTAAGCATTAGGGTGTGAGATTTCTGCTTCAAAATCTTCATCCAAACCCGCGATGACTTTCAATAACGTACTCTTTCCTGTACCATTTATGCCCACGAGTCCTATTTTCTCACCTTCAGAAATAGACAGATGTAAATCATCAAAAATGATTTTATCGGCATATGATTTATGTAAATGTTCAATTTTGTAGGCTTCCATCGTCCAACATCCTTTTTAATATCGAAAATTATAATGAATTCTGTTAAACTTAATTTCAGTTCTATATATTATACACCTTTTTGAACTCAAATGATACAAGGGAGCGTAGCTTATGTCGGATTTTTTCCAAGATTTACCTCCTTTTATCCAAGCATTAATTGCAGGTATCATCACTTGGTTACTTACTGCATTAGGTGCTGCAGCCGTTTTTATTTTCAAAAGAGTTAACGATAAAATACTTAATTCAATGCAAGGTTTTGCTGCAGGCATTATGATTGCTGCAAGTTTCTGGTCTCTACTACAACCCGCCATCAATTATGGTGCAGGATCAGCTTTTGCATGGGCACCAGCAGCTATCGGTTTTTTATTGGGCGGTTTTTTCATTCGCGCTTTAGATTTAGTTATTCCACACATACACCCAAACACCCAAGATACGAACCAATACCAAGAAGGTGTAGGAACTAAAAAACTCAATAAGAATACTTTGCTCGTATTAGCAATAACGTTACATAATATACCAGAAGGTCTCTCTATTGGTGTAGCTTTTGGAGGCGTAGTAGCTGGTAATGGGCAAGCAACGTTGTTAGGTGCACTTGGTTTAGCTATCGGTATCGGTATTCAAAACATTCCGGAAGGTGCTGCACTCTCTATGCCTATTAGAGCAGCTGGCGCTTCAAGATGGAAAGCTTTCAACTATGGACAGGCTTCTGCTATTGTTGAACCGATATTCGCTACTATAGGTGCTGCAGCCGTTCTATTCATTACGCCAATGTTACCATATGCACTTGCGTTTGCAGCTGGTGCTATGATATTTGTTGTTGTAGAAGAGCTTATCCCAGATTCTCAAGCTAGTAATAACACTGATTTAGCTACATTAAGCTTAATGTTAGGCTTTACAATTATGATGATTTTAGATGTTGCACTTGGATAAAGGAGTATTATGACAATACTTGAACAAAAGAACCGGGCTCAATTAGAGGGTTTTATTACACGCTTTGTTAGCCTGCTATGATATTGATAATTAATTTATTAACGTATGCAATAAATATCATTCTAGGTTTAATCACCTGCTTTCAATATCAAAGAAAGAAGAACTAGACAGAAATGACACTTTCTAAATAGGTTTCATTGTCCTCTTTGGCAAGAACGACTAGGATAAACGTTTAGATTAAGTGAATCGCATGAATGATTCATTTTTATAAGCGCATTTTCAGACCAGTCCACTTGCCCCAATAATACAAATGAGCCGGAGACATTGCACCTTATGTCTCCGGCTCATCTTTGTTTGTAAGATAGTTATGTAAACACACGTTTCAGTCAACCTGAGGAAAATGCCAGATAAAATATTAAGCCCCCATCCATTATTTAAATGGAATGAGGGCTTATCATTTAACTATTTTTTCTCTTGTCCTTTTGGTCCTGGTTCGTATTTATATTGGGATGGTTTGACTTTATCGAAATCGGGATTATCATAAAATCTCAATAAATCACCGTTAATCACGTCGTCACTCATTTCCAAGTCTTTTTCAGCTTGTTGTTTTCGTGCATCAAAATCGCTTGGTTTTTCAGTAACCGGTTCGTTATTCTTATTATCGTATATTCTACCATTTACATATTTATAGTCTTTGGTAACAAAATCACCATTTCTAAATGGTACTGTATCATTATGATCTTTTGATAATAAGTCCGTTCCCATCATTAAATAGTTTTTAGTGTCAATACCCATCAAATGGAGCAATGTAGGCATAACATCTGCTTGCCCAGCATATGTCTTATCTACAGTGCCTTCTTTACCAGGTATTTTCAACCAGAAGCCTGTGCGGTTTAAATCAGTGAACTTAGCTGGTGTAATCTCTTCACCTAATAATTTTTCCATTGCTTTGTTATGGTTTTCTGAAATACCATAATGGTCACCATAAATCATAATAACAGAATCATCATAGATGCCTTTCTCTTTCAATTCATTGACAAACTCTTCTAATGATTCATCTAAATATCTAGCCGTTTGTACATAACCATCTACAGTTGAATCTCCAGTATTTGGCTTATCAATTGACGCGTCTTCTGGCGATAACGTAAATGGATAGTGGTTCGTTAATGTGATTAAATGGCTATAGAAAGGTTCTTTTTCTTTCGCTAGGTAATTCGCTGACTCTTTAAAGAACTCTTTATCTTTTAGACCTAAATTTTCAAGATTTTCTTCAGACATGTCATAATAGGTCGCATCATAAAATTTATCGATACCAAAATGTCTGTATACTTGGTCACGATTCCAGAACGTTTTATAATCTCCGTGCATTACGCTTGATGTATAACCTTGTTGTTGATGTAAAATAGCTGGCAATGCTTGGTACGTATTATCACCTTTAAGTGAGAATGCTGAACCTTGAGGCAGTCCATATAAACTATTATCCATCGTGAACTCTGAGTCAGAAGTTTTACCTTGTCCTGTTTGATGGAAGAAGTTTGGATAATATCTATATCCTTCATTACCAGTTGAAAGTTTATTCAAGAATGGCGTTACTTCTTCTCCATTTACTTTTTTATTAATTAAGAACGTTTGGAAACTTTCTAAATGTATTTTAATCACATTTTTCTTTTTAGCCGCGCCAAAATATTCTTTGTTTGGCTCGGTTCTTTTTTGTTTTGTGTAATTCAATACTTTAGTTAAATCATCTTCATTGGCCAACGCTTTTTGTTGATTATTTTGAATTGTTTTCACACCATCATAAACTGTGAAATTATACGGGCCTAAGTATTTTACTAAGTATTTATGGTCAAATGTACGTGTTAATAATTCTGGACGATCTGATTCTGCAAAAGCAAGGTTCAGGAAGAACAATGCAACAGATGCTGCCATGATTACCGGGACAAACTTTTTACTAAACACCCGTTTATCTAACCATTTTTGTTTGAAAATTAATATAAATAAATAAATGATTGTATCAATAAAGTAAGCAAAGTCATACCATTTAAATGAAGCAGAAACAGCGCCTCCCATTGATTCAACATTCCCTACTTGGTTTAATGTACTAAATGTTAAGAAATCAGAGAAAAATCTAAAATACACTACATTTGCGTATAATAGGAAAGTTAAAAGAAAACCACCTATAAATATAAACCAAAAGGCTTTCTTACCTTTGAAAAATAAGAAAATACTCAATACTAAAGCGATTAAACTATATGGATTCATTAATAAGATTAAGTTTTGAACTAACCCTTTAACACCTAAAGAAAAATCAACATAGTATGAAAAATACGTTTTAGCAGTAACTGTTAAGACAGTTATGATAAAAAACGCAAAAAGAGTTAATTTCTTTTTGTGTAGACTCATGTTTGTTCCCCCGATATAAATTAATAAAAGTTGGTCCTAGTACCTAGTCCAATAAAATATATTTGTAATCATTGTTAGTTCGTAGTTAACATCTTCTAACTATACTTTTATCGTTATTTGCGAAAGTTAAAATTTATAAAAATATGGTTTACAATTTATATAGCTAAATTCAACCAAATCTCACTTATGAGTACTTGTTTCATCAATGATCAATTAATTCTATTAATTAAAAATATTTTCTAAAAATTTGTGAATTATAGGTGTTTTATTGTAAATTACGTTATTGTTCAGAATTATGATTGTTATTTACATCGCTTTTACTACTACTTTACCATGTAATATTTTTGTAATAAAACGATTATAGTTCAATTAATAAATATAAAGCAATTCTTAAGTAATATCAAGTAAAAACACACTTTTTTTCATAAAAAACCCCTATCAAAACCTTTTATGAAGGCATTGTTAAACGCGTATGAAAACAAGATTAAATTAAAGTAAAAAATTAAATTTCCTATATAATTATACGTGTTTCATGCGACGAATTAATCAGACTATGGACCTATTTAAATCAAAGAGGGATTATACCTATTGAGTTAAACAACCATTTAACATGAGTATACGTATAAAACGCTAGTTACACTTTAAATAAAAAGCCTGGAACATAAGCAATATCCCAGGCAATTTTTGGTATTGGCTCTCAAGCAATGAAGTGCTAATGTATTTATATAAGACTTTTAAAGCAAAACTTATATGTGAGCCCTAGCGCTTATATTCTTTTTTCTAGTTATGGTTGCTCAAATACCACAGCAAAACCATTCTATAAAATTTGATTTAGACTTGTCTCATTAGTATCAGCTATCGTAATATGATTTTAATTTCAATTTTGATGTGAGTTAAAATGTGATTGTAGTATTGCATTCGTGCGCAACTATATTCTATAAAGACACTACGTTAACTATTTTAACATCTCTAGTTGCATTCTATACTCAATTCCATGAAATAGTTGGTTTAACCAATTCGTATATTTTATTAGATTTTTTTCTGCAGTTTCGATATCTATAAATTGGAATTTCAATTTAGTTCCGGGATGTTTCTGCCCTAATTTTGTTAAATGATAACTTGCAACAGTTCCAATTTGGGGGTAACTCCCTAGTGTGTAGTGATCGTTTAATAAAATGATTGGGGTGCCATCTCTTTTCACTTGGATTGTTCCGATTTGAACAGATTGATGCGCCGGCATGTCTTCATAAAATGCTTTAACAGGCTGTCCCTCTACATACATCCCTACTCTATTCGCTTTACTTGTTACTTTATATTCTCCATAAGTGAATCGATTTAATGCATCTTGATCAAAATCTTCTGTACCTTTATTTTTAATGACATGGAACACATCTGACATATAGTTAAAAGAAAGCGCATAACCGTCTATACCCCAATTCGTTTGGTGCGTATGTTCAAGATTTTCAAAAAGTTTATAATGACGTTCTGTATAGTTACGTTTCATGTTGATTTCATCGCCTTTTTCTAATCTACGACCATGAAATCCTCCTATTTTAGACATAAAGTCTGTAGATGCAGACCCTAACCACTCGTCTAACTCGAAGCCCCCACCTACGGCTAAATAAACTCTTGAAGTACGTGTAGTTTCTGTAAATTCAAGCACGTCTCCTTTTTCCATTAAATAAAGTTTATTTGGTAAAACTTTTAATTGTTCTGTTTTAGCTTTAAAATTCCCACCGCTTAGTGCAATTAAAGTTGACTCAGTAAAACGAATACTAGCCATTCTGTTTGTCATTTCCAAAGTAGCTTCATTTTTATCATTAGCTACTAAACGATTAGCAATTTCGTGTGAGAGTGGATCTAAAGCACCTCCAGGAATCACGCCGTTATGTTCATAGCCTTTACGACCAAAATCTTGGAAACTAGAGAATAATCCTTCACTTTCTATTATGATTGACATGGTTCAAAGCCTCCTAAATCCAGTGCTTCCTCAGTAATTGCGTTAAACTGTACATTATCACCTAATTTTAGAGTAGTGAAATCTGATTGATGCGGGTTAAATAATTCAACTGGAGTATAACCGATGACTAGCCAATCTCCATACGTATCAATTGTAGTAATGCCTGTTTTTTTTCCTTCAATGATTACTGATCCTGCCGGGATAAAGACTTTTTTGCCCCCTGTATGATTTACAAATAAACGTTTATCCATACCAGTTAAATAGGGAAAACCAGGAGAATATCCCATCATTGACACAAAGTAGTTTGGAGCTGTATGCAATTTTACAAATTTATCAAAATCCATTTCATAATATTTTAATAAAGATGCTAAATCAGGCCCAAAATCACTCCCGTATACTACAGGTATTTGTATTGGGTCCGCCGTTTTTTCTACATGTTTAATTTCTAACTTTACAGATTGCAACAATGCTTTCATGTATAGAAATGGTGATTTTATGTTGTGATGTTTAATCATATCTCGCGCATCATAGCAAATCATCATATCAGACTCTGTCGGTACAATTTCTGTAATAAATGGATAGTTTTTATTAACAAGATATGTTTTTAATGCTAGTAGGTCTTCAGTTAAATCCTTAGAAACCTCTTTTTCTATAGAAACCACAATGGCTTGATCACCTTGACTGTATATCTTCATAAATTCACCTCATCTATTGTTTCTATCGATAAAATACATTCAATATCTGCGTTAAATATCTTATTATTTCTTTGACTAAAGCGTAAATAAATATCAACTGAATCGCGCATGATATAGTGACTATTAATTTTGTAATATAATATTTTTGCTGTTTCATTAAATAATTCGCGTGCCATTTAGTAAGCACACTTAGAATAATAATTAATAAAAACCATAGCACTATCATTATTTTGCCTCACTCGCCGACATTAAATTTTTTAAGATTTGTCTTACTTCATTTATATTGTTTTAATTATAATTTTAGAATACGTCATCTCATTTTATTTATTAAATGTTGATAGCGGAGTTATAGTAAACTGCTTTTTCAACACCTTAACTACAATCATTAGAATGGAAAAATATATATTTCTTATACTTTCTATATTCTATAGATTTATTTCAACATCGGCAACCTCTCTCAAACTATTTATTAGAAAAACCTTTATTTGATGGCGGCTTAATTTTTCTCTAAATTCTTGTATATCATAATTTTTTTCAATTAATCTACCTTCATCTATAAGTGCTTGCCTTTTGCAACCTTTTAAAAAATCGTTATCAAAAACAGGCGTATACAATTCATTTCTCTCTTTAATCATAATATTACCTATATCAAATTCTAATATTTTACCTTCTTTATCATATAATAATATGAGATCTGTCTCATGATTGTGCATTAAATGTGCCCTGTTTGTTGTTTTATTTGTGAGTATACGGTTATCTTGAATAGGCTGTAACTGAACAAGTTTAGCTGTAAAGCTATCTTTTGGTGGTAAACTTGCTAACTCGCAATCAAATACGCCATTTGGATTAAGTAATATTTTTACTCTATAGGTGTCATTCGAGCACAACGCTTTAATTTCTCTAATGATTGCATGCCATCTTTCATCTTGAAATGTAATGTGAAAGTGTTCTGCAGACCGCTTCATTCTGTCATGATGATAAGATAACCTTAAAAAATCTCCTGCTTCTAATTTCAACGTTTCAAATAATTGCATTATAATCTCTCCAATATTTTAGTCTTATCTTTAAATTCTTGTACTTCTGCTTCAGGATTGGAATCTATTGTAATACCTGCTCCCACACCATATACTGCTTCTCCGTTTATATATTGTATTGTACGAATTGGTACATTAAATATAGATTTCCCACTAGGTAACAACAAACCAATTGTGCCACAGTAGACATTTCTAGATGTTTGTTCTAATTGTTTAATATAGGTCATTGTGTTGAGTTTCGGCGCACCAGTAATAGAACCGCATGGGAATATTGCTTTTAATATACTTTCTAAAGACAAATGGCGTCCCAACTGTCCAGTTACCATGGAGGTCATTTGATAGACTGTCTGGTATGTTTCAATATGAAATGGTTTGTAGACTTTCACCGTTCCAGTATTAGCAATTCTACTAATATCATTGCGTAATAAATCAACAATCATTACATTTTCAGCTCTGTCTTTCGTGGAACATATTAACTGATTTAAATTATCTCGATCTTCTAATTCTGTTTTACCCCTAGCAATTGTACCTTTCATAGGTTTGCTTAAAATGGTGTTAGATTGTTTTTTAAAAGGTCCGTATTGAAAGAAAAGCTCTGGAGACAATGATGCAATTTGCACTTCATCTGTGTCGATTAATGCAGAATAATAACCATGGTTGTCTCTTTGCAATACATGGTACAATTCAGAGATTGGCCCTCGTATATCGTCTTTTAGCCTTGTCGTATAATTGACTTGATATGTATTGCCTTCAGTTATAGCATGTTGTACCCATTTGATGTGTTTAATCATTTGTTCATGTGCATATTGGAAGGTAAAATGATGTTTCTTTTGATATCCATTACACACTTTTTTCCCTTCATTTTTTGCTTGTTTAAATACATAAGCGGCTGCATATATAAATGAAGATTCTGATTCGATAGTTGCCATTTGACTGTTGAAGTAAGTAGCTGCTTCATAAGGCAAATATAAAGCGACATAATCGCCATTATTTTGATGCGTCTCAGCAAAACGTACAACTTCTCCTACCTCTTCAATGTGGTATGCAATTTTTTTACGCAAATATTTTGTGAGTTGCAATTGATATGTTTCATTTTGTTCTTCATCTATGTAATAACGATAATTAAACTTTATTTGCATGATATGCCTCCACAATTTCAATAAATAATTTAATTTGTTCTATACCGTACTCACTTAAAATTGATTCAGGATGATATTGCACACCGTAAACAGCATCATCTTGATGTGCACATGCCATAATAACACCTTCATCATTGATAGCTGTAGCGCGTAGTATTGAAGGAAATGTATGTATGTTAGCCATTAAGGAATGATAACGCATGACCGAAAACGTCGTAGGTAAGCCTTTAAAAATGTCTGTACCTTTATGCGTAATGAAAGTTGTATGACCGTGAATTGGTTTTTTGTTTTTTATAATGTCACCGCCGAAATGTGTAACTATGAGTTGAAATCCTAAACAAACACCTAAAATCGGGACATGTTTGGCAAATCGGTCTATCACTTTGTTCAGTATAGGATAATCTATTGGCTTGCCTGGCCCTGGCGATATGACAATCGCTTCTGGTTTCATACCGAAAATCTCATCTATAACAACTTCATCAACATCAATAACAAACACTTCTCTTGCATAGCATTGTTTAAGATAATCTACAATATTATATGTGAATGAATCTTTATTATCGATTACAAGTAGCATTAAATCACCTCAATAGTATTTATATAAACATTTATTATGTTCATTATCCCAAATCCTAACTTGATTTTACAGCTTAAATGTATTATTCTAGTCACGGTATAAATGAAACAGAGGTTTCTAGCTGACACCCTCTATAAAAAACTAGACACCGGAACGACGTCTATCTTTTTTATAGAGATAGACGTTTTTTTATGGCGTCATAACATTTATATGAAAGCTAATATATTTTAAGGAGTGTAAATTAGAATGACGCAACGCACATTAAACAATAATAAAGCCATCGTCGTATTTAGCGGCGGTCAAGATAGTACGACATGTTTATTTTGGGCTAAAGCACATTTTGAAGAAGTCGCTTTGGTCACTTTCGAATATGGTCAACGACATGATACAGAAATCCAAGTTGCTAAACAAATTGCTAAGGAACAACAAGTTGAACACCATGTACTCGATATGTCACTATTATCTCAACTCACTCCGAACGCATTAACACAACATGATATGGATATCGAAGAAGGAGAAGATGGCGTACCAAATACTTTTGTACCAGCACGTAACCTATTATTTTTATCTTTTGCTGGGGCTTTGGCATACCAAACTAATGCAAAACATATTATTACTGGCGTTTGTGAAACTGACTTTTCTGGCTACCCTGATTGTCGTGATAGTTTTATTAAATCAATGAACGTCACACTTTCGCTCTCTATGGATAAATATTTTGTCATCCATACACCACTTATGTGGCTTGATAAGAAACAAACATGGGCATTGAGTGATGAGCTGGGTGTACTCGACTATATTAGATATCAAACTTTAACTTGTTATAACGGTATTGTCGGCGAAGGCTGTGGCGAGTGTCCTGCGTGTAAACTACGTGCTCGAGGATTAAACGCTTATTTAGAAGAAAAAGGAGCGAAATAATATGTTCCAACAACATTACCCTAGCATTAACCATAACTACCAGTTTGAACTTAATAAAGATTTTAATTTTTCAGCCGCGCACTATATTCCGAGTGATGACGCTGGAAAATGTATGCGTACTCACGGCCATACTTACTTTGTAAATTTAACTATTGGTGGGGACGTCTTAGATCATAATGGTTTCTTAGTGAATTTTAGTGAATTGAAAAAGTTAGTGCATGATCAATTTGATCACCATTTATTAAATGAATTACCACAATTTAAAGATAAAAGCCCTTCCACAGAAATAGTTGCGCAAACCATTTACGAAATGGTGCAAACCTCTTTAAACGAAAGAGCCAATCAACCACAATGCTTACAAGTTTATGTAAGAGAAACACCAACGAGTTATGTCATATTTAGACCAAAGGAGTTAAATCATGAGTAAAATTCCTGTTCTTGAAATTTTTGGCCCAACCATTCAGGGCGAAGGTCGTGTCATTGGTCGTAAGACGATGTTTGTACGTACAGCTGGGTGCGATTACCGATGTAGCTGGTGTGATTCTAGTTTTACATGGGATGGCAGTGCAAAAGAAGATATACGTATGATGAATGCTGAAGAAATTTATGCGGCATTATATGACCTTGCTGGTGAGTCGTTTAATCACGTGACCATTTCTGGTGGCAACCCTGCTTTAATCAGAGGAATTCAGGGCTTAGTGGATTTGTTTGAAGAAAAAGGTATACAAAGCGCCTTAGAAACACAAGGTAGTAAATTCCAACCATGGATGACACAAATTGATGATTTAACGATTAGCCCTAAACCACCTAGTTCAATGATGAAGCCAAACTTACCTATCTTAGATGACGTTATTGCAAAATGTGTCCCAGAAACACTAAATCTAAAAGTTGTTATTTTTGATGATGATGATTATGAGTTTGCTAAAATGATTCATCACCGGTATCCCGATACCCCTTTTTATCTACAAGTTGGTAACCCCTACTTAGATGGCGAGTATGTCGAAGCACATACAGAAAAATTACTATCATTATACGAAACGCTTGTAGATCGAGTAATGGTAAGTAATGATATGAATAATGTATATGTATTGCCTCAATTACACACTTTACTCTGGAGTAACAAAAAAGGTGTTTAAATTGTGTCGAATAACCGGTTCATTGTATAATGCCTTTTGTCTATACAATGAACCGTTTTTTCATTTGAATCAATAGACTTAGGAACAATAGTCACTGTATATGTATAATGATTTAAATTAATAACCTTTTACAGGTTGACTCGTTTTTATTTCATAAATTATAAAATATCAACTGTTATTAAATGATTAAATTAAACTTACTTGATATAATGTTGCAGTGAAGTATCTAGGTTAGGAGAGCAACATGCTAATAAATATAATCATAAATATAGCTACGGTATTAATCATTCTAGGTATTGATTTATATCGTCAGAATTTCAAACAACTTAAGTTCAGCTCTATACTTTTAGCAATAACTATAAATGCTATGATCAATTTAGTTATTGTGGGCAAATATGATTACATAACATTTTATACTTGTGTTCAATTGATTATTTGGACAATGCTACAATTGTATTTAAATAAAAAGATCAAAGTATATGTGATTACTGATCAAAAATTGATTGGTTTCATTTTATCAATTATCATGAGTACATCTTTAATCCTTTCATACGATACAAGTAACGATTCTTACTATATGTCTATTCCATATTTAGCACCGGCCATTTTTATTATAGGCGCAACTTTGTTGTTCTATAGTACTTTCCAAACACATGAAAAAGAACAAATTAAAGTATTAAATCGTATTCGCCGGCCTATCACGATTGGACAAATATGTATTATATTATCTTTTACTATCATGACTTTATTAACACCGTATTGGTATGCCTTTATTATTGTACATTTGTTATTTATACTTTTTTTATTATGGCAGAATATATTTTTTTCACAAAAATGATTAACAAATTATATTTTGTGGTATGTAATAATAGTTAAATAAATTATAGAGGAGGTATATCATGTTTGGATTTATCCTTATGTTAATCGTCGGTGGTTTAATCGGTTGGATTGCTGGTGGCATCTTAGGTAAAGATATCCCCGGTGGCATTATCGGTAATATCATTGCTGGTGTTGTAGGCTCTGCACTGGGTTCTTGGATTTTAGGCGATTGGGGTTGGCACTTAGGTGGCATTGCGATATTCCCTGCGCTTATCGGAACGATTATCCTTGTAGCGCTCTTATCATTTATATTAGGTAAATTGCGCAAAAAATAATATATCATATTTAAATAACCCCAGATTAAGCGAAACCAAGCTTAATCTGAGGTTATTTTTATCTGTGTTTTACAAGTGGTTTATCTTTATCAGAAGTTGCTTTACGCGACGGTGTATATAAAGATGCTGCGCTGTTCACATTATTTTGGTTATCTTTAATTGTATAATCTGACATTTGCAATTTAGATTCAGATTGCTTTGTTTTATTTTTAGGATCCAAATTAGAAACTTGCACAATATATTTTGGACGTTGTTTGACTTCGTAATAAATTCTACCAATATACTCTCCAACAATACCTATTGAAATGAGTTGGATACCGCCGAGTAATAAAATCGCTGCAATCGTTGAAAAGTAACCTGGTGTTTTAACACCATTAATCATAATGCTTCCAAAACTAAAGACAATATAGAGTAAGCTCACAAAGAAAACAACAAGCCCTAAATAAATCATGGCACGTAATGGTTTATTGTTAAATGAAATGAGACCATCAATACCATAATTCAATAATTTACCAAATGACCATTTCGATTTTCCGTCTTCTCTTTCAACATTTTCATAAGTGAATACCTTAGTGTTATAACCAATCCATTCGAACAATCCTTTTGAAAAACGATTGTATTCATTTAACTCTGTCAATGAATGAATTGCACGTTGGCTGAGCAACCTAAAATCACCAATGCCGTCTTCTAATTTTATGTCTTCAACAAGATGATTAATCACTTTGTAATACACTTTAGTTAGCCATTTTCTTGAACGTTTTTCACCTGTTCTATCACGTTTAGCCACAACTTGATCGTAACCATCTAAATAACTGTCAACCATTTGGGGGATCAACTCAGGGGGGTGTTGTAAATCAGCGTCAATCATCACTACAGCATCACAATTGACACTGTGTTGAAAACCAGCAATCATTGCGGATTCCTTACCAAAATTTCTACTGAATGAAATATATTTCACATGATTGTCATGTGTCGCCATTTCTTGAATATAATTGATTGTTTTATCGTGACTACCGTCATCTATAAATAATAATTCGTAGTTATACTGACGGTTGAGACTGTCTTCCGTTAAGATTTCTGTTAATCTGTCATACGTTTTTAATATTACTTCACCTTCATTATAACATGGCACTATTATTCTTATATCCATATTAAACACCTTCATTTCAATGACTTCAATTTCACTTTATCAATATTCACAGTTATTTTGCCATTCTTATTATTTAGATTTACGCAATCTTTATATTACCTTAATATTCATTAATGAAACTTAATTGTTTAACAAATATTGCAAATTGTTGTTAACTAAACTGCTTTTATAATTAGGAATTGTCACTGTTTGAATTACAAATTTTCTTAATACAGTAATAAATCATTAAACTTAAATATTGTTCTATATATTTTTTGTAAAAAGTTGTAACTTTGTCCATTAAGTTTATCAACTATTGCAAACGATTGAAAATAAAACCCTTTATAACTTTAATCTAAAAAACAGGAAAGAAATCAAAAGTTACTAAATTGATTTTCTCCCCTGTCCTTTAACAAGAATATAATAAGTTTTCAACATATTTAATATGAATAGATATAGCTATACTTAATTACTGTAATGAGACGCTTATAACCTGTAATAAGTGGCCTATCCGCCCAAAGTGATACTGCATGAAGGTATTATTTTAAGTCACCAATACGTACCTTATCTGGGTCTTTACCTTGACGGTCATTTCGATTTAAATTATCTATCTCAGCAATATCCCTTAATTCTAAAGTGAAATCAAAAATATCATAATTTTCCTTAATACGTTCTGGTGTTTTTGATTTAGGAATTATCAAGCGATTATGTGCTAAATGCCAACGTAAAACAACTTGTGCAGGTGTCTTACCGTATCGATTTGCGATGTCAGTTATCACTGGATGATCCAACAATCCTTGATTTCTCATTAATGGCATCCAAGCTGTTACAGCAATATCGTTATCGTCACAATAAGCTTGCAACTCGTGTTGGCTAAAGTAAGGGTGTACCTCGATTTGGTTTACAGCTGGTGTGATTTCAGTTTCAGCCATTAATGTCTCTAAATGATGTTGTTTAAAATTACAAACACCAATTGCACGAATACGTCCTTCTTTATATAGTTTTTCCATTGCTTTATAGGTTTCTATAAACAAATTATCTGCTTCACATGGCCAATGTATTAAGAATAAATCTAAATAATCCGTGCCTAAATTTTCTATTGATTTAGTGAAAAACTCTATTGTTTTATCATATCCTTGGTAATCATTCCAGATTTTAGATGTAATGAATAAATCAGAACGAGGTATATCTGCTTTTTTTAAAGCATTTCCTAATGCTATTTCATTTTTATAAAAGTAGGCTGTATCAAACGCACGATAACCTGATTCTAATGCAGCATTGACCGCTTTTTCCATTTCTTCTTCAGTGATTTTATAAACACCCAAACCAACTTTCGGCATTGGATAACCATTATTTAAATAATATGTATCGGCTAACATAGAAACAATCCCTCTCTTTATTAATTTAAGTATCATTATTATTTTAATATTTAAATTAATAAATGTATACTTTCTAAATTTTAGATATAAAAAAGCGGGATAGAAATCTATGATGCTTTAAAGATTTCATTATCCCGTTATAATTAGAATGATTATAGCGATAAAAGCTTGCTTTTATTTTAGTTATCTAGTGACAATACCATAGGTGGATTTGAATATTGATTTTATGCCAACTACTGTTAAGGTAACTAAACATCTATTTTTTAGCTCACACAAAAATGCGTCATCAACCTACCAAATCTCATTTATGCTCAATAAACTAAATTTTAGTAAGAAAATGGCTTGGGATCATATATCACGCCTTAGTTATCGTCATCTTCTTCGTCTTCTTCATCTTCCAATGTTGGACGTGTTTCATGATATTCAAATTCTAAAATCACGTTGATAATTTGATGATTATCTACTTCTGATATGACCCAGCGATCATATTGTGTATCTACGTAATCATTAGGCTGTAAATTCGTATTATGCGCTTGTAGCCAGCCACCGATAGTGTCGATATCTTCAGAATCTTCAAATTCAATACCAAATTGGTCATTCAAGTCATCTAATAAGACCCTACCATTAATTTGATACTTATTGTCGCTTAATCTTAAAACGTCGTTCACTTCGTCATCATCAAATTCGTCACGAATTTCACCAACAATTTCTTCTAGTATGTCTTCCATTGTTAGAATACCAGCTGTTCCCCCATATTCATCTATAATTAAACTAATATGGACGTGTTCACGCTGCATTCTTATAAGTGCATCGCTTATCCTTGTTGTTTCAGAAATCATTGGTAGATCATGAATATAATTACTTGCTTTCATCGGTTTCCCAGAAGCATACTCTGTTAAAAATTCTTTTACATTAATAAACCCTTTGACGTGGTCTTTATCCCCATCTTCAGTAATCGGGTAACGTGTAAATTGATGTTCTTTAATCGTTTCTAATAATTCATCAACGTTAAATGGTTCATTCAATGTAACCATTTGCGTACGAGGAACCATGATATCTTTAGCATGTCTTTCGTCAAACGAAAAAATATTTTGCATATATGCTAATTCTGTTTGGTTAATTTCGCCGCCGTTATAACTATTGTTTATAATAATTTTTATTTCTTCTTCTGACATAGCATCATTATTAGCATCTGGATCTACGCCAAACATGCGAATAATCATTCTTGCTGAACCGTTCATTAACCAAATTAATGGTTTCATGATAAGTCCAAAATAATATAGCGGTCTTGCATACACAAGCGCCAACTTTTCAGTATATTGAATTGCAAGTGTTTTCGGTGCTAATTCACCAAGAACCACATGTAAATAAGTCACAATAATAAATGCTACAATAAATGATATCGTCGTCGTTAATGCATCAGGTAAATGGATTACTTCAAATAGTGGATGCAATAACTTATTAAATGTTGGTTCTCCTAACCAACCTAAACCTAAAGATGTCACGGTAATCCCCAATTGACATGCGGATAAATAATAGTCTAGGTTTTTAATCATTTTTTTTACAATGCGTGCATTACCATTGCCCTCTGTAGCAAGTTGTTCAATCCTTGTGGTACGTACTTTCACTAAAGCAAATTCCGACCCTACAAAGACAGTAGTTAATGCTATTAAGAAAAAGAATATTACTAAATTCATTATGGTCACTGTTTCCAATTAGTTCCCTATTTCTAGGGATTCACCTCCAAATTTTGTGTCACAATAGGTGACTGCTTATCAAATCTTACATGATTGTTGATTATTGTTTTATAGGCTAAATCCTTCCCATTGTAACACCTCCCTAAAAACACGCATTACTTTTATTTTATCATAATATTTGTATTGAAAGTCATTTATAATAATTAAAATTTTATATTCACCTAATTTACCATTTAAACGCAAATTCACTTTTAAGTCAACTTTCTGATTTATATTTCAGACGTACTAAATAGGCTTCATTCTTTTTAATCGTTTGGTTATTATAACTAATTAAATTTATGAATCTCACCTTGTTTAATTGTTGTTAGCACTTCAATATCATCGTTAACTATGACAATATCTGCATCTTTGCCAACCTTCAGACTGCCTTTTTCGTTGTCTATTTTTAAAGCTACTGCTTGGTTTAAACTGGTAACAGGCCATAGGTTATCCAACGTATCTCCTGTAAATTGCATAAGATTGTAGAGACCGTTGTTCATTTTCAAAATACTCCCTGCTAATGCCCCTGAGGCTAAACGAGCTTCTGAACCTTTTACAATGACATTTTGACCGCCTAAATCATACTCGCCATCAGGCATACCTTTCGCTCGCATAGCGTCTGTAATCAAGTAAAATTGTTTATTACCTTTTTGCTTATAAGCAATTTTTACAGCTGCTGGGTGGGAGTGGATGCCATCCACGATAACTTCAGTGCTTAATTTATCATTAAGCCAAGCTGCGCCAAATAATCCCGGTTCCCTATGTTCAAATGGCGTTCCTGCATTATATAAGTGCGTTACATGTTTTGCTCCATTTTCAGCCGCTTCATTACTCTCATCAAATGTTGCTACCGTGTGTCCGATTGAAAAGATAATGTCATCATGAAAAGCTGCTAGCGTCTCTTGTGCGCCAGCAACTTCAGGTGCAAATGTCATCACCTTAATTTGATGATTCGCTACATTTTGAAAATAATTTATTTTTTCTACTGAAGGTCTTTGTACATAGCCTGGATTTTGTGCACCCACTTTATGTTCAGAAATAAATGGCCCTTCCAGATGTATACCCACAATATCTGCCGCATTTAACGCATCGTGTTGTGCTTGGTATGCAACAATATTTTCAAGTGCACGCGTAATATTATCATCTGATTGCGTCATAGTCGTTGCTAAGAAACTGGTAGTTCCTTCAGACAATAATGATTCAGATAAATGTTTCAAGCCCTCCAACGAAGCATCCATCGCATCTTCTCCATAACCCCCATGCATATGAATGTCAATAAAGCCAGGTAAGATGTGATGTCCTTGTGCATCGATAGTTTGTAACTCACCTTCATAATCCCCTATACCTACACCAGCGATTTTACCGGATTTAATAATAATATATCCACGTTCGATGATTTCTTCTTCCGTATATATTCGCCCATTTTCAATTACATATTCAGTCATTTGTTCTACCTTCTTTTCAATGATTTTACGCTCAAATATGATTGTATAACTTTTATTTTATTTTACCAAATTCATCACTTTTATTATATTCAAAAGTTTTTAATTCATAAAATGACGGCGCAAAAAGCCAGAAGATCACTCAATAATGAGTCTCTTCTGGCTTTATAACATACATCAATCTATTTTTAATCATTCATAGCTTCTGATGCTTGAATTTCTTCTTCAGTTAACTTTGGTTTTAATAAACCATAAATAATTGCACTTATAATCGCGCCTATCACAATAGCGATGAGTGATTGTAGCACATGGCTAAAGTCTGTTCCGATGATGACAAAAATACCACCATGTGGTGCTTGAATCGCTGAACCTAACCCTAAAGCAATCGCTCCGCCAATACCTGAGCCAACCATCATTGATGGAATCACTCTGATAGGGTCTGCTGCTGCAAATGGGATAGCACCTTCAGTAATAAATGATAGCCCCATAACGTAGTTTGGTACAACAGAACCTCTCTGTTCTCTTGTGAATTTCTTACGGAAGATAACCATTGCAGTAGCGATGGCAATTGGCGGAACCATTCCACCTATCATTGCAGCAGTTATTGGCGCTGCGTTGCCTTCAGTCAATGCAGCTGTTGCAAATACATATGCTGCTTTGTTGAATGGACCACCCATATCAATTGCCATCATGGCACCAATGACTAAGCCTAATAACATAATGTTCGTTCCTGATAAACTTTGTAAACCATTTAGTAATAAATTATTTAACCATGATGCCGGCGGATTTAATACATAAATCATGAGTAAACCAGTGATTGAAACTGAGAATACCGGGAAAATCAATGTCGGTTTCAAACCTTCTAATGATTGAGGTAACCCACTGGCTACTTTCTTAATACCTTGTGTTAAGTAACCTGCTAAGAAACCTGCAAGGATACCACCAATAAACCCTGAATCGCCCGAAACAGCAATCATACCACCAACAAGACCAGCTGCGAAGCCTGGTTTGTCCGCAATACTACGTGCAATATATCCAGCTAATATTGGTATAATTAACGCAAAGGCACTCTTATTCCCTATATTCCACAATTGTTCCGCAAAGGCATTATATTCTGAACTTTTTGGATCAAATGCATTTGCACCAAACAAGAACACAATAGCCATTAAAATACCACCAGCAATAACAAGTGGTAACATATTAGAAACACCATTCATTAAGTGTTTATATATTGTTTTACCGATACCTTGTTTTTCATTACTTTCTGACTGTTTACTACTTGACTCACTGCTCGCAACAAATGGTTTACGAGAAGTATCTTGCGCCATGTTAATTAGCTCTTCTGGTCGCTTAATGCCATCAGCAACTGGTACTTCTACTACATTTTTACCATTAAATCGAGCTGTTTCGACGTGTACGTCTGCCGCTACAATCACGCCGTTAGCGCGTTCGATATCTTCATTCGTAAGATGGTTCTTTATTCCTCCAGAACCGTTCGTTTCTACTTTAATTTTAACACCCATTTTATCAGCTTGTTTTTTCAAAGCATCGCGTGCCATGTATGTGTGGGCAATCCCTGTTGGACAAGCTGTAACTGCTAATATATATGGTTCATTTGTATCAGCTGCACTTTCAGCGTCTGTATTATTTACTTCTTCTGCTTCCTCTTCTTCTGTTGCTTCATCATCAGCTTTATCAATAATTTGTAATACCGATTCAGGAGACGTTGCATGAAGTAAATCTTCACGTACTTTATCATCCATTAAAATACCTGATAATTTGGCTAATGCGTCTAAATGTGTTTGTGCGCCACCTTCTGGTGCTGCAATCATAAAGAATAGATGTGCTGGTTGCATGTCTAAACTTTGATAATCTACTCCTTCTTTAGATTTACCAAAGGCAATAGCAGGCGTATCTACTGCAGCAACTTTAGCGTGAGGGATGGCAATGCCCTCTCCGATACCAGTCGTACTTTGAGATTCGCGGTTATATATCGCTTCTTTAAAAGTTGAAACATCATTTAATTTATCCGCTTTATCTAGTTGATTAACTAATTCGTCTATTACGCCATTTTTGTCTGTTGAAGAAAGATCCATAGCTATCGTATCTTTTGTTAATAACTCAGTAATTCTCATCTTATTCACTCCCATTTAGTGTCGTAATTGTCACTTGATTTTTAATAGCTTCAATTGCCTTATTTGTTGCTAAATCATCATTAAATGCAGTTGCTGTTCCCGCAGACACTGCTTGTTTAAACGATGCTTCAATAGAAAGACCTGCTTCAAGGCCAGCAACCATACCCGCTACTGTACTATCACCAGAGCCAACCGTGTTCACAACTTTGCCATTTGGGACTGTCGCTT
The DNA here is from genome assembly GCF_017891975.1 of Staphylococcus sp. GDY8P131P. Classification (NCBI taxonomy): domain Bacteria; kingdom Bacillati; phylum Bacillota; class Bacilli; order Caryophanales; family Staphylococcaceae; genus Staphylococcus; species Staphylococcus sp. GDY8P131P. Next base: position 103,499 of record NZ_JAESKF010000006.1, read on the forward strand.
TTAAGTTATGCGTATGGTCTACGTACACAGCGCCTTCACCACCAAGTGAAACAATGACTGATGCAGCGCCCATTTTTAAAATTTCTCGTGCGTAAATGATGACATCTTCATCTGATTTTATCGTTGTGTCAAACATGACTTCTAATTCATCTTTATTTGGTTTAATAAATAATGGATTATATTTTAATACAGGTTCTACTAAATCTTTTTCAGCATCTACAACTAATTGCGCACCTGTTTGTTTGGTGATTTTTGCAATTTGTTCATATGCATCTGTTGGTACGCTCTTTGGTATACTACCTGCTACTATCACTGTGTCTTCCTTAGCAGTATTTCGAAGTTGTGTAAGTAATGCTGTAAATTGTGTTTCTGAAATACTTGGTCCCGGTGCATTTATTTCAGTTTCGCTACCAGTTTTTAGTTTCACATTAATACGTGTATCTTCATCAACTTGAATAAAATCAGTATAGATTCCCGCTTTTTTCATTGTTTCTATAATGAATTGACCTGGAAAACCACCTGCGAAGCCAAGCGCTGTCGATGACACATTTAATGTTTGTAACACCCTTGAAACGTTGATGCCCTTGCCTCCTGCAAATTTATATGTTTCTGTCGCTCTATTTAATCCATCTAACTCAAAATCATTAGTAAACATAATGTAATCAATAGAAGGATTAAAAGTTACTGTGTAGATCATCGTGTGCCTCCAATAAATTTATAGTTGTCCGCAAATTTTTCAAAAATCCCACTCTCTCTTACTTTTTTAGAAGTAACGATTGTAATTTCATCTTCGATTGGGACATGCGCAAAATATACCTTGTCGTATTTATCATGATCAGCTAATAAGTAGGCTTCTGCGCCTAACTGTATCGCATATTTTTTAATAATTGCTTCTTGTTCGTCTGGTGTTGTTAAACCATACTTCGTATCTATGCCATTCATTCCAATAAAGACTTTATCAAATCGGTATCGTTTCAATGTTTCTAGAGCACTTGCGCCTACTGTCGCAAACGTCGTCGCTTTAATTTCTCCACCTAAAATAAATGTTCTAATACCATACTTAATTAACTCTTCAACATGAGTTAAGCCGCTTGTAACAACCACAATATTTTGCGCCTTTATATAAGGAATCATCTCTAGTGTCGTCGAGCCAGCATCTAAAAAGATGCACTCGTTATCTTCTATTTCCAGAGCAGCTAATCGTCCTATTTCTTGTTTTTCTTTTAAATTTGTAGCACGCTTATCAGCTAAATTGGGTTCTAAAAGAGATGATTGATTAAGTGTTGCGCCTCCATGTACTCTTTTTAATTTCCCGATTTTTTGTAATTTCGATAAATCTCGACGAATCGTTGAAGCACTACAACCTGTACGCTCTATTAATTCTTGCAACGTTAAAAAATCCTTTTTTGACAATTCAGTCAATATGAGTTCATGACGTTTTTCCGTAATCATCTCTTCACCTCATTCCATCATCATTATAATGGTTACGCTTTCTTATTTCAATCATTTTTTATCAAAAACAGTCAAAAACAGTCAAAAAAAGGGTGCATATTTCATCATTTATATCTTTTTACATAAACCGTCCCTTTTTTTATTAAATGAAATGTAAATCATATACAAAATTGGTAATAAAACGCATTAAGCTTTAGCGATTAACATATGAGGCAAAATATGAGGTTAAGTATTTTATTTGTGCGCATAAAAAATCACGAAATGGCAAGTTTACCGTTTCGTGATGATACATTTTATACTACTTTTTTTAATTATGAATAACTTCTGTTACTTTAGCATGAGTGGTATCAATTAAATCATCTACTGCCATTTCAATTTGCACACCGCGTTCCCCACCGCTAACATAAATTGAATTTAAGAACGTTGCTTGTTGGTCAATCACTGTTAGGAATTGTCTTTTCATGCCTATTGGTGAACAACCGCCTCTAATATATCCTGTCACTTTCTTCAAGTCATCTAGCGGCATTAAATGTAATTTCTTTTCGTTTACAGCATAAGCTGCTGCTTTCATATCTAACGTAGCATTTACAGGAATAACAAAAACAAAGTGATCATGGTTACTATTTTCTAAAACAAGCGTCTTATATACAAACTTATCTTCGATGCCTACTTTATTTGCTACCTCAGTACCGTCCATATGTTGATCTGTAACTTCATAAGTATTCACATTATAATTGGTTTTTTGACGATCTAATATGCGCATTGCGTTGGTCTTCTTTTGCTTCATTTCTACACCTCGTAACACTTCAAGATGTGCGATGTTTAACAAATAAATTATTATCTCCACCGCTTAAATGTTTATAACTTAATCATCCAAATTCAGTTGTTTAATAAAACGTGTTAATGCTTCGTTCATTTCTTTATCTTTTAAAGCAAATTCTATTGTTGTTTTAACAAAACCTAGCTTCTCTCCCACATCATAACGATTACCTTCAAAATCATACGCGTATACTTGGCTATCTTTATTTAGTCTTTCAATTGCATCAGTGAGTTGAATTTCACCACCGGCGCCCTTGTCTTGGTTCGCCAAATAATCAAAAATATCAGGTGTTAATACGTAACGTCCCATAATCGCTAAATTAGAAGGTGCAGTGCCTTGTTTGGGCTTTTCAACAAATTGATTTACTTCGTATCTTCGACCTGTTTTTTCTAACGGATCAATAATACCATATCGATGCGTTTCATTTTCATCTACCTCTTGAACTCCGATGACAGACTTACCAGTTTCTTCATAGGTATTCATTAATTGTTTAATAGCCGGATTTTCAGACTCTACAATATCGTCACCTAATAGTACCGCAAAAGGATCGTTTCCAATAAATTGGCGAGCTGAATAAATAGCATGCCCTAGTCCTTTTTGCTCTTTTTGTCTAACATAAAAAATATTAGCTAACTCTGTAGAATAATTCACTTTTTCTAATAAATCTGTTTTTTCTTTTTCTTGTAATATCATTTCCAATTCTTTTTGATTATCAAAATGATCTTCAATTGCACGTTTATGTTTTCCAGTTACGATAATAATATCTTCAATGCCAGCACGAGCGGCTTCTTCAACTATGTATTGAATCGTTGGCTTATCTAAGATTGGTAACATTTCTTTTGGCATAGCTTTAGTTGCTGGAAGAAATCTTGTACCTAACCCAGCTGCAGGTATAATTGCTTTTTTTATTTTTTTCAAAACATTCATCCTTTTCAATTCAAATTAGTTATTGTTATATATTTTTTTAGAATATAAAATGTCTTTAATGTTAATATAATCATACCATTGATACATTTAACTTTATACATTTTTCCAAAAATAAAAACATTCAACTTCAATAAAGTCAGGAAGCTGAATGTTTTTATTTATCACTTATTCAAAGCAGGTTGACGTATGACATCGCCTACTTTATTTACAGTAACTTTATACTCTTTGTTAGCAGTCGAATTATAAAATGTATAAGACATACCTTGTTTAGACGCTTGGACTTGTTTCAAAGTAGCATAGTTACCTAGTGCATCTTTTGCATATTTTTGTGCTATGACTTCTGATTCATGTGGTGAAATACGTGGTTTATTTAAATCCGGGTTATCTTGAACGCGATAGCTGTTATCAAATATTCTTGCATGGTTATTTTGGTCTACAGTAACTCTATAATATGTATTTGGTTTTTTCTGATTTTTAAATGTAAATACATAGTAAAATGCTCCTTGACATGTACGATCTATCCCGTAATCATTATATTTATTTTCAGAATGGTTATCATCATTCACAATAGTTTGAGCTTTACTTAAAGCTGCTGTAAACTGAGGCAAATTAGTTTCCCCAGAGGTTTTATCTTTCAAATGATGTGTCGCTGATGATGCAATTGGTACATGATTTTTTGCATTATATGGCTTTTCTTTTTTCTTTTCTCCCTTTGCATCTGAGTGAGCGTTGTTATCTTTCGTTTTGGATTGAATCGCTTTATTTGTTTCAGAGTAACTCGAGATTGTCTCATGTACTTTAGCAAGTGCTTGCTGGTTAGTAACTAATACCAATAAAAATATGAAACAACACGAAAGCAGAAAAGCCAATATCGCCAATAGTAAATTTTTCAAGTTTATCCCCTTAATTCATTCTCTCTTTATTAATAACAATTTCATATTAGCACATATATTTAACAAAAAACTTATATAGACCGCAATTTAAAACAATTGTAACTTCTGTAACATAAATATTATATGTGCAATTAATCTTAAACATACGTGTCATATTTAGTGCTGTTTTCTAACAAGGGAATTTGTATTAATTAAAGAGACAAACACGTCAATCATATTTGTCTATCACATATAAGAAGAAGCGGATAGCCATCTTTTTTTAAAGACTGCTGCCCGCTCCCTCTTTACGTTATCAATACCACACAATTTCAAATAAATTGTAATTATCATTTTAAAAGATATTTCCAACTCTTATTTAAATACTTTTAGACTGACCCATACATTTTATTCGTTATCAAAAACTTTCACAATGTTAAGTTATATCCAGTTAAGACTTTTTTGTCCTCTTTTGAATTATTTTTTCAACAAATATTACTATCATACCTATAAACATTACTAATATTGCCATATATAATGGAAATTCAAAGTTCACATCATATAAACTACCCGCGACTAAAGGACCGATGAAATTTCCCATACTTGTAAATGTAGAGTTTAGCCCACCAGCAAATCCTTGTCGGTTGCCAGCTATATTAGAAAAATAATTTGTAATAGCTGGTCGAATCATATCAAAACCTATAAATACAACAAAGCTAATGACCATAATTGACCAGTAACTATGCATCAATGTCAATGCGAGTAATATTATAGCAGAATAAAGCAAAGCATACGTAATAAATGTAAGCTCTTCAAAATATTTCATAAACTTATCAAAGAAAAACACTTGGAAGAGTGCCCCAAAGATACCTCCACCTGTAATTGCAAGTGAAATATCTATAGGTGAATAATGTGCCTTGTCCGCTGTATATAATGGGAATAACGTTTCAAACGCTGACAAACCAAACGCTAATACGAGCGTCAAAATGACCGGAGTAAGAAACACTTTCCAATTTATTTTAGAAAGTAATTCCGGTTGATATTGAGTAAAGCCATCTTGTGTCTCATGTTTAGGATTTTTAATTAATGTAACTGATAATATGAGTGCAATCACACCACTTGTACCTGCTACATAGAATGGTAATCTATGTGAAAATTCAGCTAGTAAACCACCTAGACCAGGACCTAAAATGAAACCAGAATTAATAATGGCTGACATATAACCAAAATTCTTTGCTTTGTCTTTTCCTAAAGAAATATCTGCAATCATACCAGTAACCCCTGGCATAACCATACCAGCACTGAAACCACCTAAAATTCTGGAAACGATTAATAGTGGAAATGTGTAACTCGCTGCAAATAAAAATTCTGAAATAGCAAAAAGTGCGAGACCGATACAAATAATTAATTTTTTCCCTAATTTATCTGCAAGCGTACCACCAAAAGGCGAAATAATCATTTGCGCTAGTGCGAAAACCGCAACAAGAATACCTAAGTCACTACCTTTTAAACCTAAATCCTTTAAATATACTGGTAGTACTGGTACAACCAAACCTATACCTAAAAAGACTAAAAATATATTAAAATATAAAATATAAAATTGTTTGTTCACGCTTTTCACTCCATTCTTTCGTAGATTTTAAATTGTTTTTGTTTTACGTTATCTTATTCGAGGAATGCATAATATTAGAACATTCTATAACATTTTCTAATAGAAACACAATAGAAAAATTCAACTTCATAAACAATATTATACATCTTATAAATAATTATTTGTATAATGTAATTAAAGTTAATCATTTGAATGGAGGTTTCAAAATGGTATATCAAGTTGATGGCAAAACAATTGTATTAGTGTTAGAACAAGGGGAAGATATTGTCGACGCAGTGACGGATATTGCGCGTGAACAAAATGGTAAGTTTGGCACAGTGAGTGGCGTAGGTGCCTGTGATGATGTAGAATTAAATTTCTATAATTTAGAAACTAAGTCATATGAGAAAAAAGAAATTAAAGCGCCTTTAGAGTTAATTAGCTTGTTAGGTAATATTTCTCATATAGACGAAAAGCCATTCGCGCATTTACATGCAACATTTGGCACCGATAAATATGAAACTTTAAGTGGTCATTTAACAAAAGCAGTCGTTTCTGCCACGGCAGAAATTGTTATTACAATGACAAATCTCGATATCAATCGTAAACACGATGAACATATCGGTTTGAATTTACTAGATTTATAGCTGTTTGTGCATTAAGAGGTAAAAAAACTATTCTCGTTTATACAAACATCACTATATAAATATTTATGACAAATTAGCACTTCATAAGGCTTCAAAAATACATCTATTTAGTAGTTTTAGCAATATAGTCATCCTATGCAAAGGGAGTAATCATAAGAAACCAAACTAAATGCTTTGCTTTCTGATTCACTCCTTTTCATTATAACCGTTTTCATTACATATAGACTATGTTTATAATTGAAATTTATCAGGTGAACTTGTATTATAAATATCCATATTCAAAATTTTGTGTTCATATTCCCTTGAGCAATGCGCTTTTATGGGAATTTTTGTTTTCATATGGTTTGTAACATTGACTATAAAAGGCTTAAACGCTCATATGGTATAAGTGGTGAATATCTGAACAAACAACAAATTCTGGTTATAAAACTAGATTATTACCCTATTCCACTTATATAAATTTAAAAAGAAAGTAGGTGTAAGTATGGCCCCCCGTTACATTGCTAGGACAGTATTCCTAATATTAATGATTATTTCTATTTTCTTTAATCATTTTTATCAATTTATGACATTGAATCTTTTTCTAGCATATATACCGTTTGAACTGTGCTTACTTTTAAATTTATTTAAACCTAAATATAAATATGAATGGCCATTATTCATTGTCTTTATACTCATATTTTTATTCATGGTTCCTAATACGTTGTACATGGTGACAGATTTAATACATTTAAATCAATTTACTTTCAATTTTTACCAAGGTTTAGTCATCGTTGAATGGATGTATTTTACATTTCTAATTTCAGGCGTGTTGCTTGCATTATATTTATTAATTTTAATGTTTATAGAAATAGAGCACTTTACTAGTGCTCATTGGTTTAACAGAATATTAATATTAATCATGATGATGCTCAATGGTTTTGGTATATACATCGGACGTTTTTTACGTTTACACTCTGTTTACCTTATCAACGAACCTCTTAGGATATTTAGAGAAGTAACAAATAACTTAAACCTCGATGCTTTACTTTTTATAACATTACTCGTATTACTACAAATATTGATTTATGCGTTTGCGAAAGGAGTACGAAGTGCAAAATGACCATCAATCTTTTAATATTAATTATTGTACTCATCGTATTTCAGTTAATCATTGGGCATTTACTTCATGACATAGGGTTTTCCTATACTAAAAGTATTTTGCTCATGTGTTTGCCATTGGGCGTAGGTTTATTTTATCTACAATTGTTTTACTACGAACGCCGTCACCCTAATTGGCATGTCTCTATTCAAGAAAAACTGAAGTTAAAATATATGTATATCTTCACTTTCTTTGAATATGTTGCTGTATATATATGTATTTTCAGAATGTAATTAGAGACAATTGAAAAAATAATATAAACTAAACCCCGCAGAAATGTTTATTCATCATTCTGTGGGGTTTTATATGAACGGAATATCAATCTTTTTAATGCTTCACTAACCCATTAACCATTGATCCGATTGCTAAACTTATACATTTTTAAGAGACTGTTTTACTTCTTGTACAGCATTTGCAGAAGTTTGTAACTGGTTTTGTTCTTCATCTGAAAGTGTCAGCTCTAGTACATGCTCTATACCATTTTTTCCTAATATTGCAGGGACACCCAAACAAATATCTGAAAAACCATATTCACCATTTAAAAGTGCAATGGTTGGTAGTAAACGCTGTTGGTCTTTTAAAATAGCTTCCAACATGCTATATACCGCTGAGGCAGGTGCATAATATGCTGAACCTGTGCCTAGTAATTCGACAATTTCAGCACCACCTTTTCGAGTGCGTTCGACAATCTCATTAATCACACTTTCATCTAAAAGGTCAGTCAATGGAACGCCATTAACATTTGTAGCTTTTACAAGTGGAACCATCGTGTCTCCATGCCCACCCAATACTAAACCTTTAATATCTTTAACGGACACACTTAAAGCTTGTGCAATAAATGTTTGATATCTTGCAGTATCTAGAACGCCAGACTGCCCTATTACACGATTTTTAGAAAACCCTGATGTTTTCAAAACTGTATACGTCATCGCATCAACTGGGTTTGTAAGAACCACAATTTTACAGTCAGGCGCATATTTAATAATTTCTGTTGTGACTTCTTCCATTACTTTTTCATTAATTTTGACTAAATCATCTCTACTCATCCCGGGTTTACGTGGTACCCCCGCAGTAATAACAACGATGTCAGAATCTTTTATATCCGAATAAGCTACTGATCCAAATACATTTACATCAAAACCATAAATAGGACTACTTTCTAGTATATCTAAAGCTTTACCTTTGACTTGCCCTTCATTCTTAGGCTGATCAATCAATACTACATCTGCTAATTCACGTTCGGCAATAAGAAACGCTAACGTTGAGCCCGTATTGCCGGCGCCTATAATTGAAATTTTTCGCTTTGTCATAATGTCATCCCTTTCAGCATTCGATTTATACATCATTATAACATCTAGCACGTGGAATAATTACACAATAAGAGTCAAAAGGTGCATTCAATTTCTTTGAGCTTATCATTACTTTTTCTTATATTTTCTTTGACGCTTTACCCATTTCCAAATAATAAAAATAATCAAAATAATAAGTACAATATAAATAATTTTAGAATAAATATCCATGTAATGCACGATTGCTTTCCAGTTACTGCCAACAGTTTGTCCTAAATAGATTAATACTACATTCCAAATCAACGTACCAATAGTAGTAAATAATAAAAATAATGGCATATTCATACGCGTTAAGCCTGCTGGTATTGAAATCAAACTTCTTAAAAGGGGGACGAAACGACAGAAAAATATAGTCCAATAACCGTATTGTTCAAACCACTGAATTGTTTTATCCAAGTCACTTTCTTTTACGCGTATTACTTTGCCATAACGGGCTACAATTTTATATAAATTGCGTTCACCTATCCAAGCACCGATACCATAGAGTGCAATAGCCCCAACAACGGATCCCACTGTAGATGTTAACGCGACACCAACAAAACCTAAGTTAGCTTGTGTGGTCATAAAACCACCAAAGGTTAATATAACTTCTGATGGTATAGGCGGAAAGATATTCTCCAAAAATATCAGAAATGCAATCCCCCAATAGCCATATTGCTCCATAAAATGTGTAATCCATTGCTCCATGTATTGCCTCCTGATTATTTAGTTCATGTACTTTTTTGGTACTACAGTAAATTGTTTGCTTTAGCGTATAAATACATTGTCATTCCAAATAATGCTAGAGATAGTAGCGTTAATATGACAGCTAAAACCATTACGCGTTTATAATGTTTAATAAATGCAACAAATAATATCCCTCCATTATATAGGAAAAACAAACCAAATAATGTCATCATTACATTAATATCGGGGTAGATAATGTTTAATAAAGCAATTATCAACGCGAATCCTAAAAATGGGAAATTAATAAAATTGCGTTGAAATTTAAACTGATTTCTATAATGTTGTTCGTTTTGATTGTTCATCATTTACGCTCCTTCTATTTTAAAACTAAGGAATATCATGACCTAAAGAAGCTGTATAAATATCAAACCATTCTTGATCAGTCAACGATAATTCCATACCTTGTAATGCTTCATCGACACGGTGAATTTTTTGCGTTCCAAACACAGGCATAATAGATGCTGGATGCTTATTTAACCAGGCCATAATAATTGCCGTTGTTGTAACTTGGTATTTTTGTGCTAACGGAGAAATCACCGCTGTGATTCTTGCCGTTTTTTCATCTTCTAAATCAAATAACTTTCCTCCAGCTAATGGACTCCATGACATCATTTTAACATCATCTTTATACATGTGATTAATTGTTCCATCTTCAATTGCGTCTAATGTATAAGGTGAAACTTCTAATTGATTTAAAGTAATATGCAATTTGTCACAAACTAAACATTTACTCAATAAATCATATTGTGATTTATTGAAATTAGATACACCAAATGATTTAATTTTCCCTTCTTTCACTAAAATTTTAACGGCTTCTGTTATTTCATGAGGATCCATTAATGGGGAAGGTCTATGAATAAGCACAGCATCTAATTGTTCTATTTGTAATTGCTTAAGCGAGCGCTCGACAGATTGTATGATATGCTTTTTGCTGTGGTCATATCGATGACCATCTGCTTGTTCTATTTTATTTGAAGGCAATATAATGCCACATTTAGATACGATCTCAAGATGATTTCGTAAATTGGGTGATAATTTGAGCGCTTCTCCAAAAATTCCTTCACAAGTATAATTGCCATATATATCTGCATGGTCCATCGTCGTTATACCACGTTCGACCAATTCATTAATATAGCGATTTAACTGTTGTGGCGTCCACTGCCAATCTTTCGCTCTCCAAAAACCTTGTATTACATTTGAAAATGATACATGCTGGTTAATCTTTACTCTATCCATAATAAATCAAACCCCTTTCTTTATTTCATTGATGTAAATTATGTGAATTGAAGCATATCCAATTGATTCCGTAACTTATTCTCGTCTAATTGCTCACCAATAATAACTAGCGTGAGTGGCAATGCTTCATCTACAATTTGATAATCAGGCAAACCAAATGCATATTGAAACTCATAAATATCATTAGGCATATCTCTAAACTTTACATATCCCTTTAATCTTAGAACATTATCTGGTAAGCGTAAAATAAATTGATAAAACAGCTGCCTATTAATCGGACCAGAAAAATGATAATTTACACTATTTATACCATGATGATGTGCATGAGTGCTAGCTTTAACACCACTATTGTCTGAAGTTATATGAATATTATCCATACTTAAATTCGCGTATGTGGTAAAGTACTTAGAAGCGGTAGGGTTAATTTCATTTACTGCCATATCCATTACCTGTTTATTATGGTCAATAAGATCCATTTTATTCATAACAATCGCATGACACACAGCTAATTGCTCTTCCATTAACTGTATTGTATGCTTTGTATATTGGCCACGATTTAAGAATCTAGGCCCGTCTACTAAGCCTATCACCGTTGGTGGACTGACTTGTTCAACAATTTCTGGGTCTTGGCATGCTGCAATAATATCAATCGGATGTGCCAAACCTGTAGCTTCAATTATTATATGGCGCGTTGCACTTTTGCTAAGAAAATGTTTTAATTGTTTTATTAAATCTAGTTGCAAATCACAGCATACGCAACCATTTAATATGGACACAACCTCAATATCATTGCTTATTGCATGGCTATCAATATCTAAATTACCGTATTCATTTACGATAACTGCTGGGTTTTCATTGTTTTTTTGTAAATATTTTATATATTTGCTTAAGAACGTGGTTTTGCCACTTCCTAAAAACCCTGTGATGACTGTAATTGATGTTTTTTGATTTTTAATATTTTTCATATACTCACTCATTTCGTAATTAAAAATGTTTGCGTAAAACCTTAATTATTCTTATAATTAATCTTTCACTTGATAAAATATTGATTTTCTTCTAAACTTTATACATACTTTATTTTAGCATGGCACAGTGCGAAAGTATGTTTGAGGAAGTGTTACACAACATTAGACGGATTCAAATCCGAAACAGAAGGAAGAAAACGGATAGAATGTCTGGAGGAGAACTTTATGTCTGAACCACTTAATTTAAAGGATCAACTATGTTTTAGTTTGTATAACGCTCAAAGACAAGTAAATCGCTACTACTCAAATAATGTCTTTAAAAAATACAAGCTAACATATCCACAGTTTTTAGTTTTAACAATCTTATGGGCTGAATCACCTGTTAACGTGAAAAAAGTCGTTACTGAATTAGCGCTTGATACAGGCACTGTATCACCATTACTGAAAAGAATGGAGCAAGTTGATTTAATCAAACGTGAACGTTCTGAAGTCGATCAACGTGAAGTATTTATTCACTTAACAGATAAAAGTGAAGCAATCCGTCCTGAATTGGATACTGCATGTCAAGATGTAGCAATTGCATCTTCACTAAGCTCAGAAGAAAACAAAGAACTAAACCGATTACTTTCTAAAGTAATTAACGCCTTTACAGAAGAAAAAGCAAAATAACGCTAAGTATTAAATGTTTAGGTTGAACTACCTCAAATTGGATAATCTAAATATATTTGATTGATGATAAGGTGTACAGGACAGCAATGCATTTTGAAAAAGAAGCATTGCTTACTGTCTCGCCAAGACATTGGTGGATTGCATTAGAACTACTTGGTATAAGTTAGTTTATTTTTAGACTGATTCACCAAATACCAATATCAGATTAAGAGGCTGAGACGTTTAATAATGTCTCAGCCTCTTCTTTAGTATCTATTAAAGTTTAAATTTACAATTGATTTATCGTTACCATTTGATATAAATAACCTTTGTTTGCTAATAGTGATTGATAATCACCATATTCAATGATTTCACCATCGACCATAACTGCTATTTTATCAAATTTTGGTAATAATCTTAAGTCATGAGTTGCAACAATTAAGGTTTGTGCTTGTTTATGAATTTCTTCCATTACAAGGTTCGTATGATAAATATCTAAAGCTGTCGTTGGCTCATCAAGGATCCATATAGGCGCTTCCTTCAACAGTAATCTTGCAATACCTAGCCGTTGAATTTCTCCACCTGATAATGTATTACCAGAAAGCGTAATATTTCTATCTAAGTCTATATGCGTCAATCCTAATATATCGAAAACTTCTTTTATTACCTCATCCTCTTCATCTGTAAATAAGTTATCACGTACTTTACCATCAAATAATTGTTGTGTCTGTAATAATGCGTTAATGGCATCATATTTATTTGAATCTAAAATGTTTGTGACATCTTGTTGATTTATTAAAATAGCTCCATTATCACTTTGATAAAGACCTAACATCAATTGTAACAATGTACTCTTTCCTGAACCTGAAGGTCCAATAACTGCGACATGTTCACCTTCATGAATATTTAATTGAACTGCTTGCAAAGTATATGTGGATTGGTTCCAATATTTAAAGTTAACATTTTGAACTTCTAATAAAGGTTTATTGCTAGTAGCAGTTAACTCTAATTGCTCGTCCCCTTGTTTCATTGGATGTGCGATAACTTCATTTATATTACTTAAAGCTTCATCTGTGTCTGCCTTGTAATATGCAACATTGCTCATAGGTATAGCTTGTTCAAATAGTGTCAGCATCATTAGCACAATGCTTGTCAAATAGACAACATCTAATTGGTGATTTTGCACTTGTATTACACCCAAAGATAAAGTAGCAAATAAAGCAATCATTGATACTACATTCAAACTAAATTCATACAAAGATAAAAACCGTTGCTCTTTTGCTTGAGCTTGTTCATATTTACCTAATTGGTTTAAAACCCTTTGTTCATACAAAGCCGTTTGTTGGAAACGCTCTAATTCTTCATATCCTTCTTTATAGTCATAAAATTGATTTAAAAACTGACCTTGTACGTGGTTAACCCGTTTTTTTAGTGTTTGCGCTTTTTTAGCACTTAGCCAAGGTATCAATACCAACGTTATTAACATACTTAAAAATATGATTATTGCATGAACATAAGAAAAATAAAATGTTACAATCATTGCAATCAACGCAGTTAAACCTATAACGACCGGCGGGTAATAGACTCTTAGATAAATGTTTTGCAGTGATTCTACACTACCTACCATACGACCAAGAAGATCGCTTGAATTAAACTTTCTATAAACATCTGGTACAACAGGTATAATCCGTTTAAAAAATTGTACTCTGACATTTCTAAGCATAGTAAATGTTGTTTTATGCGATAATAGACGTTCAATATATCTTGCAACAGCTCTTAAAAATCCAAAGAATTTGACAGTTACGATTAATATCATTAATGCAAATAGTGGTGCACCGAGCGCACTTTGGGTTACCATATAACCGCTTAAGAAAAACATACCGAGTGCAGTTAAACTACCTAATACGCCAACAATAATAGATAATATTAAATCTTTATCTAGCTTAAATTGAATACGTGGTCTCATCACATGTCACCACCTTTATATTCATTTTCGTTTGTTACTTTGTTAGATTCAACCGTACCTTGATTAATTACAATACGTCTATCTGCATTTTTAATTGTATTCTCTCTATGAGCTATCGTAATAATAGTAGTATTTTTAAATTTTCTACTGATTGCTGATTGTATGATTTGTTCTGTTTGCACGTCTAACCCTGTTGCTGGCTCATCAAAAATCAATACATCAGGTCGCATTAATAACAGTCTTGAGAGTTCGATTCTTCTCATTTGTCCGCCTGATAGCATTTCTCCTCCCTCGCCAATCCAGGTATCTATACCGTCTTTTAAAATATTAACTTGTTGTTTTAAGTCAACATCTTCAAGGACTGCAAATATCTGATTATCATCTATCTCTTGAAACATCGTCATATTATCACGAATGGACGCATTAAAAATATATGGGCTCTGACTTAAAAATCCAATTTTCAATTGTTTTTTCTGATAAGTAACAGACCCAGTTTGCTGTATAAAATGTTGCGCGATTACTTGGGCTAAAGTAGACTTGCCTGCACCACTTTGACCAATTAATGCAATATGCTCTCCATTATAAATATTTAAATTGATATGCTTCAATGCCCGATGTTTCGCACCTTCATATTGATAGTCCACATTCTCAAGTTGAATTAAAGGCGTTTGCTGTATATTGGTCGGCACTTCGCGTTTGTTAATTGTTTCTTGTCGATCTAATAAATCAAACACAACGTCGCTTGAGCCTTCACTCTGCTTTCCTGTATGAAAAGATTGACCTAAATCTTTGATTGCATTATAAAATTCTGGAGCTAGAATAATGGCGATAGCTGCAGTTTTAAAGTCTATATTGTGAAATAAAATTAACCCTAACCCTGCTTCTAACGCGACAAGACCAATACCTAACATACTAATAAATTCCAACATTAAACCCGATAAAAATGCACTTTTTAAAATACGCATTGTTAAATCTCGAAATGTTGTACTTTCTTCGTATAAAGCTTGTTCGGTAGTCTTTGTTTTATTAAATAGTTTTAATGTGATAAGTCCTTTTATTTTATTTAAAAATTGTTGACTAAATTGATTTAAATAAGTCATTTTGTCTTTCGACTCATCGCGTGTTTTTAGTCCAAAAATGATATAAAATAATGGGATAAATGGCGCTGTTACAATCATAATTAACGCTGTATTCAAATGAATAAAACACATGGCGATAATGATAAATAAAGGAATCATCATTGATTTGAATACTTGTGGAAAATAACTATTAAAAAATGGTACGATGCCATCGATATTTTCTGTCAGTGTATTAATTTGAACACCGATTGGATCTGAAGATTTATTTAAAATCAATTGACGGCGCAAATCATATTTTACTCGTGTAGACATACGATCGCCTATCATTTGATTCATTGTATTAAATGTCGCTCTTGCTAATAAAATAATTAATGTTATCAGTAGTAAAATTAACAAATCTTGATGCGTATTACTTAACATTGCATTTAAAATTTCTGCTATAGCAATATTTTGAATAACTACAGTAATAGCTAATAATGCACTGATTACAAACATTAAAATAGGATAAGTTTTATATTTTACCGCTAAATTTGTTAATCTTTTCACAATTATCACCTAGTTCATATTATATAGGGATTATACAAAAATTAAATCAATTCGCTCATTGATTTATGTATTTTTATGAATGTAATTCATACTTTTGTCATAATTATAATTTTATTATTAAAACCTAAATTACATTCATGTAAACCATTCTTTTTTGACAATCCTATTTAGTTTTTGGATTATAGTAGATAATTCTATGTTTTTCTTGCTTTATTAAGACATTTAAACGCATAAACATTAAGCTAATCTAAAAATTTTTATTTTCTCTCGGCCTTTAGTCCAAATTCATATATATCTGTAGCACATTACATTTTTAATGTGCTATTATTATAAAATGAAAATAAATAAATTATAATCCATAATACGAAAGTAGGTTAATTATGATATTGATTGAATTAATAAAAGGTATCATTTTAGGGATTGTTGAAGGCTTAACTGAGTTTGCACCGGTGTCTTCGACTGGTCACATGATTCTTATAGATGATATGTGGCTCAAATCAACTCAATTTTTAGGTTCAGAATCCGCATTCACCTTTAAAATTGTCATTCAACTAGGATCCGTTTTCGCAGGAGCTTGGGTATTCCGTGAACGTTACTTTGAAATGTTACATATAGGAAAATATAGAGGTGAGCCTATCGACGGTATAGGCCAAAAACCAAAACGTCTAAACTTGTTACATATTATCGTTGGTATGATTCCAGCAGGCATTTTAGGTTTATTGTTCGATGATGTTATTGAAAAATATTTATTTAGCGTCCCAACAGTTATGGTTGGACTATTTGTTGGAGCAATTTATATGATTATTGCCGATGTGTATAGTAAAAGAGTAGCTCACCCTAAAACGGTTGACCAAATAAACTATTTCCAAGCTTTTGTGATAGGTTTATCTCAAGCCATTGCTATGTGGCCAGGTTTTAGTAGATCAGGATCTACAATTTCTACAGGCGTTTTAATGAAAATGAATCATAAATCAGCTTCCGATTTTACGTTTATTATGGCAGTACCTGTGATGTTAGCCGCTAGTGGATTATCTTTATTCAAAAACTTTGAATATATACAATTAGATCACTTTGGTTTTTACTTATTAGGCTTTATTACAGCCTTTATTGTTGGTTTAATTGCAATCAAAACGTTCTTATTCTTGATTAGTAAAATAAAACTCATTCCATTTGCTATCTATAGAATTATTTTGGTTATTATTATTGCTATTCTATACTTTGGCTTTGGTATAGGACAAGGTATTTCTGGTCAATAAAATGAGATTAAATACCAATTAATACTTGAAAAACTATTGAAATTCACCAAAAATTTCAATAGTTTTTTTAATATTTCCCTTTAATAATCCAAGCAATAAATCCTTGAAAGACCGTATATTTACCGTTTATTTTCATGTATCATAGGGTAATAAGTAGATAGTATAAAATTATTGGAGGCAACGAGTATGGACAAAAAGCAATTAATCAGAACAATCATCACAGTAGCACCTGTGTTTTTAGTACCGTTAATCGTTGAACGTAAACGTATTAAGGATCACCCTGATGTTAAAAAAGCAAGTGATGCAACTGCTAAAGCTTCAAAAACAGTAGCAAACAAATCTGTTCAAATTAAAGATACAGTGGTAGACAAATCTGCTAATGCTAAAGATTACGTAATTGATAAAAAACACAATATTGAACAAAAACGTGAATTAAAACGTATTGCTAAAGAACATGATCCTGCCTATATTGAGAAAAAAGGCGAAAAACTTGAAAAAGAAAACCGCAAAGAAGCAGATAAAATGAATAAGACGCTTCAAAAAAATATAGATAAACGTCATAAAGAAGAAGATAAATCACGTCAAGAAAACGAAAAACAACGCATCCATTCAATGAAAAAATCTAACAAACATATGGAAAAAGTTGGCATGACACCAGGAAAACTTGACGAAGAAACTGAGAAAAAAGGCGAAAAATTAGAAAAAGAAAATCGCAAAGAAGCAGACAAAATGAATAAAAAGCTCCAAAAAAATATAGACAAACGTCATAAAGAAGAAGACAAAGCTCGTGAAAAAAATAAAAAAGCGCGTTTAGCTGAATTCAAAAAATATAAAGATTATGTTGCTAAAAGTATTGTTAAACAGAACGATGAAGAAAAAGGTAAATAAACATTATGGCTCAAATCATAATTGACGGAGATGCTTGTCCTGTTACCAATTCAGTAATTGAATTGACTAAAGGGACAAGCATCTTTGTTACCGTCGTTCGTAGCTTTAGTCACTTTTCTACCACTATACAACCTGACCATGTCAATATTATTTACGTTGATGATGGACCAGATGCTGTCGATTATAAGATTGTTAAGCTGGTCCAACCAAATGATATTGTAATTACACAAGATTATGGTCTTGCAAGTTTATTACTAAATAAAGCCAAATTAGTAATGCATCATAAAGGTTTTATTTATAATCAACATAATATCAATACATTACTTGAACAACGACATGCGAGTGCACAATTTCGAAAAAGTGGCGGTCGTACTAAAGGACCGTCTGCTTTCACATCAGAAGATGTCGCTTTATTTGAACAAAGATTTTTGTCTATTATAAATGAATCATCATTATTTACGGAGGAATGACATATGAAAAAAATTGCTGTTTATTGCGGTGCAAGCAAAGGTAAAGATGCTTCTTATATGAAAGAAGCATATCATTTAGGTCGTTATATGGCTGAGAATGGTTATGAACTCATATTTGGCGCAGGTTCAGTGGGAATCATGGGTGCTATTCAAGACGGTGTATTAGACTATGGCGGTTCAGCCATTGGTGTCATGCCGAATATGTTAAATGAACGTGAAATCACCAGTACAAGATTAAGTGAACTTATTTTAGTTGATTCTATGCATGAAAGAAAAAATAAAATGGCTGAATTAGCAGATGCATTTGTTATGGCACCAGGTGGCGCAGGGTCTTTAGAAGAGTTTTTTGAAATGTATAGTTGGGCACAAATAGGTATTCATCAAAAACCGATTGCTGTATTTAATATCAATGGTTTTTTCGAACCTTTACAATCGTTAATTAATCATATGATTCAAGAAGGCTTTATAGACGAAAAATACAAAACACTTGCCCCACTTTGTGACAGCCCGAAAGAATTGTTTGACTCCATTCATAACTATAAACCATTAGGTGTTAGAACATATGATTAAAAGTATAAAAATATGAATAAATCATAAATAGCACAAGATTCAAGATAATAGAGCGGGGTGACGAATTCTTTAAAATGTAGTCCTTCCCCGCTCTCTTTTTATAATTATCTAAATAATATATTCAACAATTGTTTTAATATGAGACATGCAACAATGATGATAATAATGGCTGAAATTTTATTTAATACTATGATGTATTTACCTGTTCTATCAACATGCCCTACAAATTTACCTGCAATTGCCAAAAATATAAACCAAATCCATGAAATAGTTACCGTTGCCACAGTAAACAACACTTTATCCGAACCTTCATATAACGCAGCATTGGTGCCAATAACGCCAATCGTATCCATTATCGCATGTGGATTTAATAATGATACAGATATTGCGAACCCTATTTGTTTTCGGGCTGTCATAGAGTAATAATGTTCAAGTGTTTGTGGCTGTTCTTTCCACAATGACCAAGCCATATAAATAAGAAATACAAAACCTATGCAATAAATGATAATTTGTAATACCGGTAAAGATAATAATATAACGGAGACGCCTAAAACAGCTAACACAATTAAAAATGTATCACATAGCCTCGCAGTTATAATGACTGGCATTGCCTTGATTAATCTTTTATGATTTGCTCCTTGATTAAATACAAATACATTTTGCGCACCTAAAGGTAAAATCAAACCAAAGGCTAAAATCAAACCATGAATTAATGGTTGAATCATCCTATCTTCCTTTCTCTTTGTAATAACACAACTTTCCAATATAAAATCATACCATCATCTTCAAAACACATTATTTAACCAACCAATTTATTTACATCTTTAAATCATATGTTGATATAATCTGTTCTCCCTTAACTCATGCTTAATGTTAGTATATTGCCTATAAGAAGTTATTTGTATACTACAAATTAGAATTAAATATTTGAGGTATATCTTCTAATCTATTCCTCTATATTAAGTATGATACAATAATTTCAAATTGATTTTATCAACCAGCTACAAACTAAAAAACCCACCAATCATTCAAAGGAGAAGTTTTAATGTTCATGCCAAAATACAAGCGAATTATTGATGATATATTATTAAAAATACATGACGGCGATTTAGAAGTAGGGATGAAACTCCCCTCTCAAAGAAATTTAGCTAATCACTACGGCGTCAATCGTTCAACTGTTATTCAATCATTAGAAATATTGCAAAGTTATGGTGTTTTAGAAAGTAAAGAACGTGATGGTTTATATGTGTCGAATAGTAAATGGAATACTTACATTAATCACAATATGAATTGGCATGAATATATTCACAATAGCAGCTCAAAGAACAATCAATACTTTATACAAAGAATCAATGAATTAGAGTTTGATGAAAGTTTATTACGTTTAAGTACAGGAGAACTTAGTCCAGATTTAATTCCAAACGAAAAATTTCGAAATATCTTTTCCAAGAATCTGACAACGCCTCTCAATACAAATTATGAACACCCTTTAGGGAATTTAAATTTAAGAAGCGCTATTGTAGATTACGTAAAAAAAGAGGTATTCAATGCAGTGAGGATAATATTTGTGTTATTTCTGGAGCATTGCAAGGGTTAAAACTTATTGCTGATGGACTGCTAATACCGCATTCAAAGATTATTATAGAAACGCCTTCATATATAAATTCAGTGCACACGTGGCATAATATTCGAGCAGACCTTAAATTTCTACCAATTTCTAAGATTAAACAACAAATTAATAATATTTTTAATGTTAACACTCAAAATCAAAATAATATCTTCTATTGTATACCAACTTTACATAACCCTACGCAAAATTCATATACACAGGCAGAAAAGTATAAGCTAATTCAACAATGTAAACAGGCACATATACCAATTGTCGAAGATGATGTATATGGTGATTTGTGGTTTGAGCATCAACGCCCTCAACCTTTAAAATCTTTAGAAGATAGCGATAATATATTATACATCAGTAGTCTATCTAAAACAGTTAGCCCGGGCCTAAGAGTAGTATGGATTATAGGCAAGCCATCTGTTGTGATGCATTTAGCAGATTTAAAAATGCAAAATGATTATGGCGCAAGCTCATTATCACAATTTGTCGCTACTGAATGGTTAAAAAACCCTGCATACCATGAGCAACATTTAACACATCTAAATCGAGCGCTTTCAATACGACGTGATAAATTTTTAGACGCTTTAAATAAACATTTTCAAGCACTTGGTACCTGGACTGTCCCCCAAGGATCTTATTATATTTGGTTCAAATTAAATGTACCGTTGAACATGAAATTACTGTTTGATTCAGCTATTCGTCACCATATTTTAATCAACCCTGGTGAAATATACGATAAAAACGCGCGAGATTATATTCGTTTTTCTTATTCTTATATAAATATTGAAGACATTGATTTTGCATTAGGCACCTTGAGTAAACTAATCAAAAACCAAATTTGTAATAAAACAAATTAAATATCTAACAAAATTTGCATAATAATTAAAAAGAGGGTTAACTGATTATAACCACCAATCAGTTAACCCTTTTTTAAAGGTCTTGTTCTTTATTTTGCTTTTTTGTTAAATCTTTAAAATATCTCACGTGCCTTTTAAGTGGATGATATTTACTTAGTTCTGGGTATTCAAAATAGTCATATCGTTCCATACCTATTTTTTCCATTACTTTACGCGAAGCAGCATTGCTTTCAGAAGTAAATGCATAAACTTCGTTAATGCCCTGTTGTTTGGCGTATGTTAGCACTGATTCTGCACCTTCAGTAGCCAAACCATTTCCCCATACTTCAGGTATCAAACGCCAACCAATTTCATAAAATGGTAATTCATCAAATGAATATTTACTTTCTTTAGGTACATAATTCAATCCGATAAAACCTAACCATCCATTTGTTTCTTTTAATTCAACAGCAAAAAGTCCAATACCATAATTTTTTATGATTTCATTCATTTTTTTCATATCATGTTCTGAACGTCTATAACTCAATAAACTTGGGAAATATCTACGCACTTGGTGGTTCGCATTCATCTGTTGAAACGGGAGTAAATCCTCCGCCTGCCAATCCCGTAATCTTAAACGCTCAGTTTCTATATAAACGGTCATATGTTACACCTCTAAACTGAAAAATAAATTTCTATAGAAAAGTAACGCGTTATGATTATCCTCATATCGCGCTACTACATGTATCAAGCGTTGCTTATGCTCTTGAAATATAACTAATTAACTCAACGTTCACAGCCACTTCTTTTAAACGACCACGTTCGCTTTTTGGCGCAGTGAATGTTGCGTCTATAAAATCATTTCTATGATTTAATTTGTAAGTAGCAACAAACGTATCAGTATCCGACTCAAAGTTAGGTAAATGTGCTATAACACGTTTAATCTCACCAGTTGAGTCTTTAATTTCTCTGCCTGTTATATGCTCAATTTCTCTACCTAATTCTGGTAGTGTAATAGAACGACCTTCCAATAAAATAAAATCTTTTTCATGCATTGTTATTCCCTCTCTCCTTATGAAAAATGCTTCTTTATAAACTTCGAATCATAAAGTCAAAATCAATAAATTAAAAATTGTCCCATTCATTAATCAGACTTTTAATTTTAAATGTACTTTTACAATTTTATTTATGCTCATTATGTTAATGATACCCATTATAACAATTAGTAAAACGATAATACAATCATTTCCTGGGAAATACAGTATTATTATTTTATAAACTGATTTAATTTAATTACAAATTATGTTTCAGCACTGATGTCTTTTTCTAAATTTTTAGATTTATCTTGAAGTTTGTCTTTTTCTTTTTCCAAATCTTTTTTCTGTTTTTCCAAATCTTTATTTTGTTTTTCTAATTTATCAATATCTTTCTCTAGCGATGCTTTTTCGTCATTTTGCCCGCACGCTGTAAATAATACAGTTGATGCAAGTATGAGTGCTAAACACTTTTTCATGTAAGAACTCCTTTTTAATGTCTTAATATTAATATAATTTTATCATTTTTCACTTTTATCTTCATTATTTATTGTTAATCTTTTACTCATTATCACCTTTTTTATATGATAACCTTGTTCTATATTGAGCCCTTGCATGATGCTATTATCGTTTGCTACTGTACTTTCAATCTCAACTGCACCTTTAGCATAAGCCCATAATTCAATCTCTTTTTTTAATGATTGGGCTATACCTTGATGACGATACGGTTTAGCAACATAAAGTATTTCTACAACGACTTTTTCTTGTTGTTTCAAATATCTGGCACAAATAAATGCAATTAATTGTGAATGCTCCCTTTCAATTAATACAATATCCGTTTCAGCTTTTAATCCACGTTCAATCATTTCTTTACGTAAAGCAACAGTGATCGTTGTCTTTTTATAATTTTCATATTGTTGCTCGAGTTCTTGTTCATGAATTTCAGCAATTTCACTTAGATATCGTTGTTCTGATAATTTTAATTGTTCCATAATGCCTCCTTTAAATCTGTTATTGATTTATATTACTATATTAGTCATAATTAGCTTTATCAATCTATTTCATATTAAGAAGGAATGTGAAGTGACAATGAAATCTACTGATAAATTAATGCGTGAAAATAATGTGAAAGCATTACGTTTAAATAATACTGATCGTGATACATTTGAAAATTATATGACATACGTAAGAGCCGATTTAAGTGTAAATCCACATGACTCTGAAAAAATGTTAAATCGTGTATTAAACCAATTGCTAGAAGCTGAAAAAGATGGTGCGCTAGCAATGGAATTTTTTGATCATGACCCTAAAACCCATGCTAAGAAAGAACTTAGACGTTTACCTAATGAAACAATAAGAAATATTTTCAAATATATTATAAGACATATTATGCTTTTTGTTGGTATCTTTTGTTTCCTTAAAGGTTTTGCAGGTTTTTTTATTGGTGCTAAACGGTTATATCTATATACCTTTCCAATCACATTATTTGTCGGTATTGCGATTATCTTTTTCTTTATTTGGATGTTGTTCAAAACCGTTCAAATACGTTGTTTTAGCACTTCACATTGGGCATGGTTTTTAACTTATCTAGTTCTTTTGCTATCTGTATGCGGGATATTTTACGTATTTTTCATACCCCAAACTTTTTTGGCCATAGGTCCTTATATACTCATTAATAATTGGACATTTATCATTATTTCGTTCATTTTCATTCCAACTTCACTTTATATCGATCATCACTTCACTAATAAAGATACGAATGCTTGTTTATAATCTAAATATTATAAACAAGCTATCATAAATTACCCTATAACAAAAACACCCCCTTCAAAGTTCTCACTTTTTAAGTGTCTACATTGAAGGGAGTGTTTAACATTAAATAATGCATGCACAATTTTTATAAATGTTTTAATTAAGACATTGTCATGCTTTCTTTCTTTTCTACTGCAACATTTATAAATAAGAATATAAGGCCTATAGCCGTTAAAATTGGCGCAACTAAGCTTAGTGATGCGACTGGTAAATTCGTTACTACGACGCCTCCAATAAATGCACCTAATGCGTTACCTAAATTAAATGCTGATTGATTGAGTGTGCTGGCAAGTGTCGGCGCGTCTTGAGAAATTAATGTACTCTTATATTGAAGTGAAGGACTCATACTGAAACCTATGAGGCCAAAGAAGAAAATACCTGCTACCATCAACAATCCATTCATTTGGACAAAGTATAGTAAGATGAAATATAAGATAAACACACTAAATATAATTTTTAGTGCTTTATTCAAATTCCAATCCGCAAGTTTCCCACCTACAATATTACCTAATGTGACGCCCACACCGAATATAATCAATAGATAAGAAATTAAGTTTTCTTGTACATGTGAAACATCAATTAATACAGTTGATATATAAGTAAAGTATGCAAATACACTACTAAATCCAAAAAGTGTAACTGCTAAAGTGAGCCACAAACGTTTTTCTTTTAATATTTTCAATTCATTTAAAACAGAGGATTTCACAGTTTCTTTTTGCATTGGCACAAATATAATAATACCAATTAATGCTAATGCACCTATGATAGAAATAATAATAAATGTCATTGGCCAACCGAAGTTTTGCCCTATTAATGTTCCAAATGGCACACCTAATATGTTACTCATACTTAACCCCATAAACATTAATGCCATCGCACTAGCGCGTTTTTCAGGCTTAACCATGCTTGCGGCTAATATTGAGCCTATACCAAAGAATGAACCATGAGCTAATGAAGTGATAATTCTACTTGTCATCATAAAACCATAACTTGGACTGAATGACGCTGCAAAATTACCGATAATAAATATGGTCATTAACGCTAATAATAAGTACTTTCTGTTCCATTTAATGGTTAACATCACAATGATAGGACCACCAATTGCAACGCCTAAAGCATAACCAGTGATCAGCTGCCCTGCTTGGCTAACACTAACGTCAAAGTCTCGAGCGATATTAGGCAACAACCCCATTATTACAAACTCTGTCATACCGATTGCAAAAGCACCGATTGCAAGCATCCATATGGCAATTGGATATTTCATTTAAGACACCCTTCCTATTTCCGTTTTTCACACATGTTTGTGATTATACTAAAGTAACCACAGCGAAAACAAGCGTATTGCTTAAAATTTTTCCAATACATTATATTAATGCGCTTACATAAATTACCTTTTTTATTTATTGCTATATAGCCACCTCTGAAGCTTCAAAAAAGCAATACAAAATAAAAAAACTAGTAATTATTTAAAAATCAAACCATAAACTTTATACATGTTTATGATTGAATATAACTACTAGCTTTTGGGTTTAATTGATTAATAAAGCATCGATAAAAAACCATATAACCATAATAACCATAATGATTGCTTGCGCAATAGAACTTGCTAAAAACGCTATAACTGAACCAAAACTTGCTTTTAACGCTTTCGACAAATTCGGCTCTTGTATTAACTCTACCGCTAATACGGCCACAAACGGAATAATAATTATTCCAAAAGGTGGAAAGACAAAACACCCTATTACCACACCGATTAATGCTGCATATTCACTTAATTTAGAACCGCCAAATTTGTTTACAAAATACTTATTCATAACAAAGTCCGCTATAATAATAAATACTGTAAACAAAATCATCGATACATAAAATACCCAAGATAAGTTTTGATTATCAAAACCAAATTGATAAATCAAAAAACCTATCCATAATATAAGTACTGAAGGAATAATCGGTTTAATAAGCCCGATGAACGCCAAAACAAATGACGCTATAATGAATAACCATAAAATAAATGTCATCAAAACCTACTCCAAACTTTCTTCCGTAAATTTTTGTTCTTTTGTGAAGTATATTAATATCATACCTAAAAAGATAGAACACGCAGAAACAAAAAACACATTGCCTAAACCTACCCAATGGCTCATAATTCCCCCTAAAAGGTTCCCACATAGTTGTCCTATTACCATTGCATTCGCAAACAGCGTAGATGCGTAACCTGGGAAATCAGGTAAAATATCTTGGAAGTAACTAATACCTAAACCTAACAAAATAGCTAGGAAAATAGCTAGAAACACTTGTCCTACAATCATCATTACAATACTGTTAAACACACCAATACTAAAGTAGAACAACCCTCCAAATAGTCCACCTAGTAGGAGTAAAGTTCGTGTAGTAAGTTTAGCTGATAAAATGCCTAATATGACCATAAATGGTACTTCTAAACCTGCACAAATACTTGCTAAAACGCCCACGCGGCTCTCTGGTTCTTTTAAATAATTGGTAACATACAATGGCATATTCAAGGTATACATCCATTGACCAATATGCAATAAAATGAAAGCTAAAAACGGTACAAATAGTACTTTATCACGTAACATATTCGGTGCAGCCGCTTCTACATGCGTACTGTCAGCAACTGGACGCTTCGTTTTAATGTCTTTAAAGAAAAATACTTGTAATAAAAGTGTAATTAAAATGATTGTTATCGTTCCGCTAAATAATCCTGCATATCCTTTAAACTCTAGTAACAATGCCCCAATTAGTGGACCAAATAAGAAGCCAAATGAAAACATCGAACGTAAAACCGCATTGGCAAATTTAGCTCTATCTTTTGAAGTAGAAGTATTTATGGATTCTCTTGCCGATGCATACATTTGAGGCATAGCCGGAGCAAAACATCCTTGAAAGATGGCATACATTGCTATAAATATCCATATCTCATGAATATAAAAATAAATTGAAAAACTGATTGCTCCCATAAAAAGTGCAGTAATGATAATGACTTTCCTGTTGATACTATGTGTATCAGAAAAACGCGCTACAATTGTATTCATAGTAAATTGACTAATTGCGGCTAACGCTAACAATAAACCGTACTGAGTAGATGTCATACCTAAATCATTTGTAGCGAATAAAACAAGATATGGCACTGTAATAGCAATCCCCATACCTAACAACATCATATTAACTACAAATAATTTATAATTTTTTATATGTAATAGTTCTCTAAACATTTAGCAGCCTCTATTCCTATTAATTTCAATTAGCTTCTGGCTAAGTTAAATTTATAATCGAATAATGATAAGCACTTTCCATGTACGATTACTCTACATATTCCATCATTAAATTAATAAATGAATCTACTTGGGGCAACTGTAACATGCTCGGGTCATAACTCAAATAAGTCGAACGAATTAATGGTTTATCATCGATGTCTACACGTTGAAATTCGAACTGTTCCCGATCTAAGTGTTTCATCATAATCTCAGGTAAAATCGTAACGCCAACACCATTTAATAACATTTCTTTACATGTTGCAACTTGGTCAACTGTAATCATCGCATGGTAATCTTGTCCTATTTGATTACCGTACCATTCTTTAATTTGATTAATGTATATCGGGTCAGCTTGAAACTCGATAAATGGCATTTTCTCAACTTCATCGTTTCGATTTTTAGGATGTATGAAAAAATGTTCGTCATTAAATAAATGTGTATTACTCAAATTCATCATTTTATTACCACGTATAATCATTACATGGTAATCTCTATGGTTTGCTTTAATCTGCTCGCTTGAACCTACTTGAACTTGGATTTCTACATTTGGAAATTGTCGTGTATATAAATTCAAAACAACTGGTAACAATGTTTGGCCAATTAAAGATGAACAACCAATCGAAATCGTACCGTTTACTTCACCGATATGTGCTTGCATTTTATCTAAAAACAACCGTTCTCTGTTTAACATATCACGTGCATGTTCAATTATCATCATGCCTTCTGTTGTAGTTATCAGCTGTTTTTTAGTACGTATAAATACATCTACACCAAATGCATTTTCTATCGCTTTCAACCGCTGTGTTACTGCCGGTTGCGAAATATATAAAATTTCCGCTGCTTTTCTAAGCGTTTTTGTCTCATCTAATGTAGTTAACAAGCGATAATCGTCAATCTTCATAATTATCCCCCTATTTTTGGCAAATACTTCAATATTTTTATTTCCTTTTGTGGCGACTTTCCGGTTACGCTTCAACAATCTATTTAAATGCGATTTTTTCAAAACTTGCAGTGTTTACTATAACATGGTTATACCATAACTCATATAGCTAATTTCTATATCTCATAACCTAAAAATCATCGTGAAGTATAAGTGTTTTTGGAGTCTATATTGTTATTGGCTTTATTTTTATTTTGGCTAGTATCACAATGATGGTTATTATCATTTCCAGACTTCTTATACTGCGTATCTTTATGTGTGAAATCTTTACGTTTTTTGCTTTTAGCTTTATTTTTATACACAGACGATTGCTTTTGGTTTTTAGCTTTTTGCTTTATTTTATGATAACAATACATCATTTTATCTTGCATCGTTGTAAAGTCTGTATCAATTTTAATCATCAATTGATGGGCTATAATATACGCTTCATGGTATTGCTTGTTTGTTATTTGCCCTTGATTTAATGCACGTATCAAGTCATCTTCATCAACAAGTTCGTATTCACCATTAGGCAAAACTAATACATCTAGACATAAATCAATAGTCCGTGCATTGCCCTTTTGTGTAACATTTTTTATATTTATATCGAAGTAATACTCTAATGGATTGCCCTTGTCGTCTAACATCACCGTGATACTATAACGTTTTTTTTCAGGTAATATTTGTAACCACTGATAATTATCATCAGCGACAATAATATTTTGTCCTACAACCGAGACTTCTAGCGGTTCCCGTACTTTTTTCATAGTTACTAACCCAATAATACCTTTGAATTTGTTATTATTCACTTTGACTTCGGTATATTCTCGGTCAACGATGCGACGCCAGTGACGTTTATCAATATATTTTACTTTCACTGCCACCATCTCCTTGTCATTATTATATAAAACTGAATCCTACATGTCATCTTATGTTTGTTGCATTTAGTTTTAAAATTGGTATCGAAAAGATAATTATTTTTATTGTACTATATTTCATAGTGTAAAAGCGAAATTGACAATCATTGATAATTTTGTTAAATTTTATACATATTTTTCAGAAAATTCTTTAAAAGGGAGATAGTATTATGCCAACGACTCAAAGACCATTTAGAGCAGATCATGTAGGAAGTTTATTGCGCCCGCAACGTTTAAAAGACGCGCGTAAAGATTTCCAGAACAATGCCATTGACGCACAGACATTAAAAAGTATTGAAGATGAAGAAATTGAACGCATCATAGAAAAACAGCTAGAAATTGGATTACATAGTATTACTGATGGCGAATTTCGCAGAAGTTGGTGGCATTTCGATTTCTTAGAAAATTTAGACGGTGTAGAAGGCTATACATCTGACCGCGGATTATCATTTGAAGGTGTTGAAACTCGTAATCACAATGTCAAAGTAGTTGATAAAGTGAAATTCAACCCAAACCATCCTCATTTTGAGCACTTTAAATTTTTATTCGATAAAGTGAATGGTCGAGCAACAGCTAAAGTTTCTATTCCAAGCCCAAATCAGTTGTTCCATCCTAATATTTTAAATGAAGCTATCTATCCAGACATCAATGACTTTGCACGTGACGTATCAAAAGCTTATCATGATAGTTTACTTAAATTTTATGAATTAGGCGCGCGTTATATCCAACTAGACGATGTCTATTGGGCAAATCTAACGTCTGGAACACAAAATACACGTGGTAGAGACAGAAGTGAAGAAGAAAAAGAAATTGCACGTCAACTTGCTTATAAAGTCGTTAATGATGCAGTAGAAGGATTGCCGGAAGACCTATTAATTACAACACATATTTGTCGTGGTAATTATCAATCTACTTGGGCAATCTCAGGAGGGTACGAACCAATTGCACCTTATTTATTTAAAGAACAATTAGACGGTTTTTTCTTGGAATATGATGATAACCGATCAGGTGATTTTGAACCTTTAAGATTCTTCCCTAAATCGCGTTCCTATGCAGTATTAGGATTATTCACTTCAAAAACAGGTGAGTTAGAAGATAAAAGTACTATTTTAAAACGGGTGAAAGAAGCACAGAACTATATAGATTTAGATCAAATCTGCTTAAGCCCACAATGTGGCTTTGCCTCTACAGAAGAAGGAAATAAATTAACTGAAGACGCCCAATGGAAAAAATTAGCATATATTGTTGAAATAGCAAATGAAATTTTTGGCACTTCAAAATAACTTAAACTAAAAGAGCGTATGACTTTTTCACATCAAAACGATTGTGAGAGTCATACGCTCTTTCAAGTATTTAACGTTTTATATCTTTTTGTGATAAAGCATAACGATTGTTAATTGTTTTTAAATTTGGATAAGTTTTATTCAACCATTCTTTACTGTATAATTCAAATGATTAAATTCAAATGCAGGATGGCACATACATCCCACGAGCGCATAACCAGAACCACCTTCAATAGACGAAGCAAAAATCGTCCCCTTTGGGACTACAAATTGTAAAACATCGCCATTCTCAATATGAGGCCCTACCGTGACTTGTTGATAATTACCTTCTGGATGTATCATATGCACAGTAAGCGAATCGCCTGCATGATAATACCAAATTTCATCAGCATCTATACGATGAAAATGTGAAATATTATCATGTGTTAAAAGAAAGTAAATACTTGAGTAAGCTGGTCTTAAACTTTCCTCATTCCATACTTCTTTAATCACTTCTTTATAATATCCACCTTCTGGGTGCGGGTGTAATTGTAATTGATTAAGCCATTGTTCTACAGCGTTATTTTTGTTCATATTATTTCAAATCCACGTTATGGAATACGTTTTGAACATCCTCTAGATCTTCTAGCGCATCTACTAATTGTTCAAATGTTTCTTGATCTTCTGGTGATAATTCAATATCTGTCTGTGGTAACATTTCAAACTCAGCTACTTTAAATGTTTCAACACCTGTTTCACGTAAAGCGTCTTGTACTTGAGCAAATTGATCTGGTTCAGCGTATACAATGGTTAGACCGTCTTCATCAAAAACATCTTTAACATCGATATCTTGTTCCATCAAACCTTCTAAAATATCGTCAGCTGGTTTACCCTCAATGCCAAATACCGCAGTATGTTCAAACATATAAGCAACAGAGCCAGAAACACCCATGTTACCGCCATTCTTACCAAACGCAGCGCGGACATCTGAAGCTGTTCTATTAACATTTTCTGTAAGTGCGTCAACGATTAACATTGAACCATTAGGACCAAAACCTTCATATCTCAGTTCATCGTAATTTTCTTCCCCGCCACCTTTGGCCTTTTCGATTGCTCTATCGATAATATGATTTGGCACGGAGTACGTTTTTGCTCTTTCCAATGTTAAGCGTAATGCTTGATTAGATGTAGGATCTGGTTCCCCAGATTTAGCTGCTACGTAAATCTCTTTACCAAATTTAGCATATATTCTACTAGTATTTTTATCTTTCTGGGCTTTTTTCTCTTTAATGTTATTCCATTTACGTCCCATGATTTCATCTCACTTTCTAAATAAATACCTTTATCAATATGATATATTATACAATATTTTCATTATATTACATAGATTAAGCGATGTTTTTTTTGAATTAACACTTAAACAGACTATATTTATTAATAAAATAGAGTCTTGTATCATTATACTTTCGATAACGGTATGATTGGTTCAAAGCCAAAACACTTGTTTGTTAAGAAAAAGCAAGATAGAAATTCAATTTTTAAATTGGATTACTATCTCGTCCTTACTATAAATATTTTAATCCTAAACATCGTATATATAACTTTAGAATTAAGATAGTTAATTTTTTGTCGTTTATACAAACATATGACATTTAATATATTTTTTAAAGTTTCAATATAAGTATGCATTCAATTTTTATTATATTTAACAAAGCAGATCGTTTTAAATAGTGAATTGTCAGGCCATACATAGATAAAAATGATTTTAAAAATCCAACACAATCAAAATTAGACTACTAACTTCTCTTAGAACATAAGAAATCAGCAGCCTACCTTATCTTTGTCTAAACCTATTTTAGTTATTCAATCTAAACCATTTCTTATAAACCTTAAAAACACTTTTTAAGCGCCGCTTCTTTAAAGGTTTAGCGCTTGCATGTCTTATTTCTAAATTAGTAACACTTATATATGAGGCTTAGCTTATATCATTTCATGCAATATTACTATTTTCTAAATTTATTTGCTAATCTTAGTACGTATTTTATAATGTGTAATAAATTAATGAATAAATTAAAGCCCATTTCACGCGGCGAATATTGCCCTCGTTTCATACGGTTGAAATCATATAATGTATATAATAGAAATAGTAACAAACCAACTATGGTAATGATCGTATGAAAAATTGGATTATTTACAAACATACCAATAATGCCCGCAACAATTAATGCGACTAATGTTACAAATAAGTATTTACCCATACTCGATGCATTACCCACAAAAAAGTAACCTATAATGCCAAACGCAATAAATGCTCCTATAGCTAACAACACATTTTTATAGAATACTTCTGTCCCTAAATTTTGCAGATAAGCTGTAAATGTCGCATACGACAGCAAACCAACAACAATAGCATATATGTGAGAAATGACTAGCCCATATTTACGCGCACGATTAGTTAAAACTGTAAACAATACTAATACTAGCAGTACAATAGAGAGCGGTTTTCTCCATTCCATAGGTAAAAATTGTCCAAAATAACAACCGATACCAAATATAATCCAATAATAAACAAAGAACAGCCATACTTTGCCATAAGCACGTGCTTTAGATTTATCTTGTTTTGGTTTATGTTGCTTGTGGTTTACGTGTTGTGCTGAGTCAGCCAATGCATTCACTCCTTAGATGTTTTTATGTTTTACACGTTGATTATTTTACTCATTCAGACAGCATAATTAACGCATATCAGCTTTAATAAATTTCACTTCTTATTTAAATGTGTTATTATCATTTTCACTAATCCGCCAAAAATCAAACATTTCTGATATATTTTTTTGGACATTTTATAATTTAATTGAAATGACTGTCTTTTCAAATGTTACAAAGTAATAAAATTCGAAATCATTTTTTTATAATTAAAGTCTCCTCAATTCCCTAACAAAGGTATTTAGTGGTTTTTATAATCTATTTTTTTAAATGTTAATAATATTACATCTCTATAACAATAAACACAAGCCTCTTATTTTTTGTTAATATGTAACGTGAATCCAGTTAAAGAAAAGATTAAACTCATATATTTAATTTAAACAAAGTTATGTATATAGGTGTGAGGAGGAGTTCTTTTGAAAAAGTTTGCATTTGCAGTAACCGCTGCTTCGGGTGCAGCAGCAGTGATTGCTAACCATGAAGCTGAAGCGTCAACGCAACATACAGTACAATCAGGTGATTCACTTTGGTCAATCTCAGAACAATATGGTGTTTCCGTAGATGAGATTAAACAAAACAATAATCTCGATAACAATATGGTATTTCCGGGACAGGTTATCGAAATTGGTGGAAGTGATCAAGATTCAAGTTCAAACAATTCTTCACAAACATCAGGCGGTTCAACACATACAGTTCAATCTGGTGAATCACTTAATGTAATTGCTAGCAATTACGGCGTGTCAGTAGATGAATTAATGTCAGCTAATAATTTAAATGGTTATTTAATCCATCCTGGACAGTCGCTTACAATCCCAAATGGAACAGGTACTGGTGGTTCTGGTGGTTCTGGTAACGGAGCAACACAAACACCAAATACTGGTAGTTCATCAGCTAGTGACGCTAACTTATATGATTGGGGACAATGTACTTGGCACGTATTTAATCGTAGAGCAGAAACTGGCAAACCAATTAGCACATATTGGTGGAACGCTGATCATTGGGCAAGCAATGCAGCGGCAGATGGCTATACAGTAAATAATACACCAACTGCCGGTTCTATTATGCAAAATTACGAAGGCCCAATTGGTCATGTCGCGTATGTAGAGCAAGTAAATCCTGATGGCAGCATCTTAATTTCAGAAATGAATTATAATACGCCGCCAGGTACAGTGGATTACCGTACAATTCCTGCTTCACAAGCTTCAAGCTATAACTATATTCACTAAAATATAGTTAAAATTTAGAAAATGAATAATGAAAGTAAACCACTAAATCTTATATAAAGTATTTAGTGGTTTTTATTTTTCATCTTGACTGTAAAAAATGAAAACAAACCATTTTCTTTTCATTTTTTACAAAGGGTTTTATTGTCTACGCTCGTAAAAACGTTTAAAAAGGAGACAATCCTGCTTATATACTAATCGAGGCCGAGACGTTATTGATGTCCCGACCTCGATTCAAATTTAAGATTAATAATATAAACATAACCTTTTAAATGTTTTATAAGAAAATATCAATAGCATAGTAAATAATTGCTGCTACTAACGCAGAAATTGGTAATGTAATTACCCAAGTTACAATCATGCGTTGTGCTGTATTCCACTTAACACCTTTGATACGATTAGATGAACCGACACCTAGAATAGATGAAGATACAACATGCGTAGTTGATAACGGGAAGTGTAATGATGAAGCAACAAATATTGTTAATGCAGACGATAAATCTGCTGCTGCGCCATTCGCTGGACGTATTTTCATGATATTTCCCCCAACAGTTTTGATGATTTTCCAACCACCAACAGCTGTACCTAAGCCCATTGCAGTAGCACAGGCTATTTTTACCCATAATTGTGGTTCGGTACTTGTCCCTGTTTGGATATTTGCTACTATTAGGGCCAAAGTAATAATCCCCATTGATTTTTGTGCATCGTTTGTACCGTGTGAAAATGATTGTAGCGATGCAGTGAAAATTTGGAAAAATCTAAAGTTACGATTCGTTTTGGTAAGATTAGCATTTTTGAATACCACTTTTACAATTGAATACATAATAAAACCAACACAAAAAGCAATAATCGGCGATAAAAGTAATACAACAATAATTTTTGTAAAACCTTGATAGTGCAGTACAGCAAACGAGCCTTGTGAAGCAATTGCTGCACCGGCGATTGATCCGATTAAAGCATGGGAAGATGAGCTAGGTATACCAAAGAACCAAGTCACTAAATTCCATATAATTGCTGCCAAAATTGCAGCTAAAACAACGATAAGCCCATTTTCTAATTTAAATGGGTCTACAATGTCTTTTGTTATCGTACTTGCAACTCCAGTAAATGTTAACGCACCAATAAAGTTCATAACAGACGCTAAAATAATTGCAGTTCTAGGAGTTAAGGCACGTGTTGAAACAGCAGTAGCGACGGCATTGGCTGTATCATGGAAACCATTGATAAAGTCAAATATCAAAGAAAAAATAACGATAGCTACTGTGATAATCAAAATATATTCCATAAGTTAGGACTCCTTAGCTATTTTTCATTATTATTGTTTCAAAGTTATTCGCTACAGCCTGACATTTATCGGCAACTTCTTCTAAACTTTCGTAAATTTCTTTGATTTTAATCAGTGTGATCGGATCTGTCTCACTATTAAAAATATGTTTAATAGACTGACGTAATATACCGTCACAATTAGTTTCAAATTCTTTAATATTAATAGAATGAATACGCATGTGAGAGAGTTTCTTATCAACCAATAAACCTACTGCCAATTTCATTTCAGCAATAGCTTTTTGGATATTATCAACAAATTCAGCCATATATTCATCCGTATATTCAATAGAGTACATTTCAAACATTGCGGAAGTTTCTTCTATTGCATCTAAAACATCGTCAATGGCGTTACATAAAGAGAGGATATCCTCACGTTCAATAGGTGTAATGAATGTTTGGTTCAAATCTGAAATCACTTGATGCATTAATTCATCACCATGTGATTCGTATGTTTTAATATTGTCTGAGTATGCTTTAAGATCTAAATGTGTATTAAAATCCATTTTGCCAAATTCAATTGCTGCACGGTCTAAGTTGAATACCATTTCCTCAAGTTTCACCATGAACTTATCTTTTTTCTTGTTAAACATTCAAAAAATCCTCCATTTACAGTGACCATTACAATCACCTTCAATAAATTTAAAAAAATTAGATTCCTTTAGAGACAAATTAAGATTGGCAAGATTTACAATGCGCTCATTATTTTGACAATTATTAAAATTATGTAAATGAACTTTTGCTTTCTAGGTTTAAAAAATCTTACAAATGTTGATTTGCTCTTATTTGAAAATAGCACAAATTTAACAAACTCACAATTAAATTTACAAATTCTTAACATTACATTTTAGTTAAATTAATAAAAATGTGCTTATTTCTACTATTACATTTTGCTTTTCCATAAAAAGTTTCAATTGCATATTACACATCGTTAATCAAAACTCACAATAGCAATAATTGCATAATTTCCATCTATAATCAACAACTATTTTGATTCATTTTTTAAAACTTTAAATGGTACGAACCTCTCAATTTCTATTCAATTATAAATATCAAAATAAAAAAATAAAAGAAGCAACAAAATCATACTTTCTTAAAAGATTTTGTTACCTCACTCACTATGAATATTACATTTTAATTCAAACTTATTTTAAATACACTTTCTAATTCAGGCAATCATTACCAATTACATAGAAAAGCTTAACATCTAATAGCCTAGACTCTCTATTTGTTTTCTAAGTTAGTTATAACTTAAGGGTAAAAATACACAGTTTAGATATTTGGAAGTGGTTATTTTAAAAATTGAAATAATTAATGCTCAGATAATCTGGATACTAATTCATTTTGGTTAGGGAAAATAAATTGGACTGATGTTCCTTTTTGCATTTCTGAATTAATATGGACTGTGATACCTAATTTTTCTTTTACATTTTGGACAAGATACAAACCTATACCAGAAGACGTTGTTTCATTACGATTCGAGGTGGAAGTAAAACCTTTATCAAATATTCTTGGCAAATCTTTTTGGCTAATGCCTCTCCCCTCATCTTTTATATTCAACGCTACATGATTTTTAATTAACGTTCCATTAATATGGATTGTACTATGTTCACTATATTTGACTGCATTAGATATAATTTGCCTTATCATCATTCGACACCATTTAGTATCTGTATACACCTTGTAGGATGTTTCGAAATTGAGTTCAAAGTCTATACCTTTTGCTTGGCTGATATATCTAGAAATCTGAATTTCATCAATAACTAAACGTTTTAAATCAACATGTTCATAATACATATCTTTATTTTGTGATTCTAATCTAGTTAAAAATAAATGTCTATCTAACATATCGTTGATACGTGTCCATTCGAATAATAAAGCTCTTTTTCTTGTACCGTCATTTTCTTTTTCAATTAATAACTTTAAAGCAGTAACAGGTGTTTTAATATCATGCACAAAATCAGTTAGTGAAGCTTCAGTAGACTTAATTTGCTTTTTTTGCTTTGTTACTAACATTTTTTGAGTTGTAATTTGATTATACAAATATTCAACCATTTGTTGTTGAAACGGCGTATCTGCAAGTGATTTATGCTTTAAAGCTTCAGGTTCAATATTTTCATCTAAATGTTTTAAAAATTTAACTTCTTTTATATAGGTATACAGTAAAAATATAAAACTTAACCCTATATTTAAAATGATAATATATAAAATGCTATCTACACTTAAATCGTAATCTAAGTACGCAATACCCAAAAAAATAAATTGTAAAAACAGTAGCCATAATATCCAATGCTTACGTGAACGTATAAACATCCATACCCATTTAATACTATCCATGGGCCATATACCCTTTTCCTATTTTAGTTTCAATTGCATCCTTCATATCAATATCAGATAATTTTTTTCTTAAACGATTTACATTGACCGTCAGCGTATTATCACTCACAAATGCTTCATCATCCCATAACGCAGTAATCAAAGTATCTCTAGTGACAATTGTATCTTGTTTTTTCACTAGCATTTCTAAAATAATCATTTCTGTTTTAGATAAATAAATCACCTTATCTTCTCTGCTAATGCTATCTTTTGTAAGATCAAGTGTCGCTTCTTGCCAAGTTATTACTCTTTTTTCATCTAAGCTAAATTGATAAACACGTCTATAGATAGCTTGTAATTTTGCAATTAATACATTTGTATTAAATGGCTTTTGAACATAATCATCTGCCCCTAATTCCATACTCATAACTTGGTCCATTGGGTTATCTCTAGAAGATAAAAAGAGAATTGGTGTATTTGATATTTCTCGGATTTTACGTGTCCAATAGAAACCATCATATTTAGGTAGTTTTATATCCATGATCACAATTGCTGGATCTACTTCATTAAATTTATCCATCACTAGATTAAAGTCCTCAACACCATTAACATTAAAATCCCATTGTTCTAGTTCTTCACTCAGTTCTTTAAATAATGTCATATCATCTTCCACTAACAAAATCTCCATATACTCACCTCAATTATTTTGTATATTTTATTTTTTCACCCGAATTGATACGTACTTGATAATGTTTAATTCGGCAATCGATTTCAAATCCTCTCATCATTAAACCTTGAAATGGGGATTGAAATAGATAATAAACTGGCCAAGTTAACTTAGGAATATAATCATATAAATGCACTAAGACTTGTTGTGTGCCTTTTAATTTACGGAATTCTAACTTTCCTTGCTTTTTGAAATTAGATTTTACAATTTTACCACCTACGAGCAATAAAGTAATCATGTCTGTATCAGTTTCAATCCTCTGAAGTACCAATAAAGGGTCATGCTTATTTTTTATATAAATAATAAAATAATCTTCTTTTTGAACTGTATGTAAAAAAGTACCTTTCGTTTCATCTAACCATTTAAAATAATATTCTACCATTTGATTTAAAGTCCAATTCATCGGTAATTGTATACTCAATGCACTTCTCACATCATCATATTTCGATGATTGGAGTTCTACAGCTACGTGTGGGCGCGCTACTTCCGCTTTCGTCTGTGTTACTTCAGTACCATAAGCTGATAAACGCTGTATTGTTTCGGTATCAAAACGGCTACCACTAATATAAATTATTTTGCCTACACCTTGTTTAGCTGCAGCTCTACCAAAATTATCTGCCGCTATTAAATTCATGTCTCTAGCAGCTGCCTGCGTCAATTTAGCCGAATGTTTCGTTGGATCTAAATAAAATATCGCTATATTCATGCCATTCATAGCTGATAACACATCATTATAGTTATAAATATCTTTTTCTAGCCAAATAATTTCTTTAAAATCTTTTTCCTTAGGGTACTTCGACAAAGTATATAATACCGCATCGTCTTTAATAGAGGGAATTAAATTTTTCCCTATATAGCCTGTAACACCTGCAAGTAGTATATTAGGTTTCATAATACTCCATCCTTTAACGTATATTTTCTTATTTTAAATATTCCCTAGTAAATTCAAGTTAATGATGTTAAGTTATACTATAACTGAGTTTAAAAATTAGGAATAAGGAGTGGACATATATGGTTCATCAAATTCGAGAAATTGGTATCAATGATATAGAACCTTTCGTTAAACTATTAAGCACGATCTATGATGAATCTGATTATTTGATATACAATCCGGGCGAATATGCGCCGTCTAATACAGACGCGGTTGCAACTTTAGAACATTACATTACTTCCCCTTCTAATGCCATTTATATCGCAGAAAATAATGGCGAACTCGTTGGCTTTGCAATCGTCGCTACAGAAAATTTCGAACGCACACGTCATGAAGCACATTTTTCTATGGGTGTTATAAGACACTATCGCGAAAAAGGATTAGGACAATCATTAATCAATTCTATCGAAGCGTGGTGTTTAAATCATGATATTCATCGCATCGAAGTCGAAGTAGTTCCTGAAAATACGACCGCTGTTGATTTATTTAAAAGTGCTAATTATCAAATCGAAGGAGAACTTAAAGATAAACTATTTATTGATCATCGTTACTATAATAAATATATCATGGCTAAATTACTAATTTAACGATTTAAATGTAAAAAAACATAAATAACTTTCTTATTTATAGTTTAATCTTTTTTTTATAAATATCCAAATGACAATGACATGTTTTGAATTAAGATATAAAACACTGCTTTTATTTAATTACTAAACTTTGTAAGTTGAAATTCGATGCTTTGAAAAGTGTGAAATACAACTCTAACATTTCCAAGTGCTGTCTGACTAATATGGCTAAAATCAAATAATATATCATGAATCAACTAAACCTTACCCTGTATTCCAAATGAAGTATATGCTTATGATTATGCTACACTCCTAAACTTGAACGCTAAAATTCAACTTCAGGAGTGTTTATTTATGTGTAGTAAAGTGCACTATAGATTTCAATTAAAGTTAATTCAAGTGTACAACTTTAAAACATGAAGTTATAGAATATGAGGCAAAGCATACAATATTAAATAATTTTAAATAAAATACTATTACAATCAGTGTAACGCTTTAGTTACCAAAATTTCTAATCTCATATAGTTAAAAATACAAAAAACAAGTAAATTAAAAGCAAGATATCTGTGAAAACCAGAAATCTTGCCTTGGTTAGTTAGTTTAAACAAAAATGACCACAATCAATATTCAATTCTTTTAAATAAAATTAAACTAGCAGCATAAAGAATTAAACAATAAGCGATAGACATAATTAATATAATAATAAATTGTGATAAAAATACTTTGAGGCTGTTAGCATCTGTGAAACCATTAGGGAAAAGATAATGGAGGCCATGAATTAATGGCGCAATTGATATAAACATAAATAATAAAATAACACCTAATATAGTAAAACCAGTTGAA
Organism: Staphylococcus sp. GDY8P131P; assembly: GCF_017891975.1. NCBI lineage: Bacteria > Bacillati > Bacillota > Bacilli > Caryophanales > Staphylococcaceae > Staphylococcus > Staphylococcus sp. GDY8P131P. The sequence goes on from NZ_JAESKF010000006.1 coordinate 144,950, forward strand.
AACTTCATAGATAATAATACTGCAAAACATATAGCGATAAATGAAATACCAAAAATGCCAAAAATACTTAAAATATCAGAATACATATCCTCTGTTTCAGTAGGCAAAAACATCCCAGAAGCGTAGTTGAAATTTTTAATAAAAGTAAAATAGAGTACTTCCGAGACTATAAACAGTATAAAGAAATAAATAGTGTATATAGTAATCAAAGTAAATAGTTTAGTGTTAAGCAGTTTTGTACGTTTAATATCTTTGTAAAAAATTAATTTACCGCTACTGTATTCTTCGTAAAATAGTAAACTAACAAAATAAGACATCATGATTAAGGGTATGGCGAATTGAGATTGCGCCAATAATATGCCACAATAAAAATCTAAACCAGACAATCCATTGTTGACGCCACCAACTTGCATAAAATTAGTTGGTAGAAATAAAGTGATTAAATAGAGTAACGGATATAAAGCGATAGCGAAAAAAATTTTAGCAGATGTACGGGATGATATATTCAAGAAAATATTTCTAAATAACATTTAATCATCTCCTTTATTTTCAAAATGATTGAAAATGTGATATAAATCTTCTTCAGTATTTTCTATGCTTACTAAATTATATTTTTCGAGTATCTTTTGCATTAAACCATTATAGTCATCTCCCTCTTTATTAATATAAATAATATTATCTTCTATTTTATTAATTATTGGGAAAAATTCTATATATGAAAGCGTGTCTGCTTGTGTAACATTTTTATTAAGTACTATTTTAAACGAAACATGTTTATCTAATTCTATACTATGCAGCTTGCCTTCTTTTAACATGACAAACCTATCACATACTTCTTCTAGTTCATTTAATTGGTGACTTGATATTAAAAGAGAAATACGCTTGTTTTTAACCCAATTTTTAAGTGAGCTTATCAATATTTTCACGCCATTAGGATCTAATCCTACGAAAGGTTCATCCATAATTGCTAATTTAGGCTCAGTTAATAAACACATTGCTAACGAGAGTCTTTGTTTCATACCAAAAGAAAAATCTTTAACTTTTTTATTTTTAGTATCTAATAGACCCACTAATTTTAATATATTATGAATATTATCTATGTATTGCGTTTGATTATTTACCTTTAAAAAGTATAATAAGTTCCTTTCAGCTGTTAAATGCTCATAATAAACAGTATCAATCATAATTCCAACATTTTTTAATATATTGTCGTGTTTAAAAATATCTATTTTATCAATATAAATATGACCTGAAGTTGGTTTTTTAGTTTTAGCGATTATTTTCATTAAAGTTGTTTTGCCAGCACCATTTTTACCTAGTAGACCCACTATTTCTCCTTCATTAACAGTTAAATTTATATTATCCAAAATCATGACATTATCATTTTTAAACTTTTTATAAATATGATCTATTTTTAACATCTTTGCTCCCTCTTTTCGTAAATAGTTTAGCCAGTAAATAACTTAGAACAAAGTACAGTAAAAAAAGAAATGTTAATTGGGAGAGTGATAACAGATTCGTATTCATACTAGTATAAAATCCGTCTTTTTCATAAGCATATTTTGAAGCTATATCATAAAAAACAGGGTTATGCATAATTGATTTAGCAGATATCACGTAATAGATTAGGTTAAAAATACTCATAATAAATATGAGTGATATAGTATATTTAGTTTTACTAAAACATATAGAAATCATATTTATCATAATTGGAATTATGATAATACCTAATAGCATTACTATCAAACCTAAATTAATATTTATAATTGACATCATTATAGAACATACAATATTTAAAACGAATGAAATTAAAATACTTTTATATTTTGCATTCAATTTTAAAACCTCCACTTTTAAGAAAATCTATATACAAACACGTTATATAACCAATGAAGAAAAATAGCATCCTGTAATTTATATTTATGATATAGATAATACAATAAAAGACTTATTGGAAACTTCGTCAGCAAATTTATTAAAAAATTCCCATTTAAATGTAAAATTAAAGCAAACATTAAAGAACCTATAATAAAACTCCATTTTTTATTAAAAGCAGACATCAGTATCATTAATATTAAATGTCGGAATAAAAATTCTTCACCGAAAGCGACTATAAAATATTCTATTGTTGCTGCTTTGCCAGCTAAGTATAATGATAATAAGAAGACTATCGGAAATAATATTACTGTTCTTTTCCAGTCAAATACATGGTTCAAAAGGTGTTTTATAGGTTTGCCTAAAAAACGGTTAATTAATAAAAGCGGTAAAAGTATAAAAGATAATAAAAAACACACCACAAAAGACATTAAGTATATACGTGAAAATACACTGTCGTTGAAAAACGTAATAAACATTATACATACATTAAAAAAAACACCTACAATCATAATTAACGCGCTTGATGATAAAACACTTTCAAATTTTTTCATTATTAGCTCCTAGCCTCAGAATGGAAAAGACTAAGATATTAATTTAAAATTTTATTAATATCTTAGTCTTTAACTACCACTTATTTTGCTTAGAAATACCATCTTTTACCTCTTCTACCAAATTTAAAAATCCATATATTTACCTCATTCAAAGAAAAAAGATCCATTAATGATTTCATAACGCTCCCCTCCTTTCACTATGAGTATACTCTATTTTTTTATAAGACACAATACAATCATAATTTTAATATATTTATATTTTTTTAGTTATCTACAGTTTAATATAAAATAATGATTTTTTAGTTATGATGTTTTAAAGGTATAAGTATATTATACAAAGTTCTATTTATAATACTTCATAATCACTTTAAATAAGCATATAAATATTAAAAAGTGTGCATTAATCTATTTTGATAAGCTAGTGTTATAGTGTGAAAGTAACTGGGTGTTAACAATTATTTCTTAGCATTGATGCGCTTATCATTATTGAAGTAATAATAATGCTTAGGGTACTGACTAAATAATGATATGCTTTTTATAGCTGATTGTTACTTATCTTCTGAAAATAATTGTTTGCGAGTCGTTTTGAATATCCACGATTCGGCCGAAAAATGCACAACCAAAATTAAACTTTTCATATCAAAAAAAGCACCTCCATTAAAATGGGGTGCTTTTTTGGTAAATGTATATAGGCATGATGTTATACTACATTACTTTAGTATGGATTTAGTTCAACGCCATTAGGGTTAGTCTGTTCTGCGTTAAATTCAGTTTCGACACCTGATGATGTTGTGTTTCTACTTAGAAATGCTAACACGTCTTTCATATTTTGTTGTGACTCTGGCAATTCCATATGAAATTGATATTGATGTCTTAATTTATGTGTACCATCATAAAACAATTTGTCGACCGGTACGTCTGTTGCTTTTAATTTTTTATAAAAATTAATATTTTGACTATAAAACGGATCGGCATCACCAACAGATAAAAATGTGGGCGGATAATCTTCAGTAACTTGGTTTATGGTAGACATTTCACTAATATATTTAAATTGTTGTTCCCAATTTCGTTTACCAGTATAACTTTCCATAAACAATTGAATTCTCGGAAACTCTGTTGCCCTAACTGTTTTCATATCAAAGAATCCACCAAAAAAGATTGCTGCTTTAAGTTGGTCAGGCTCAAATTGTTGTTTAAATTCCATATCTTCTCTTAATGATTCATTTGTTTGGATCGCGGCATATTGACTCGACAATTGTGCACCAGCAGAATCTCCACCAAAAATAACTTGATCAAAATCAATCGGTAATTCATGTTTATTTCTTTTAATAAAACTTACTGCTTGATCAATTTGTTGTAGTTGCATAGGATATTTAAAATCCGGCGCAAGTGCATAATTGATATTCACGACAATATACCCTTGCTCAGCAATTTTAGCTAACAAAGGATTTTTGTACTGTTTGTCTCCAGCGATGAAACCGCCCCCATGCATCCAAAAAATCACCGGGAGTTTATTATCTTGGTCTAATTCATTTGGGGTTAATATATCCAGTCGGCTATTCGGCAAGCCGGTGCCATAAGTGATATTTGTAAATGCGTTCACATTTTTATTATTGATTTGTACTTTTTCATCTATTTCTCTTGTATTTTGTCTGTCATATTGGAATTTTAAAAGTAATGCCATAATTACTGCAACAATAATAATAATGACCGTCGTGATAAGGGTCCACTTACGTTTATTTTTCATAGATTACCTTTCCTTTCGGAAGCATTGTACCATAATAAATAATTTCACAATAGTATTATTAAGAATTGACACACTAGAAAACTCAGCTTGCAGTTATTAGCAAGCTGAGCTACATTATATTTTTATTTATATTGTTTCTTTAACATTTTATGCAATGAATTTTTTGTTTTGTCGTTTTCTACTGTAGTACTTAATAAGTACGCCAATAACAACGATAAGACCAACATAACCCATAATTGGATATAAATAGTTTATTAAGCCTGCGAAACCAACAAAGCTTAAACCATAAGCTATAATTACCATAGCTACAATAAAAATATGATACTTTTTACTATATGGTTCTGTGAACCGCGCTGCGAACGAATACATTAAACCAAGGATTGTATTATACATTACAGCTAACATAATGATTGATAAGACAAGCGCTATCCATGGACTTATATCATTCGCTAGCGTCAACATTGGTATGTCTGCATCTTTAATTTTAGGAAATTCAGACTGTAACGCAAAGTTAATTAAAGCTAATAATACCGTATAAACAATACCACCAAATAAAGCGCCTGCGCCTGAAACTCTACGTCTTGAAGCGTCGCCACCGATTGCTACTATTGTACTAAACCCTACGGCAAAAGCCAGTCCACCATAGTTTATACCATATATAATTCCTTTCCATAAAGTAGCTTCTGGTACAGTCTCATTGACCTCACCAAATGAGATACTACCGTTAAATAAATAATACCCAGCAATAATAACTACTAACACAATTAGAAACGGCGTAACAATGCCTAATGCTCTAACAATTTTATTAAAATCCATCAATAGTGTGATATATATTGCAATAACCATTATCAATGCACCTAACCACGTCGGTACACCGAAACTTTCTTGAAATGTTGATCCTGCTCCAGCAATCATTGTAACTGAAATACCGAATAAGAAAAAGATAAGTAAATAGTCCACAATTTTACTGAATGCACTTCCGAATAAATAATCTAAAGTTGATTCATGGTTTTGTGCGTCAAACGCCGTACCAATCTTTGCAACTTGTCTACCTATAAATCCTAAAATGAGACCAGAAAGTATAACACCAATATATGACCACAAGCCATATGGTGAGAAGAATTGCATAACTTCCTGTCCTGTTGAAAAGCCAGCACCTACAACGATACCGACATAAGCGAAACCAATTTTTATAGCTTCTTTATTCAACCCCATGTGATAAATAACCTCCTCATAGTTAACACATTTTGTAATTATAACGTACTGACTATAATTTGCAACATGACAAAATTAAAGTTTACACAATCCATTAAAAAATAAAGATTATATACAGACTATTTATTCCTTTTTAATCATTCACTTTTACTTTTAAAAATAAATAATTGCATATCACATATACTATTATAATAAATAATATCAATTAACATTTTGCAACTTTATACATTTTCTCTTTATAAAGACACACCAAAAATACAAGTAAATTTTTTTGAAAAAATTTTTATTTTTTTAAATAAACGTCTATTTCATCCTAATCATGATTAAACAATAGTCCTATTTTTGAACATAAAAAAACCGAAAACAATCAATATAGAATCGAATTGTTTTCGGCTGAAACCATTTTCATATTCAATTGTTACCACATCAGAATTCAATCATATCCAACATTTAACTATTGCTTATTAATGTGCATTTTTAAAATGATTAAGTTCATTGAAATCGACTACTACATTATCTAAACGTTTAGCAGTTTCTTTTAATACATTACGTGCAACACTATTTGAAGGATCTATTTTCAGTATTTGGCGAGAAATCTCTAATGCTTTTTTATCAGAAATGACTGGTTCGGGAACTGCGTGTAATAATAACATTTGCAATAAGCTTTTTACTTCTTTGCCGTCAGTAAGTTTTATGGATGATTCCGCATGGTAATAAGCAGAATCTAAAGCTCCTTGTAGTTCACTTAATGGATAGACAAGTAATAGAAAAGCTAAGTCGTGCATTTCTGCAGTTTCTTCATTTTTCATCATATCTAAAATACATGTATAGAACATGATACTTTCCACTTCATGAGCACTTGAGATATAAGCTTCTTCAAATTCCATAAAATCTGTCTGGGACATAAGACGTTTTACTGACTCAAATTCGCCGTTTAAGACATACTTCTGTATCAATGCTTTCATGGCAATGTCCTCCTAGATATCCAGATTTCTATAACAGTTATACATTATTTTACCACATCTCAATTATATATTCATTTAAAAAGAATATTTTTATCAAGTTAATTGAAGGCCTTTTAATTATAACTGTTCAATTCACACCATTGCTGAAATTTTATACATGTATCCTTGAATTTGCACTAATTGAATTGGTTGTTCAATTCATCTACTACTTCATCAATTGAGTTCCCTACAGAGATTTTTACAGCTGCATTAAAAGCACCCTCCACTATCGGTGCATTCATTTTTTCTACACGGTAATTTCCTTCATACATCTCAATGGCTAAATCAAGGTTCATCTCAGCAGAACCTATATCATAAAAACATAAAGCATCATTATCCAATTGGTTGATCATTTCTTGAATATCATCATAAGAAGTGCCAATATTACCATTTGCGCCACCTTGAGCTACAACTCCAACATCTTCTCCTACCATTTGATTAATAAGCGCTTTTGTTCCTTCAGCGATCTCCTTGCTATGGCTTACAATGATAATTTGTGTCATGGTTAATCAACTCCAATCAATGCGTTTAAGATATACACACTACTTTGGGCGCCAGGGTCAACATGACCTTTTGATGCTTCTTTGAAATAAGCTGCTCGGCCTTTTGTAGCTTCTATATTTTCGGTCAAATCTGCATAAGATTGCAGGTCCTCAAACGCTAGTGTGTCTCCATTACTCACCGCTTCGCTTGCACGTTCAATCACGTCATACATTGTTTTTTCATTCAATTCAACTTTGCCACGTTGAGCAACTGCTTCTGAAAATGTTTTGAGCACTTCTTTCAAGTTATCATTATCTAATTCATCTTTGACGACTTGTGACATTTTTACAAAACTAAAGCCATACAATGGACCAGAGGCCCCGCCAATATTTGACATTAATGCCATTCCAGTAGACTTGAATAATGCTGCCATTGAGTTATCATCTAGTTGTTCAGGCAAGGATTTAAATCCTCTTAACATATTCACGCCATGGTCGCCATCGCCAATCGCTCTATCTAACTCTGTTAATAACGGCTCTTTTTCCTCAAAAACATCAACTAAATTAAGTAGTCTCTCTTTTAACTCTGCTACATTCATATATCTTCACTCCCTCTTATATCTATCACCGTATTAAATATTAAAATACGGACTACTTGTAGATGTAGTCAGAGCTTCATATACGGCTTCAGAGTATGGCACAAATGTTAATGAAACACCTTCCATATCTAATGAAGTCATATAATCTCCGACTAACCACAGTTTAACGTCTTTTTGTTTATCATCTAATTGTTGTGACACATATTTTGTTACAATATTTAGTTCAGACAATGGCGTTGCCCCCATGCCATTGACCATGACAATCAGTTGTTTAGCTTTTACTTCTTTTAATAACTCAGCTATTAGTCGTTCTACAATCAAATCAACACTTTCAATTTTCTTACGTGCTAATCCCTTTTCACCATGTATACCAATTCCAATCTCCATTGATTCATCATCAATATCAAAGCCATATTGTCCGGTTGTAGGCACTAACGGGGGCGTTAGTGCCATACCTATAGATTTTATAGTTGGTAATAATTGTTCTAGTTTTTCTTTAATTGTAGCGAGTGACTCTCCTTTATCTGCTAGATAACCAGCAACTTTATGCACAAATACAGTACCAGCTACGCCTCTACGTTGGGTTTCATCACTTACAGCTACATCATCTTTGACTACCACTGTTTCAACTTGTATATCTTCCATCTCCGCCATTTCTTGTGCCATTTCAAAATTCATAACATCTCCGGCATAATTTTTGACAACAAGTAACACGCCATCGCCATTATCTACGGCTTTGATCGCACTTAAAATCTTGTCCGGCGTTGGAGATGTAAAGACCTCACCACACACTGCAGCATCTAACATACCTTCTGCAACGTAACCAGCGTGAGCTGGTTCGTGACCACTGCCCCCGCCAGAAACAATCGCTACACCTTTTTCTTTTTTATTTTTTCGTACCACAACTGTATCGGAAATAACTTCAATCTGTTTATTTGAAATCGTAAGACCATCTAACATATCTGATAAAAATTGTGTTTTATCTTTGATTAATTTTTTCATAACGACGACCTCCTATTTTTAGCTATTCATATATAGTATACATTATCTATAAATGTAAACGCTAACAACTCCTCGTGTACTTTTAAAAAGAGTGGGTTACTAATCAATGTGTACTGGATTGATTATAGATACCCACTCTTGTTGAATAATTATGGTTTTTTAATATTTTTTAATTTATTAGGTTTAATGTGATACTTTCATATAATTCCCCAAAATATCCCTCTTAAACTGATTTTGTTTTATACATTAAGTATAAGAAATAAGGGGCACCGATAATTGATACTACAATACCTGCTGGGATACCAGAAGGTTGTAATATGATTTGCCCTACCGTATCTGCTAACACAAGTAAAAACGCACCGATAAATATAGATATTGGTAAGAATAATTGATGTCTTGGGCCAACTATAGATTTAGCAATATGTGGGCCCAATAATCCAATAAAACCAATAGCACCAGCAACTGACACCGCTGCTGAAGAGAGTACGACTGCGATTAATAATAGCACTATGCGTTCTTTTCCAATTTTCACACCAACGCCTTGAGCAATATATTGATGCGTATTTAACAGATTTAAAACATTCGATTTTAATAATAAAAATGGGATAAGTACAATGACCCAAGGCAAGAATGCAATTACAAAAGCCCATTCGTCACCCCAAATGTTACCCGCAAGCCATGAAGCAATAAATTCCGATTGGTCTTCATCAAATGTAGACATGAGCGTGAGCGAACCACCGCTTAACGCTGTAGCCATACCCACACCTACTAATACCATACTTGCCGGCGTGATACCTTCACCCCTATTGTAACTAAATGAAAATATAATTAATGCAGTAATTATACCGCCTAACATACTGATAAACGGTAATACATAAACAAAGTTATCTGCGCTTACTTGTCCTACCACGATAAATAATGCGATAGCGAACCCGCTGCCAGCATTTATACCTAAAATACCAGGCTCAGCTAACGGGTTTTTAGTTACACTTTGTATAATAGCTCCACTCATTGCTAAAGCAGCGCCAGCTAAAATAGTAATAATCATTCTTGGAAGCCTAAATTCCATTAAGATAAGTGTATCAGTGTATTCACCTTGTCCTATTAATGTCTTAAAGAACGTACCTACTGACATCTTGTATTCACCCGATGTCATACTCCAAGCACACGCCAATAGTACCAATATGATAAGTATCGCCATTGTTAATAACTGCTTATGTCTTAACTTTGGATCTATCATGAAAAGCGCCCTCCTCTTTTAACTAAATATAAAAAGTAAGGTACGCCAATAAATGAAATGATTGCCCCAACTGGAGCTTCACCTAACATACGAGCTACCGTATCTGCAACCAACAATAACAAACCACCTATAATAGCTGTTAATGGAAGTACACGTGCATAATCTGTACCGACTAAATAACGCACTATGTGAGGTACCATAAGTCCTACAAATGCAATTTGACCAACCATGGCTACTGCAATACCAGCCATAACCATTGAAATAATCAAAGCAATTGCACGTGTTAATGCTACGTTTTGACCCAAACCTATGGCTAGAGTTTCGCCTAAATTTAAAATAGTTAGTTGCTTACTCATCGCAACAATGATGACAAGTGCAACTATTATAAATGGAGCTGCCCATATTAATTGACCCCATGTTGTGCCAGATACGCCGCCTGCGCTCCAGAACGTCAAACTTTGATTTAATCTAAACAATAGTGCAACACCTTGACTTAAAGCTGTCAATAAAGCACTTACTGCAGCACCGGCAAGGATAATTCTCATAGGGTTAAAACCATCACTTCTTGATCTACCTATCATGAGGACTATAAAACCACCCATAATGGCGCCGATAAACCCCGCTATCATTAATACTATAAATGGGGCTGTTGGATAAAATGCAAAAGTGAGTGCTAACATGAAAGAGGCTCCTGAATTTAACCCAATCAAACTTGGATCTGCTAAGCCATTTTTAGTCACACCTTGAATAACTGCTCCTGAAGTCGCCAAAGCAACCCCGACTAACATAGCTCCTATATCTCTTGGTATGCGTATTTCACTTATTATATTATGTTGTTGATTTTTACTGTCATAATTGAAAACAGCGTCAAATATAGTTGAGATATGGATTTTAGCATCCCCAATTACAATTGATACAATCAAAGCAACAATGAGTAATACTACGCTAATGATAAATGTTGTTGTAAAATTTAGCTTCCCTTTTTTCTGTGTGGTCATCATTACACCTAAACTTCTGAATAGCTTTTTCTACATAAATCATAGGTAACTAGCATAGGTTTCCCAGTTCTGGGATCAGTACTAATTTCTACGTCTATATTGAATACTTTTTCTAAAATTTCTTTTGTTAATACTTCTTCAGTGTCACCATCTGCAACGATATCTCCTTGCTTCATCGTAATTAAATGGTCTGAGAAACGCACTGCTTGATTAATATCATGTAATACCATAATGATAGTACAACCTTGCTCTTCATTAAGTTGGGTAATTAATTCTAATATTTCTAATTGATGTGAAATATCTAAATAGGTTGTAGGTTCATCTAAAAAGATAATATCTGTACGTTGCGCTAATGCCATTGCAATCCATACTCTTTGACGTTGACCGCCACTTAAATCATTGATAGGACGCAGACGGAATTCATAAGTTCCCGTCACTGTCATAGCCCAATCAATCTCTTTTTTATCTTCTGCAGATAGTCTGCCAAACCCTTTTTGATGTGGAAAACGTCCATAAGATACAAGTTCTCCAACTGTTAATCCATCTGCTACTTCTGGTGATTGAGGTAAAATAGCAATTTTTTTAGCTACTTCCTTGGTTGATTGCGCATGCAAATCTTCGCCGTCTAGTTTAATTTCGCCACCTTTAATTGGCAATAATCGTGAAAGCGCTTTTAATAAGGTTGATTTTCCGCAACCATTAGGTCCAATAATAGATGTTATTTTACCTGTAGGAATGTGTACATCTAACTGGTCCACAATCACATTATCCCCGTAGCCTATCGTAACTTGTTCTCCTTCTAAGCGAGTCATAGTTTCCCTTCTTCCTAATACATAATAAGCATAAAATAATCTATATCGTTTATATTTGTTTATCGTATTGTTCTTCCAAATGATAATCATTATCACAGATGATATTATATCATTTTTTAGGTATGATGACTAATAAATATGATAGATTATCACTGATTATCTTAAGAATTTATACATTTATGTTTGCTATGTAAGTTAAAAAAAAACGATTTGAAGTGCCTATAACAATCGCGTCTTATTCTTGAATATGTTATCAACAGTAATTGGTGAAATAAGACAATTCATGCTGATAAAAACTGCTCCTACATTTGATAATTTAAACTTTATAAAAAATTAAAACCTTGATACACGATTTAAATCCTGTAACAAGGTTTTAATTTACAATTTTTCAATTAATGTTCATCAATTAAAAAACCATTACCATAGACATCACGTACATCATGAATAACGAGAAATGCCTCACTGTCTATTTTTTTGATTAAACGTTTGGCTTTGGTCACTTGCGTTTTTGTAATGACAACATATAATATATCTTTTTCTTGTTTAGAGAAATATCCTCTACCATTTAAAATAGTAAGTCCGCGTCCAACTTGTTCATCAATCACCTTAGCAATTTCATCTGGTTTGCTAGAAATAATCGTCATTGCTTTTTTCGTATTTAAGCCTTCAATAACATAATCCATAACTTTTGTACCGATATACAGTGATATCACTGTAACTAATGCCCTAGGAATTGGTATCACTGTTAATGAAATTGCCACAACAATTAAATCGAAGAACAATAAGGCATAGGGCGTACTGACGTCTAAGTATTTATTAGCGATTCTAGCTAAAATAGTTGTACCAGCTGTCGTTCCTCCTGCAAGCACAATCACACCAATACCCAAACCTACACACATGCCCCCAAAAACAGCATTAACGAGTATATTACCAGTTTCTATTTCCCAGCTTACAGTTAATTCTAAAAATAATGATATCAAAATGGTTGCCACTATTGTTAAATACATACTTCTTTTACTCAAGAATTTATAGCCTATGGCAATAAGCACCGCATTAAATACAAAGTTAGTTATACCAGGGGATACGTGAAAGGCATAATAAAGTACGATAGCTATACCGGTCACGCCTCCCTCACCTAAATCAGCAGATATGATAAAAGTGTTAACGCCTGCTGAAAATATAAATGATCCGATTACTACCAAAATTAAATCTCGTACTGTTTTATTCACTCACATGACCCCCTTATATAACTCCAATCACTTGAATATTAGCAAACTATGGAAGATACCACAATATCATTCATAAAATACAGCTTATAAATACATGTGAAAAACCTTGATATTATCATATTTATTGCATTATCTTCTTTTAGAAGTTTAAAAATTCTGAATTTTCGGTTTACTTATACACTTTCCTTTGCTATAATAAAACCTATCTTCTTATTGATTAGCAATAAGAAGCCATCTCCTTTGTGTTGTTTATAGTAACATACAAAACAATTTTTGCTCGAGTATATTGGTAGTACCTAGTCCTTACTATTAATATACAATTAATTCATTTCCCGTGAAAGCCAAGTAATATTGAATGTGTATCGTCACTTCAATTACTTGGCTTTATTTTTTGATTTAATAATCGTTTAAAACAGAAACGGGTAGAAGCTGCTTCCTTCTAAATTTACTTTCTTCTCTCTGAACTTTAATGATTAGATAAAATAATACAAGCGCGGCCTTCTTTTTTTTTCCAATTAAATGCGCTTTATATAATAATGAGAGAAACATGATTATTTATGTTTCAGACCTTTTTATATCCATTTAATGCACAAAAAAGCGCGAGATGAAAACCAAGTGAATGCATTGGTTTTCTATTTCGCGCTATCTTCATACGCCATGCTAAAAATATATTTTCTATAACACTTCATCATATTTTTCTATTGTTTGAGAAATAATTCACTCAGTTTATACAACCACTTCACGCATGGTGTATTACCAAGCAAATAATCCAACAAAGCCAGCAGTCATGAGTGACACTAAAATACCTGCAAGTAACATCATAGGTACATATTGTGACACGAAATCTGAAGTTTTTTTATCTACGATACCTTTCAACGTACCAATAATCATTCCTATCGTTGAGAAGTTAGCAAAAGATACTAAAAACGTAGTAATCACTGCACGTCTATGTGGAGAATAAGCATCTACTACATCTTTAATTTGTCCCATTACCACAAACTCATTTGTTACGATTTTCTTAGCCATTTGTTGCGCAACAATCCAAGCTTCGTCAAATGGTAAGCCAAGTAATAAAGCAAATGGATACATGAAAGTGCCTAAAATTTGGTCAAGACCAAAGCTGCCTTTGAGACCAGCCCAACCACCAATAATACCTGTAATTAAATTGATAAAGCGATCAATTAAATCAGATAATGCAACAAAGCTAATAACGAAAGCGATAATAATCAAAATTAATTTACCAGCATTTAATACTGAATCTCCTAAAAATGAGAAAAATGGTTGTTTTTCAATTTCTTCATTGCGGATACTGTAAATAACATCTTCTTTCTCTTCTACTGAAACAGGATTTAAGATAGAAGATACGATAATTGCGTTAATGATATTTAATGGAATAGCAGTCAAAACTAAATCGCCCGGTATCATAGAAACATATGCACCAACGATTGCACCAGAGATTGAACTCATAGCCATCATAGCAACTGTTAACACACGTGTTTCTTTCATTCTTTTCAACTGTTCGTTAGATACGGCTAAAGCTTCTGTATTACCTAAAAACATCATTTCAATACCGAAGAAAGATTCGAATTTTGGCTGGCGTGTAACTTTAGCTAAAAACCAACCGATACCACCAATAACTTTAGGTAAAATATTAAAATACATTAAAATATCGAAAAGCGGTACTACCAATAAAATTGGGAATAGCGCACTTACAGCCATATCCATCGTTTCAGTATTTACCCAACTTGCAAAAGCAAACCCTGTACCTGCATGTGCAGAGTCAATCACCCAAGCAATTCCGTTCGCTAAGTATTGGACGCCTGCTTTCCCCCAAGGAAAATACATAAAGAACCATGCTAAGAACAAGTTAATAACGACTAATATACCAATAGATTTCCACTGTATGTCTGATTTTTTTCTAGAAAAAAGTACAGCGATACCTAAGAATACAATTAACCCAATAATGTTAATCAATAAAAACATCATACACCCACCATTTCTTAATTAAATAAATAATTAGCTGAATATATAAAAGCAACACTCGATTATGTATAAGAATTATTAAGATGAGCACATTGTCTACTGCTTGTTTTAAGCTACATGTATTAGTCCAGCTATCGTTCAATGCACTCATCTTTTAATTTTATTTCCTATTTATTTAATACTATGCTTGATGATAAAACCATCATTCCCTCAATGATTGTCACTTAATAATTCACAATAATTATATCATGTATGTACATTATATAAAATAACAATTTTATAGTTCGCATATATTTAAGAAACATAATTGATTCACGCAATATTATACGTGTTTTCATGTTGTTTTCATTAATTGTTCAAACTATCTTGTTAAGTTTTGTGTATGGACAAATTGCTGATATTTTTCGTGACTAGCCATTAGCGCTTGGTGCGTTCCTATACCTGTTACATTACCATTATCAATAAAAATAATCTGTTCAGCTTTCTTAATTGTGGATAACCTATGGGCAATCACAATTGTTGTTCGATTTTCCATTAATTCTTCTAAAGCATCTTGGATTTTTCTTTCACTTTCACTATCTAAATTGGCAGTAGCCTCATCTAATAATAAAATATCTGGATTTTTAACAAAACTTCGCGCAATATCTATACGTTGACGCTGGCCTCCTGATAATTTTAACCCTCTTTCACCAACAATAGTGTCATAGCCTTCTTCAAACGCTACAATAAACTCGTGACAATTTGCCAATTGTGCGTAATAAATCAATTCTTCATCAGAGACTTCCCGGTTAATACCATATAAAATGTTATCTCTAATCGTACCATTCATCATAGAATTAGACTGCATCACATACCCAATTTTCTCTCGCCATGCTCCTAATGCTATATCATAGATGGATTGATTGCCATATTTAATATCACCATGCTCAATATCATACATACGTTCAATGATATTGAATATGGTACTCTTACCTGAGCCCGAAGGCCCTACGAATGCAGTTACACTGCTAGATGGTATATCAAATGATATATTGGAAAGTATTGGTTTACTACCATATTGAAAATCCACGTTTTCAAAGGTTAAGCTCCCATCAATAATTGGCTGTAGTTGTCCTGTAACAAATACTTCAGTAGGTTCTTCCATAATTTCGTATATACGGCTACTTGCACCAACAGCTTTTTTATAGTCTGTGACTAATGTAGATAAATTTATAAGAGGCTGTGTTAATTGAATAACATAAAAAATCATTGCAATGAGTGTCCCTGCTGTGATTGCGCCAGTTGAAATACGTATCGCACCAAATCCTAAAATAACTGCAATCGTTAATAACATAATAACACCTGATATCGGTTGTATAACTGCTGTAATCTTCGCTTGTTTCAAACCTAAAAAGTATATCTCTTTTAAATTTTTATGCGCATTATCTAATTCAATCTTTTCTGTTCGTGATACTTTAACTAATCGCATTTCTGTTAATACACGGCCTAATAATCCGCTAAAATTAGCTATTTCTGCTTGCGTTTTTTTTGATATATTTTGCATAATTTTACCCAATGGAATCATTATTAATACAAATATAGGTATTGTAATAAATGTTAATAAAGTCATTTGCCAATCCATCACAAATAACATTATTAAAGATCCTACAATAGTTAATACAGAAGGCAGTAAATTGGGCAGTTTTTGCGAAATAAATTCATTAATCACTTTTGTGTCATCCGTTAGACGGCTCATTAATTGACCACTTTCATTTTTATCAAAAAATGGCATTTTTAAATGGATAATATGTTTCCATAAAACGGAACGAATAGCATAAATGATTTTCTCCCCAATTTTACTCAATAAATACAAACCTATACCACTGAGTAAAGCGTTTATAATAAATATGGATATAAAAGCAGCGATAAACATCCAATTAATATTTTCAAAAGAAAATTTATCTACAAGTTTACCTGTAAAAAAAGGAACTACTAGTCCAGTAATACTGCCTAATGAAGAAATTAAAACAGCAATGATAATCAGACCAACAGGCCACGATAATTTTTTAAATAAGTAGAATAACGGATTCTCTTGTTTCATGTGTATTTACCTCTTCTAAAAATTTTTTAATTGTTTCATAACTTATGTTAAATGTGAGCAGTTTAACTTTAAAGTAATAAGCTAATTCAATTTTAACTCAATTATTTCGTGTTTTGCACAACAGTTTTCGATAATTTAATTATTTCAAATTTTCATTGGTGTAACATTTTATAATCTTCATACAATATGCTAAAATACTTCTGTTGTAGTCAAACAGAATATATTAAGAGGGAATGTAATTATGAGAAAGTTAATTATGGTAATTGTAACTGCGCTCTTCGTCGGTTCAATTATAACACCTTTTGCCGAAGCAGAAACAATAACACCCACGCAAGCGGCAAACCAATATGGTTATAATGTTACCGATGATTATCAGCCTGAAAGTGCAGTAAACATTGCTCAAACTGGTCAAATTCTTTATCAATATAATATTGATCAAAAATGGTACCCTGCTTCAATGACCAAACTAATGACAATGTATTTAACACTCGAAGCAGTAAAAAAAGGTGATTTAGCTTTAGATGACAAGGTGAAAATCACTGATAAACATTATCGAATGTCTACCTTGCCTGAATTAAGTAACACTAAGCTCTATCCTGGAGAAACTTATACTATAAAAGAGTTGCTTCAGATTACAGTTTCAAATTCAAGTAACGCTGCAGCGCTTATACTTGGACAAGAAGTTTCTGACAACCTTTCAGATTTTACTGATTTAATGAATAAAAAAGCAAAATCTATCGGTATGAAAGATACACATTTTGTAAATCCAACAGGCGCTGAAAATAACCAATTAAAAGATTTTGCACCAAAAAAATACAAAAATGAAGATAATAATACTTCAACTGCTAGAGACTTTGCTATTTTAGCACAACGTACAGTTCAAGACACACCGAATATCCTACACTTTACTAAACAACTAGCACCAACACAACACGGTGTTACATACTATACATTTAACCATTCATTAGAAGGTGCAGATATGAGTTTAGAGGGTACGGATGGTTTAAAAACTGGGTCAAGCGATATTGCGGATTATAATCATACCATCACTACCAAAAGAGATAAGTTGAGAATTAACCAGACGATTATGGGTGCAGGTGATTACAACAATTTAGGTGGTGAAAAACAACGCAATATGATTGGTAATGCCTTAATGAATATGTCTTTCGATCAATATAAATACCAAAAAATTATTTCAAAAGGTACACATAAAATTAATGGCAAAACATATTATGTAGAGAAAGATTTATATGATGTACTTCCAAGTGATTTCGATAAAGATGATTATAAATATGTTATAAACGACGGCAAACTGCATATTGAATATGACCGTAAATTTATTTCTGATAAATACGGACCACCAACAGTTAAGGTAAGTAAGCCAATTATGCATCAAACTACTACAATCGTTAAAACAACTTGGGATGAACATCCTGTCTTAACTTTACTGGGTACTGTTTTAATTATTGCTGCTATTGCTATTATTATTTATCTTATTATCGAAGCTTTCAAAAAAAGAAAAAACCGTAAATAAGCTATAAATAACTGCTTATTAAAAAATGTTTTTCCAATAAAAAGGATCGTTCACATTTTGTGAACGATCCTTTTTACATAGTTACTTAAAATTAATTTAGAGACGAAATCTCTTTTTCAAAAAGATTGCTTTCTTCCAATTCTGTAAAAATCGCTAGACACCTAAAATTAAGTTAATCAAAAATTTAACCTAACCATCTGCGACCAATATCATAGTCAGGGCTGAGACATTGCTTTATGCCCCAGCCCTAATACATATATGTGCCTAACGTATGATTTACGGTTAACTAAACAACCTAAAAATAATTGCTTGTCAGTTTATTTTTCAGCGTCGCCATATAGTTCTTTTTTAATTTGAGTCGTAGAAATGCCTTCAGTACGGTTAAGGTAAATGACTTCACATTTATCTTTCAAGAAATCAAATTCACCTTCCCAATCATGTCCCATTACGAAAGTATCAATTTCATAGCGATCAACATCAATTTCTTTTTGACCCCATCCACTTTCAGGGATTACTAAATCAACATAACGGATAGATTCTAACATCATTTTTCGTTGTTCATAGTTATAGTAAGATTTTTTGTTTTTAACACGATTAAATTCATCTGTAGATAAAGCTACTACTAAATAATCGCCCATTTCTCTAGCTCTCCTCAATAATTCAATATGACCATAATGTAATAAATCATACGTTCCATAAGTAATAACACGTTTCATGCGCTCATACTCCTTAACAAAATTTAATTAAAATTAACATTTTTTAAAAGTATAGCATAATGATCAAAAGTTTACGAATGATACTAAGTTTTACTTTTTAAGTATTTGCTTTAATTTTAATTTCCCTCTAAATTTAAAACGTTTCGGAATTGTTTCAAATTTAAAACGATAATAATTAGGTCGACCAATGCCGACACTTAGTAATGTCTCTTGCCATTTTTTGTATAACGTTTTATCCCAGTACTTGTTCGCTTGTTCAACAACTTTGATGATTCTAAACATTGCTTCCCCAGAATAATCTGTATTCTGCATGCTTTTCATATAAGACGTTACAATATCTAAAAGTTGATGTGTTAATTTTTTGTTATGTTCTAAATACGCTTGTAATAAATAACTCACAATGAGTTCGTCCATACGGTAACTATAATAAATACGTTCTTCCCTCAACAATAGTGTGTTCATAACTCTATTTCTAACTTTAATAGCGTCGCTCATATAACTTACAAATCGACCTGCTCTTTGATCTGTCACTGAACCTTTTTCTTCATGATAACCATATACAATAAAGGGTAATAGTTGAATATCGCGCGCTTTTTTGTACGCCTTAATCATAAAGGTATGTTCTTCGCAAAAAACAACATCTGCATCAAATTGTAAATCTTTAAATTTGGCACTAAACAATTTCCCACCAGGCCCAATAGACTGCATCATTTCAGGGCATTGCGCTAAGTTTACTTTATCAAATTTCTGTATCGGTTTGTGCGTGTAAACGCCTTTCCACTCGCCCTTATTTAATCTACCTATTTGCCCTAGGACGATATCTACATGTTCATCTTGTTGATAGTAATCTGCCATTGCATCTATACTGTTTGGTAAAAATTCGTCATCTGCATCTAGAAATATAAAAGCATCACCTGAAACATGAGTTAAAGCGTTATTTCTACTCATCGCTGCACCTTGATTATTTTGGTTTATGATATAAATATTTTTAGATGATTTTTGCAACTGTTCCAAAATTTGCTGACTTTCATCAGTAGAACCATCATTGATACAAATAATTTCATAATCTTGTTTAGTATCGATAGAACTGATTGCTCTTTGTATTGTGTTAGCTGCATTATAAACTGGTATGATAATTGATAATTTCATTCTTTCACCATTTTCTCTATATGATTTATAACTTGGGTTAAACTATCTTGCACATTATACTCATGCCAAGGTTCAAATAATGGTTTTAAACCATTTCGTTGTTCTTTTAATTTACATATTAATTCCTTTTCACTATACGCTTTATAATATTCTGGAATATTATAATAAAAAGCGTTTAGCCCTCGTTCTTTTTCATAGTCAGCTTCATCATACACATAGAAGAAAGTTGGTTTATTTAGCAAACTTGCTTCTATTGCTAATGAACTATAATCTGTAATAACGATATCTGCCATAATCATCAATGTCTGTAAGTTAATCTTAGATTGTTTGTCTTGAGATAGGGACGGATGCAATTTACTAAACAATGTATATGACGGTAATGCCGCTTCAAATTGTGCTTTATCAATACTACGATTGGATTGATTATGTTCACGGTACGTAGGTACATAAAGCGCTACTTTATCTTTGATGCCGTATTGCAATTTTAATTCTTGTTGTCTTTGGGTTATATCTAACCTTGTGTACGGCACTAAACGTGGTAAACCTGTTCTTAAAAATTGATGGTCTTGTGCACCAAATGAGTCCTTAAAGCATTTAACCATTGGCTCGCCACCGACTAAATATTTGTCAGTAGCTTGATAAACACTTTGATATTGCTTAACCATTTTCTTATTATTTAAATCAACTTGATGGTCTGTAAGTCCAAATTTTTTCAACGCTCCTACAGCATGCCATGTCTGAATAATTGTCTGTTGCGGTTTCTTTTTGAGCCCTCCAAGCATTAAATAATATGTATCAATGACTATGATTTTTGCTGTACTTATTATCTTAATGTGTTGAAACACTTGTTTATTACCTGCAGGAATAAATAGTACATTTTCAAAGTTTTTAACATATTTTCTATTTATTTCCTTGGAAATAACTGTAACATGGTATGACTTACGATTTAATGTTTCAATAATCGGAAGTACATCCTCAACAAATGTCATCATGATTACAATGTGGTTGTTTTTTATTTTTTTCTTTTTATAAATTAAATTCAAAAAGCTAATAATTGTCATATAGAGCTTTTTTATTAACTGTCTCAAAAAATCCACCGCCGATTTATAGTTTGTTTTCTTCTATTATAGCCATCTTATATTTAAAATTATAGAAAAATCCTTTAACGACGTTTAAGCCATTAAAGGATTTTATTTTATATATTAAGAATCAATTATCAAATTGGTATTACATAAAGTCTGCAAAATGGTCTCTATAACGCATATGCATGATTGATCCTATGATAAATAAGAACACAATAATGAAAAAGTTGTAGAATGTTAATTCCCAGTGTGTAATAAAGTACCATTCATTATGTAGAACTGCGGCACGATATGCTTCCGCAAGATAATAAATCGGGTTAAGTTGCATAACGTCTTTAACGATACCTTCTGGAGGTACAATTAAAATAGATGAAGCAAAGAACACCATTCTCATCAATGCTTGAATTGCCGGTTGTGTATCTTTGACGAGCACTCCTAATGTTGACGTAAATAACGCTACTGTTGTAGTAAATATGAGTGCAAATGGCACATATAAGAATAATTGAATTGTGTAAATAGACGGGTAAAAACCACCTAGCATACACAACAAAACAACAACTACTAATAATGCAATATGTCCATAGAACCTACTCATAACAATATAAGAAGGTATAATAGATAACGGGAAATTCATCTTAGCCACATGGTTATATTTACTCGCTATTGATTTTGTGCCTTCTAATATACCTTGGTTCACAAAGAACCACATACTAATACCTACAAGTAACCAATAAATAAATGGTATACCATCAATTGGCCCATTATTTCTGATTCCTAGACCAAACACAAACCAATAAACCATGATTTGCATTGCTGGATTAATTAATTCCCAAGCCATGCCTAGGTAATTATTTGTATTTGTAATTTTGACTTGGAACTGTGCTAATCTTTGAATTAGATAGAAATTTTTGAAATGCTCTTTTAAAACTACCCACACTGCACTCATTTAAATAAACCCACTTTCAATCGATTTACTAATCATAATTATGTTATAACAAGACTATATTCAAATCTAATATACGCTTTATAAATTATCTTAACAACTGCCATTTACTTTAGTAAACTAAATACATAGAATAATAGCAAAAACACATGAATATTAAACTCATTTATAACAAAAAGTTATTACAATTTGTCAACTTCACTATAGTTGATTTTATAACTCAAATTCAGTAAAATTTAACAATTGTATAAGAACATCGTTTTTAAATTTTGTACTCACTTACTTTACAATAGGTTAATAAATTTAACAACTAATATAATATATAATATACTATACATTATCTGCAAATAAGGAAGGTAAAATTATGAATGTATCGGTTAGCATTGAACATGTAACTAAAGAATACCGCATCTATCGCAATAATAAAGAGCGTTTAAAAGATGCCTTAGTCCCTTTTCATAAAAACAAAACATTTTATGCCCTAAATGATTTATCACTAACTGCATATGAAGGTGATGTCATCGGCCTTGTAGGTATTAACGGGTCAGGAAAGTCTACACTAAGCAACATTATTGGTGGATCACTTTCCGCTACTTCTGGAAATATCGATCGACACGGTGAAGTGAGCGTGATTGCAATTAATGCCGGTTTAAACGGACAATTATCTGGTATTGAAAACATTGAATTTAAAATGTTATGCATGGGATTCACTAGAAAACAAATTAAAGAATTAACACCTGATATTATCGAATTCAGTGAACTTGGGGAATTCATTTATCAACCTGTTAAAAAATATTCAAGTGGTATGCGTGCCAAATTAGGTTTTTCCATTAACATTACAACAAACCCAGATATTCTCGTTATCGATGAAGCATTATCTGTCGGTGATCAAACTTTCGCTCAAAAATGTTTAGATAAGATTTATGAATATAAAGAACAAGGCAAAACAATATTCTTTGTTAGTCATAATATGAGACAAGTTCGAGAATTTTGCACTAAAATTGCATGGATTGAAGCAGGTAAACTGAAAAAATTTGGCGAATTAGAAGAAGTTTTACCTGAGTATGAAAAATTCTTAAATGAGTTTAAAAAGTATTCCAAAGATGAACAAAAAGCATTCAGAAACGAATTAGATAACTCAAGATTCGAAGTAAAATAAAATCCATTAACTCTGAAATAGAATTAAATGAATTTATTTTCGCTACAATGAATCACACTTCAGTATATGATTATAGATTGGTTTAAAATCATTTTTATTATAGCAGTCTTACTAGAAAACTTAATGTTCGTACTTAAATTAAAAGCCTAGGCATAAACCATGCTTGGGCTACAAATATGATATAGACCGTAGATCATCGGTTAAAATGCTTTTTATATTAAGCTTTAGAAAAAGTATCTCTTTACATCTACTTATTACTAAATAAATATTTATATTTTCAACAATAAACCTATATAGAAATTTATAGTTCTAATTAAATGCCACATGTCACTATGTCGTAGATGACTGAAAATCCATAAAGAAACTACTGCCAATCATAAGTAATGAGGCTGGTATATTTAGTTTATACCAGCCTCATTACTTAGTTATTTTTTGTTTAATTACTTTAAACACAAATCTAGGTATTGCTTTCATTCTTCCAAGACGTTTCCAATCTATAATAAAGCGATATACCCATTCTATATTTAATTTTTGAAATACATTCGGAGCTCTTTTTTTCGTACCACTGAACACTTCAATAGAACCACCTACACCCATAAGTAAGGTTTGATTAAATTGATTTTCATGACGAACAATCCATTGCTCTTGCTTGGGATAACCCATCCCGGCAAATACATAATCAGGTTTAAACGAAGTGACTTGTTTTAACACCATTTCATCTTCTATATCAAAGTAACCATGATGTGAACCAAAATAAATATTAGGATATTTTTCGCTTAGTTTTTGTACTGCCTGCGTTACGATTTCATCTTTGGCCCCTAATAAAAATACGTTTTGATAATTAGCATTTGCGATTTTCAAACATTCTTCCATTACTTCTATGCCTGGCACGCGTTCCTTTAAAGGTGTTTTAAGTAATTTTGAAGCCATAACAATACCTGTACCATCTGGCACCACATAGTTGGCGCCATTGATTAAATTACGGTAGATTTCATTGTTAGTAGTATAATCTACAATTTCAGGATTAGCTGTAACAATGAATAAATTGTTTTGAGTTTCTGATTCAAAAAATTGTTTGATATGATTTCGCATTTCTATTAGTGTCACATTATCAAATAAAACAGATAGTACATTTACTTTTTCTAATTTGTCAATTTTCGTCATGATTAGTAATCTCCTAACTCCATCTCTCAATATACATTCATTTTTATTGTAATTTTAACATACACTTTCACTCACATATATTACAATATTAATAAAACGATAGCTAAACTATCTCAATATACATCAAAAGTCTAAATGCTTTATGAATGATATTACTCTATACTATTAAGTAAGCAATCGCATTTGATGATTTTCCAAAACATAAACAATTGAAATATTAAAACGAGGTTTTCTATGACTAAAGTTAACGCATTTTTTAGCTCATCCATACAATTACATCTTTATTGGATTATTTTTATCGCCATCCTTTATATCGTGATACATACTTATCGAAATAAATCTATCAACCCAATTTTAGATATATATTTTAACTATATTCCAGTATTAACCCACGAGTTTGGCCATATACTATTCAATAAATTAAGCGGTGGCAAACCTAGAGACCTAGTCATTGTAGCGACACCATCAGAACGACTTGCTACATCGCAACAAGGCTTTGCAATTACACAATCAAAAACAAGTTTAGGTCAATCCATCACTACTTTCGGTGGTTACGTTATGCCTGCACTTATGCTATTTTTAGGTTTTTTATCTATTAAATATCAATATCCAAGTCTATTTATCACTGCGTACCTATTAATGTTTACCTATTTCTTATATTTAACTTCCAGAAAATTACTTCCTATCATCATTGTGATACTATTAGTTGCACTTTTATATTGCTTATTTCAAAGTGACAATCAACGAATGATACTTTACATTGTCACTGTTACCCAACACTTTATATTAGGTGTTTTACTCGGCGAAGTTCTTCAATCATCTTGGACTATATTTAAATTAACATTTTCGGAAAACAGGGTGAGTTGGGATGGTAGCACTTTAAAAGAATTAACGCATATACCAACTTTTGTTTATAGTGTCATTTGGATAGCGATTAACTTATTTACAGTTTATCAACTATTCAAAACATACTTCCTTCCATAAAATTATTTTTGAATGTAAAGGAATAAGTGACAGAACAAGCATTACATTTCAAAAAATGATTATAACATGAAATCACTGGTAACTAGATTTTAAATACTTATTGTAGGATCTAGTTATTTTTCCGTTTTCTTAATTGTTGATTTATCTTAAAAATGATTTTTAACCATAAGTATTCATACTCAAAATAAAAGGCGCCTTCATTTTTGAAATGGAGGTGCCTTTTAGTATTTAAAACCTTGCAATTTTGAATGTTCATACTTACTTATAGCTGCTGTGCCATTTTATGGTCTCTTGTCCTTACACCCCAATAGCATCAGTGCATTAAAATATCGTACCTTTATAAAAAAGTGGGCAAAAACAGACGACTTTGACACGATGAAATTACTTCTATACGTTTGTTTCTATCATCAAGTTAAATCAGCTTTAACAGCTATTAATATATAAACCTTATTTAACTAAATTGTAACTCCTACTTATGCTTAAACAAGGATCATTCTCTTTCTAAACACAATTATATACAATATTCATAAGAAAATGTAAATCAATTCTCTATAATTGAACTCTACTATTTTTCAGCATAAATATGCATTGCATTATCATAACTAAGCACTGTTATTTTATCTTCTTTCTGGACCATAATGACTTTATTTGTATCATCTTTATTCACTATCTTTATTTGTTCATCAATTAATATATCTTTACTTGTTAAATAAACTAACAATTCTGTTCTGTCTCGAACCCGCTTAATTGTCACTTCATCTCCAGCTTCAAATGACAATAAATTGGTTGTATATATCTCTTTATATTGGTTGTCTCTTGGTATAATACCACCATGAGGGCAAGTAATTGGATAATCTAATAATTTATCTAAGCGTTCTACGAATAAATGAGAAACTTTATGCTCTAGTACCTCTGCTTCTTGATGTACCTCTTCCCAATTATATTCTAATATTTTTATTAAAAATAACTCTAATAAACGATGTCTTTTAATAATGTCTAAAGTGTATGTCAATCCTTCTTCTGAAAGTTGCACACCTTTATACGGTTTCGTTTTTACAAATCCAGATTTTTCTAAACGATTTACCATTTCACTTACAGATGGCGGTTTAATATTTAAATACTGGGACAATGTCTTATTTGAAACGAAAGAATGATCGCCATTATGCGTTAAAATTGCTTTCAAATAATCTTCTTTTTCTTCAGTTAGCATGGTCTCACCTCTCAAGTCATTCACTTTATTGTACCACGAATCTACTTGACACGCTAAAAGTTCATGTTATATTATGAATTAAATTAGGTTAGCCTAAAATTTAAATTAAGGAGGTCTAAAATGTTAAAAATTAATAACTTAAATCTCACTTTAGGGAACAAACATGTTTTAGATGATATCAATCTTGAAATTCCTGTCAAAGGTGAAATTATTGGAATTATGGGACCCAATGGTGCAGGAAAATCCTCACTACTTAAATCTCTCATCGGAGAATTTAAATCAACTGGAAGTGCTAATTTACATAATATTGCTATGCAGCAAACGCTAAAAACAATAACATATATACCCCAAAAAGCACATATTGATTTAGATTTTCCAATTAAAGTTGAGGACGTTGTACTTTCAGGGGCTTATAAAGATATTGGATGGTTTAAATTTATTACTCCTAAGACGAGGTCTAGACTTAATCAGCTCTTACAAACATTAGAATTAGAAGATTTAAGAAGCAGACAAATATCTGCTTTAAGCGGAGGTCAGTTACAAAGGGTTTTAGTAGCTAGAGCGCTCATGACAGAAAGTACGCTTTACCTTTTAGATGAACCATTTGTTGGCATTGATTTCCATAGCGAACAAATCATTATGTCTCAATTACGCGCACTTAAAAAAGCGGGCAAGTTACTATTGATTGTTCATCATGATTTATCAAAAGCAGAAGAATATTTTGACCGTGTCATTCTTTTAAATAAAACGATTCGTTTCTTTGGAGAAAGTCACGTTGCTATGCAACCAGAATATCTAAACAGAACATTCTTAAATCCTACAAACCAACAACAAAGTTCAGAATCGGCTTAAATAGAAAGGAAGTAGCATTATATGGAATTTTTCCAACATCTATTTGAATACAAGTTTTTAAGTAATGCATTAATTATTTCAATTATTGTAGGAATCGTTTGTGGAACAGTTGGTTGCCTCATCGTGCTTAGAGGCTTATCTCTTATGGGGGATGCAATGAGCCATGCGGTATTACCCGGCGTTGCCCTGTCCTTTTTATTCGGTGTTCCTATGTTTATTGGTGCATTAGTTACAGGTATGATCGCCAGCATTTTTATAGGCTTTATTACTAAAAGCAGTAAAACCAAACCCGACGCAGCTATTGGCATTAGTTTTACAGCCTTTTTAGCAACTGGGGTCATTTTAATTAGTTTAATAAATAGTACTACTGATTTATATCACATTCTTTTTGGTAATTTATTGGCAGTAACACAGTCTACTTTTTGGTCGACTGTAGTCGTGGGTGTCATTGTTATGATTTTAATTATTATTTTTTATAGACCATTAATGATTTCTACATTTGACCCTATTTTTAGTAGAATGAGTGGTTTGAACACTACTTTTCTACACTACTTCGTTATGTTATTGCTTTCACTTGTTACTGTAGCAAGTATACAAACTGTAGGTATTATATTAGTTGTAGCATTACTTATCACCCCTGCTTCAGCTGCATTTTTAATTGCTAAAAAACTACATACAATGATGATCATTTCCAGTTTAATAAGCATTATAAGTGCGATGGTCGGCATGTACTTTAGTTATATTTATAATATTCCAAGCGGTGCAACGATTGTTTTATGCGCGTTTGTTATCTATATCATTATTTTTGCTTGTAATAAAATGCAAGTGTTCACAAAAAAAGGAGTGGTTTAATGAAAAAGTTATTAACAGTTGCACTTATCTTCCTTTTATTCTTAAGTGCGTGTAGCAACGGTAAAAGTGATTCTTCATCTCAATCTCATGACAAAATAAAAGTCGTAACGACAAATTCTATTCTATACGATATGGTTAAAAACGTTGGTGGCGATAATGTTGAAATACACAGTATTGTCCCAATTGGTCAGGACCCACATGAATACGAAGTTAAACCAAAAGATATTAAAGCATTGACAGATGCAGATGTCATCTTTTACAACGGATTAAATTTAGAAACAGGTAACGGTTGGTTCAAAAATGCTTTATCACAGGCCAACAAATCATATGAAGATGGTTCTGTTGTCAAAGTTTCACAGGACGTTAAACCTTTATACTTAAATGGAGCAACAGAAGGCGACGAATCTAAACAAGACCCACATGCCTGGTTAAGCTTAGACAATGGTATTAAATATATAAAAACAATCAGTGATGCTTTAATTAAAAAAGATGACAAACATAAAGATGATATTGAAAGCCATACAAAGGATTATGTAGCTAAATTGGAATCTTTAAAACAAGATAGTCATGAGAAATTTAACGACATCCCTAAAGAAAATCGTTCAATGATCACAAGTGAAGGTGCTTTTAAATATTTCTCTAAACAGTTTGATATTAAACCTGGATATATTTGGGAAATAAACACTGAGAAACAAGGCACACCTGAACAAATGGAACAAGCTGTTAAATTTGTTAAAGATAACCACCTTAAACATCTACTTGTCGAAACTAGCGTAGACAAGAAAAGCATGCAAAGTTTAAGTGAAGAAACGAATTTAGATATCTACGGAGAAGTTTATACAGATTCCATAGGTAAAGAAGGCACTAAAGGTGATTCTTATTATAATATGATGAAAGAAAATATCGATATCGTACACGGCAGTATGGAATAATAACAAGGCTATTTAACCTACTTTGTAGGTGAATAGTCCCATGTCGTACGTTTCCCTCCTAATGACGTACGACATGGTGGTATTCAAGCCTTAAATCATCTATCTCCCTTAACTCCATCAATGGTTGGCTCCTCCCCCCATTGATGGAGATTTTTAATGAAAAAGGGAATTTTAGCTCAAATCATTTTATATCCTAAAAAATTCATTTCATTTATACAATTCAATTCACCAAAAAAACAGATTCCGATATCGGAATCTGTTTTTCACTGATAGCTTAATCCGTTAAACTATCAACAATAATCATTTCATCATAGTTAATGGCTTCACGTAATTTCAAAGCAGTTACCTCGTTAATTTCTTCATCTTCAACAAGTTCATTCAAGACGCGACGTTGCTCTCTAAGTGCCTCCAACTTAATTTTAGTGATTGACGTTTCACTTTTAGGATTAAAGAAATTCGAAGGTGTTAAGTTTTCAATTCTCATTAAATAACTATCACAAATCATGCCCACTTCTAATTTATTTTCTTCAGTCGTCTCTTTACCTAGACGACTTACCACGCGATAATGCACTGTTCTCATTACATTAGAAATTTCTCGCAAGTTATCAATCACAGATAAAGACGAAGCAGCGTTGGTTTTTACTTTTGTCTTAATTCTACTTTTTAAAATAAATGCTTTTAATTCAACTTTGATACGTTGGATTAAAGAAGACTGTTTATAAACTTGTGTACGTTCAGCATAACGCATGTAGTTATCTAAAACATTCGTTGTAATATCTCCATTAGATACTAAGCTATTAAGTGTATTGTTTTCAACATCAAATGCGATTTTTTGCAATCTTTCTAGTTCTTTAGTATTTTCATCTTCATTTTCAACCGTTTTAAGAAAAGCTAATTTATCATGATAATCTTTAATGACGTTACCGTATAAAAAACTAGATGCTTCAGATGATAATTGATTTAAATGTTCTATCACTTTCTCTAAAATATATATACGCGCTTGCTTAAAGTTCATACCACGTTGTTTTGGTTTTACTGCATTAGGTGTCACCATTGGCAACACAATTTGCGCAATGATTAAACTCATGACCACCATACCTGACGCAATAAATAGCAAATCATCTCTAAACACAAAGGAATGGTGATCCGCCAACATGTAAGGTAATGTTAAAGCAATAGCCAGAGAAATTGTTCCATGCACGCCACATAATGTCATGATAAAAGCATACATGCCTCGTTTGGGTGGTGTCTCTGAAACATTAGCATTATCTTCATAGTTGCTAAGTATTTTTTGGAACGGACTGATTGGTAAATAAAAATAAGGATATAAAACAAAAACCCATAAAAATCTAAATAAGTATATTGCTAAAGCGATTAAAACCGTAACAACAATTAGAAAGATAAAATTATGTGGTTCATTTTCTATAATTCTCCCGACAAGTTCAGGAACTAAAAATCCTAAAATAGAAAATACAAAACCATTCAAAGCATAACTTAATATATTCCATGTATGATTGTAACTCATTTGTAACCTTGTACGTGCCTGTGCGATACGATCACGTTCAAAACCATGTACTAATCCTGCTACCACTGCTGCAATAATACCTGATGAATGGAACATTTCAGCAACGAGATATGTAATAAAAGGGGTTAGAAGCTGTATAAATGTAAACATATTTACATTTTCAATACCTCTTCTAGAAAGTGATACTCTGAATCTAACTAAGGCAACACCAATAATTAAACCTACAATAAATCCGCCTATTGAAGATATTAAAAATTGTTCAACAGCATTTACCATTGAAAATCCACCTGTGATTAAAGCTGCTACAGCAATTTTAAAAGAAATAATACCCGCAGCATCATTTAACAATGATTCACCTTCTAAAATTGTCATAGAACCTTTTGGAAGAATTTTTCCATTTGTAATTGCTTGAACAGCTACTGCATCAGTTGGACACAAAATAGCGGCCAATGCGAATGCAGCAGCTAATGGTAATTCAGGCCATATCCAATGCACAAACAATCCAACTACTATAACCGTTGTGACCACAAGTCCTAAGGCCATCATTAATACTGGTTTGATATACCGGCGTAAATGGACACGAGACACTTTTACACCTTCAACAAATAAT
Source organism: Staphylococcus sp. GDY8P131P (assembly GCF_017891975.1). Lineage (NCBI taxonomy): Bacteria > Bacillati > Bacillota > Bacilli > Caryophanales > Staphylococcaceae > Staphylococcus > Staphylococcus sp. GDY8P131P. Next base: position 176,482 of record NZ_JAESKF010000006.1, read on the forward strand.
AATGGCGCTATTAGTGCAACCATAAATAGCTCTGAGTCAAAATGGAATTCAACAGGTATCGGCGTAATATACAATAACATACCGAGCATAATTTGGATAAAAGCTAGGGGGATTTTAGGTAAGGCGATATGTACAAGGGAACTTGCAATAACTACTGCTAAAAATATCAGTATTGTTTCAAATATTTGCATGGTTTCACCTCTTTTCAACATTAATGACTTTCATAATTGTTGAGGTTGAAACAAAAAATACCATCGTTTTTAATGAACAGATTGTGTCTCAAACTCTTACATATCTAGTTATTATTTTTAATAGATATGCTTTTTAAAATTAACACAATTACAGATATGTATTATTTTATCATTTTTTTAGTAACCCCTGAAACGGATTGCACTTCAAAAATAATATTTTCACCAAATATAATTTAAATAATACTGCACGCTTTATATCAATAAAAAAGGCTCTATACTAAACAGGGCTGATTTTTATATCAGTCTTCTTTGACAAAGAGCCATAAAAAAAGAACAGATTAGAAATTAAAGGTTAATTCATTGATTTCTAATCTGCTCATCTATAAATGACGTATTTTCTATAATGCTTTATTTTAACAATGTAAAGAAAGGCTTAAAATTAATATATGTCTTGTTCTTTTTCATTTACTTTACGTCTGCGTTGTTCACGTACTTGAGCACGTTTTTTTAATTGATCAAACGTATCATTTTCTGTAGCGCTTAATAAGATACTTGTTTGTTTAGGAGCATCACTTTTTCGGTACATATAAGCGCCCGTACGATATGCTGCTCTAGATATTAAATGCCCTCCAACAGGAGAGGTTAAATTGATAAATACCAATGCTAAAATCATTCTGACACTTAGGTACCCTTGAGAAGAAATAAAATAAATAATCACGCCAACAAGTGTTAACAATACTGACAATGTAGAACTTTTCGTAGAGGCATGACTTCTTAAAAATACATCATGGAATTTAATTAGGCCAATCGCACTAATTAAAGCGATAATACTTCCTAAAAACATCATAAAAGCTGCAATTAAATTAACGATTTCGCTTGTTATTTGCATTAAAGACATGCCCCCCTTCTATAAATCTAGAGATAGACACAGTACTCACAAATGAAATAATCGCGATTAATAAGATAGAATCTAGGAATGAAAAAGTACCAAATACAATACTTAACACGCCCACCGTCGACATTAATATCGCACTAGCAGTATCAAATGCAACCACTCTGTCAGCAGTAGTTGGTCCTTTAACTAATCTAAATAAAGTTAAGATTAACGCAATACCAAATAAAATAATTGAACTAGTTATAAAGAAATTTATCAATGATTCGATCATTCTGCCACCTCCAATATGAGACCTTCATATTGTCTAATGCTTTTTAGCAGTTTCTGTTTTTCTTTCTCTGAAATGTCAATTGCATGTATAAAGATTTTCTTTCTTTCTTTTGAAATTCTTATAACCGTTGAACCAGGTGTAATAATAATAAGTATAGTTAAAAATGAAACTTCCCAATCTGTTTCCAATGTCGTTTCATACGTCACTAAGCCTGGATTTAAATCTTTCGTTTTAAATAAAATATAATTGATGGTTGTCATGCTTGATGTGATTAACTGGTATAAGTAAACAGCTAAAAATTTAATAGCCACCCATACTTTTTTCAAATAAAACTGTTGGCCGAAAAAGCGATGCAGTATATAGATAACTACTAAACCAATCAAGTAACCCGAGAAGAAGGTAGAGGCTCTAAAAGATTCTTCGTCTTGAAATAACACCCATAAAAACGCAATGACCATATTAAGTAAGACTTGTCTCATTATTTATCCTCCTTCACTAAATGAGGATTCACCATTTTTTCATATAATCCGTCATCCATATTCATGTGGGTAGCATTATCTGTCACTTTAAAAATTAATGGCGCTGCCAGGCCCATCGCTAATATTGTTGCAACAAGCACGCCTATCAAACCTTTACGGTATGTAGGAACTGATTTAAATTCTAATGGCTCTCCTTTTTGAGCATTACCGAGATACATGGTAAAGAAGATTCTAAACAAGCTAAACATGGCAATTAGGCTAGTTAAAATCATCAATGCTAAACCAATGTAGTTACCATTCTCAAGTGCTCCTTCAAAAATAAACACTTTACCTGGGAAACCGCTAAATGGTGGTACGCCTCCAATTGCTAAAATCATCACCACAAAAGCTACGCCAAAAAATGGTTCTTGTTTCGCTAAACCATATAAATTTTTGTATTGTCGGTAACCGGTAATGTACACCAAACTACCAATTATAAAGAATAGTAATGTTTTTACAACAATATCATTCGCCAGATAAAAGATAGCGCCATTAACACCGGCAAATGTATTTGATCCTAAACCTAATATGATAAATCCAATAGAAAGGATAACCTGATATGCTGCTATCTTTTTTATATCTCGATAAGCTAGTACGCCAAACGCACCTATTAACATAGTTACACAAGATAAAAATACAAGCAGTGGATGCGTAATACCATTATGACTATCGAATAATAATGTAAAGAATCGAATTAACGCATAAGCACCTACTTTTGTCATCAGTGCTGCAAATAATGCTGCTAGTTCAGTATTTAATACTGCATAAGCTTTTGGTAACCACATGAACAACACAAGTGCTGCTTTCGCACTGAAAGCAATTAAAAACACCATCGAAATGATGACAACTGAACTTTCACCATGCATTTCACTTAATCTTTGGGCAACTAATGAAAAATTCAAAGTACCCGTTAGCTTATACAGCAAGCCAATTCCTAATAATAGTAACCAAGAACCTAATATATTAAGAACCACGTAAATGATAGCTGCACGTAATTGTTCGACTGATTGTCCCAACGTGACTAACACAAACGAAGCCAGTAACATCACTTCGAACATAACGTATAAATTAAACAAATCAGCTGTTAAAAATGATCCAATCACGCCGACTGTTAAAAACAAAATAAAACTCGGCAAATAGTAACGGATGGCTCGTTTTTCCTTTCTACCAAAGCCATACGCCATGATTAATGTAACGACAAAACTAGAAGTAGTTACCATTAATAGACTTAATGAATCACCCACAAACTGAATGCCATACGGGGCTTTCCATCCACCGAAATCTAAAGCAATTGGTTTATCTCTCATTACATGAATCAATAATAATAAAGATATAAGTGTCGTGACAGCCATTGTTCCAATTGAAAAAATTCTTGAAAGCCTACTCTGTGTACGAATAAATACAAGTACGAGCCCGCAGACTGCTGGGAGAAGTAATGGTAGAATTAATAAATTACTCATCATTATTGTCATCACCTCTTAGCACATCAATTTCATCTTCTTTAGTTACTCGATACGTTCTATATACGAGCACAAGTAAAAACGCAGTCATAGCAAAACCAATCACAATAGCAGTTAATACAATCGCTTGTAGCAATGGATCCACAAAGTTTTTGCTACTTTCACCAATAAGTGGTTCAACCATGTTTTTACCGTACTTACCCATGCTCATAATAATTAAATTTCCTGCATGCGTATAAATTGAGATACCAATAACAATACGTATTAAGTTGACGGATAATATCATATACGTTCCTATAAATATTAAGAAGCCAATAACCATTAATAATATCAAGTTCATGAGCGACCACCACTTATAGAAAGCATAACCGTCACTACAACACCGACTACCGCTAATACAATACCAGCTTCAAATATTGTCACAGTTGTTAAATGTACTTCGCCTAATATCGGCAATTGGACATGTGCATCAGTTTGGTAAAGGAACGGTTTACCAAAGAACATTGGAACGACAGCAGTAGCAAATGACACCAATGAACCAATAATCATTAATATTCTAAAATCAAGCGGTAAAGCGACTAATACTTGTTTAACATCAAAGGCCAAGAACATTAATAAAAATGCAGAACTGAAGACAAGTCCACCAATAAATCCGCCACCCGGATTATTATGCCCAGCTAAAAACAAGTAGAAGCCAAATGTTAACAATATAAAGACTACGATTTTGGTGATTGTGCGTAAGACTACATCATTCTCTTTCATCTTGACCCCTCCGTTCTTTAAAGTTAAGTAATGTATAGATTCCTAAACCAGCGATAATTAATACCATTCCTTCAAATAAGGTATCCATAGCACGGAAATCACCGAGAATTGCATTTACAATATTTCTACCACCTGCTAATTCATATGCATCATGATAGAAAGTAGAAATTGTTGGCATCGTTTCAGCTTGTTGAGCAATAAAGACAAGCATCACTACGATAATTGCCATTGCTAATGAAACGATAATCTTGACGGCCTCACGTTTTTTATGCACTTTCGTACGTGGAACGTTTGGTAAACGTGAAAAACTTACGATAAACAATATAGTAGTAATGGTTTCAACTACGAGTTGTGTTAATGCCAAATCAGGTGCTTTCATCAAGATGAAAAATATTGTTACACAATAACCAACGATACCATTTAATATAACCATCGTTAAACGTTGTCGAATAAATGTTAAGGCAATACCTAAAATAAAGACAACGATTAATGTGATAATTTCTAATGGACCAAACTCACTGACATGTATCTGTTTAACATCCGGAAAACCAGCTTGAATAATACCGTAGACCACTACGATGATGAAAATAGCTAATGTTAATGTAATATAGTGATTCAAACGGTTATTCATCAATGTGCGAATACTATATCCAGAATAATTTTCAAATTGTTTATATGAATCTAAGTATAAATCTGTAATAGATTTAACTTTAATTTTTTCTGCTTGCTTTTTCCAATTAATTTTAAACACTGCTATAAATCCTACAACAATTACAATTAAACTTAATATCAGTGGTAAATTAAAACCGTGCCATTGAGAAATATGTGGTGCGATGTCATCTACTTTTTCTCCAATTGTGATACTTCGTAATGCCGGTAAAATAATATAATGACCAAATAAATTTGGTATAAAGAACACGACCGGTAACAAAATCATCATAATTGCAGAAGGTAATGTAAATAAAAATGGCTCATGAGGCGTTTGTACTGGTAAATCTGCTTTTTTAAATTCACCCCAGAACACTTCTTTAATCATGTAAACTGCATAAATAAGCGTAAATATACTGGCAGTCACGCCTATAAATGCAATCATTATAGTTAAAATTAAATTAAATTGTGGTAATTGATGTGAACTTACCAAACCTTCAAAAAACATTTCCTTACTTAAGAACCCATTAAGGAATGGTATACCTGCCATAGATAAGGCAGAAAGTAACATAACTATATGCGTAATCGGTAGTACTTTCCTTAAACCAGATAATTTACGGATATCTCTTGTGCCTGTTTCATGGTCAATAATACCTACGCCCATAAATAATGCACCTTTAAATAACGCATGGTTCATCAAATGAAACAGACCCGCAAAGAGTATAAGTCCATAAATTTTTGAGAGCTCACCAGTGGTATGTTGTGCAAAACCACCGCCAAGTCCGACCATCGAAACAATCATACCTAATTGACTAATCGTAGAATAAGCCAAGATGGCTTTTAAATCATATTGACGTATGGCATTAATTGCGCCAAAAATCATCGTTATTAACCCTACAAAGGTAACAGAATATATATAGAAATCGCTTAGACCTAAAACAGGTGTAAATCTAAATAGTAAAAAGATACCTGCTTTAACCATTGTGGCAGAATGTAGATAAGCGCTCACCGGTGTTGGTGCTTCCATAGCTTTGGGTAACCAAATATGGAAAGGAAATTGCGCTGATTTAGTAAATGCGCCTAATAGTAACATAATAATAATTGGTATAAATAAATTGCTTTCGGCTATTTTGTCGCTTTGAGCAATAATAGATGAAATAGAATTAGTTCCTGTCACAGTGTAAATCATGATAAACCCTGTCAGTAATGCAAGACCACCAAATACTGTGATTATAAATGATTGAATAGCGCCAAACTGACTTGCTCCTTTATCGTACCAATAAGCAATGAGTAGAAAAGATGATACACTTGTCAGTTCCCAAAACACGTACATCAAAATAGTGTTATTTGAAGTCACAATACCTAACATACTGAACATAAATAGTAATAAATATATATAAAAGCGTGGTAAGTGATCATGTTCTTTTGATAAATATTGTGTTGCATAATAAAACACTGCTAACCCAATAAGTGATATTAACAAACTAAAAAATAAACTTAATCCATCTAGCTTAAAATCTATGTTGATATCTATTAAGGTGAGCCATGGTATTTTTACTGAGACAAATTGTCCCTTCATCACTTGCGGTATTTGCCACAAAAAGTAAACAGAAGAGATAATTGGTGCTATTAAAGCTATTAGACCAGAAATTTTGTGAAATTTACGATTTGTCATCGTAAGCAATACTACTACCATTATTAAAATAATCGCACTAAGTAGATAAATGAAACTCATTCTATCCCCCCTTTAAGTATAATTTATAAATTTAAAGCTATTGTTGTTTTGCTTGATTTCGTAGAGATACCAATAAACTTCATCGTTTCAAACGTGGTCTGGTGCCCCAAATATTTTTGAATAATTGATATAGATATACCAGATTGGTATGCATGATACGCAAATGTTTTTCGCAACGTTGTCAAACCAATGTGTAACATACCTAAATCTTCTGCGGCAGTATGAATAATACGGTAAGCTTGTTGCCTAGATAGACCTTTTAGTGTCCTATTTGACTGAAACAAAAGTTCACCATTTTCTAATTGTTGTTCTGTGATATATGCCATTAATTCATTTCTTAATGTTTCTGGTAATCTAATTTGAATCCTAGGGGCGTGCGTCTCCACCCAATAATATTTTACACCCTTATCTTCAATTCTTACATCTTGCACGTTTAAATTTAATAAAGAAGAAAGTTTCACACCCGTATGTATAGCAAACTTAAATAATAGATAATCACGCTGTGACTTAGACTTTAACGCTTCGTACATCGCTTTTATCTCATTAATATTTCTAATAGGATCTACTTGATTCATACATTCACCTCTGAATTCATTAATGTTCCATATTTAATGATATATCATGATTTTGTCACATGAAAGTATTTTGTCTAATTTTTTTAAATTTTTTTGCCCTTTTTGCAAATGAAAAACGATATATATAGTGAAAGGAGGTTACACAAATGAATCAAATCAGTCAACTAGCAGTCACCATGTCGCGCACATCCTATGATAAAGATGGTAAAGCTACTCAATTCAAGCGTCATTTTGCAAATTTAAATACTGAAGCAACTACTGACCAAATTAAAAGCTTTAAATCTATTATCGAACAAATTACTGGAGAAAAATTTGAAACTGTTGAAATTATCAAAACTGAAACAGTGAACTAAGGAGGTAAACTAAGATGACACAAACTTTAGAACTTGTATTTATTGACGCCGTGAATAAAGATATTAAAATACAAATACCGAAAATTGAACACTTCATCAATGAAAGTGCTGTAAAAGATGGAATGAATAAGTTGATTACACTAGATATATTAAGACCAAAAGCTGGCATTCCAACGAAGGTACATGCGGCACAAATCATCGATAAATCTACAAAACTTATTTTTGAGGTTTAATTAAGGTGTAGTAAGACCAAAAAAGCTATATAAACTAAATATCATGCATAAGTGCTAACTAACATTAAAAGGGATACAAGAATTATTAATACACTTGCATGGGATGATACTAAGGCCAAGTGGGTTACATGAACTAATGCCCATGCATCATATCACTAACGCGATAAAATTGAGAAGTGATACTTTAGCGTTAGCACTTTAGAAAAGTAACACCTTATCAACTAATACCAACATTAAACTCAAGGCTGAGGCATCATTGAATTTATGGTGTCCCAGCCTTTTATCTATTAATATGCGAAAAATACGTTCCAGTAATCATAGATGTTCCAATTAAGCCGTAATTACAATTTTTGTACGTATCCTTATCACTATCCATTGCATTAACTATTCCTGCAAGGCCGCAACCTAACTGTATCACCGAAAAACACTTTACTTTTCCCCAATTTTTTACACATCGTGTACTGATCAAACACTTCAATAACTTGGGCAAGGTTTTTATACGATCTTCTAGGATTTAAAACTTCTATAAATTGACCTTTATGAACTCCTTCATTACTTCCTGCGCTTATAAAAAACGTTTCTTCATCTAATAAGCGTATAATCGAAAGTTGTTTCAATGTAAATTGCCACCGCTTCTTTAAATATTTAAATTACCATAAAATAATGATCCCTAATTTTTATGAGTATTTTTTATAATTTTGATTGATTCGTTTTACTTTTAAAAATCAATCAATGTAACTATTTTATTATATTTCTTTAATTGTGTACATCATTTTATGTACAGATTTATACACGACCACAAAATAATATAGGCATATCTGCATCTTTCCTATATAATGAAGTTATCTCTATAGAAAGCGTGATTTAATGATTCTTTTATATTTAGTAGGCATCATTGCTGGAATGGTTGTTCCATTCCAAACTTCAATTAATTCAAGGTTGAGTCTTTATACAAAATCCTCATTTTATGCTTCAACCATTTCTTTTGCTACTGGCACAATCTTTTTAATTTTGATTAATTTAATTACAAATCCGCATGTTTTTACTACACAATTTTATAGTGACCAAACTTTGAGTTATGTGTGGTTTATCGGTGGTATACTTGGGGTAGTATTTTTAACTGGGAACTTATTATTACTTCCAAGATTGGGCGCTTCCTTAACAGTAGTTATGACTGTCGCTGGACAAATTATTATGGGCGTTACAATTGATACATTCGGTTGGTTCGGCGCAGATGTAGAACCTTTTACTATATTTAAAGTGTTAGGTATCTTATTTTTAATTTTGGGGATCATTCTTATGAATTAAGTACGCAGAAACCCAAAAGATAAAAATATGAATTCTAAAGTTTATATTTGGCTCATAATTGGATTTATATTTGGTTTTTGTCCTCCAATACAAACAGCTATCAACAGTGCTTTAGGCCAACAAGTGCATTCATCTATATTAGCATCATTAATCTCATTTATAATTGGAACAATAACATTATTTATTTTAACAATGATTTTCAACAGAACACTTAAAATGACTACTTACCATTCACAAAAAGGTAAATTAAAACCTATTTATTTCATTGGTGGTATCTTGGGTGTAATTTTTGTTACTACAAATATTATACTAATGCCTCATCTTGGTGCAGCATTAACTACAATCATTGTGATGTTAGGTCAAATGTTGATGGGAATTATCATCGACCATTTTGGTCTATTAGGCACATTTGTAAACAAAATCACCAAAAGAAAAATCATCGGCATCATTGCAATGATGATTGGTATTATACTTTTAAGATTATTTTAATAAATAAAGCACAGCGTTATTTACTTTTAAAAAATGGTGGATAACGCTTTTTTTATATGGCAGAAAAGATACAAACACAGTATAATCATTACATTAAAACATTAGAGGTGATAAATTATTGAAACGTATCTGTATTCTACTACTCGCATTGCTTATCTTATTTAGCACAACTGCATTATTTTTATGGTTATATTTAAAATCAAAAACAACCTTCATCGCAAATAACCAAATTGAAACGATAAAGGTTACCTACAAAAAGCCCCAATACTTCATAGGCAAACAAGAGCCTTCTCAGTTAATCACAATCGATTATAATCCAACTAAGGGCGCCATACATGATTGGTATGTTCAAAACCAATCGAAGGTAGCACAAAATCAACCACTTTTCGAATACTATAATCCCCAAATCGAACAGCGCATTACTTTAAAACAAAGACAACTCGCTCAATTAACTCAAAACAAAACATACGCATCTACGAACTATGATTTAGCTATAAAAAATCTAGAAACTGAAATTGCGCAACTACAACCTCAATTACGCACAACCATCTTCGCTCCTATCTCTGGTATAATTAACATAAATTACACATATTCTTCTTTAAATAAGTTACCATTGGTTCAAATATACGATGCAACACCTATCATAAGAGCAAAGGTTTCTGAAAACGACCGCCCCTTTTTGCATGTAAAAGATAAATTAAAAATAAAAGCCAAGAACGGGAGGACTTCTAGCGGAGAAATAAAGCAAATTTCTACACTGCCACTCAAGCAAAATCAAGCATCTCAAAATTCCAAATATTTAATTGAAATTACACCAAAACCTGCTTACTTCTTTGGAAGTCATGTTGAAATTGAAATACCTAATACTCAAATTGAAATACCTCGCACAGCAATAGATAATGATCAATTCGTTTACCTGCTAAGAAATAAAAAAATTATTAAAAGGGTTATTAAACTAGAAAAATCGGGTAATAAAAAAACTATGTTGATAACTGAAGGATTAAAGCCCGGCGATGTCATAGCTAGGAATGCTGATACTGTGCGATTTAAAAATTAAATGTGTACAGTATAAATGCCATAATCTTTTAAAATGATATTTGTCTTTTATGTTTTTTATCAAATAGTGACAAATTGTAATAGAGAAGCATTAATTATGATTCAATCATTGGTATTTAAATAATTGAATTAATAATTTAAATCATTACTGTGATGTTTAAACGTTTTTTTGTTTACTTTCTATTTTTATTTAGTTATAATAAACTAAATAATGCTGGTTTTAATATATTTTACCCAAATTTATTAGAGCTGTAAATTATGATAAAAACTTTGTATTCAACTTTGAATTAAGACAAATTATTATACAAAAAGATTTTTAATATGTATATTTGATTGGGCATATAAATTAGGGAGGAATTAAGCATGGCTATCACCAAAATTAACGATTGTTTTGAATTATTAGCGATGGTAACATACGCTGATAAATTAAAGAGTATTATCAAAAAAGAATTTTCAATAAGTTTCGAGGAGTTTGCTGTATTAACATATATTAGCGAACATGAAAGTGAAGAATATTACTTAAAAGATATCATCAATCACCTAAACTATAAACAGCCACAAGTTGTTAAAGCAGTTAAAAATTTATCTCAAGAAGATTACTTTGATAAAAAACGTAATGAGCACGATGAAAGGACCGTATTAATATTAGTTGATTCTAAGCAACGCAAAAAGATCAACGAATTATTATCACGTGTCGACAAACGTATCCAAGCAGCAAATGATGAAAAAGAAGTATAAACAGCTTTTTCTTTCACATAATACATCTATAAATAATTCAAAGTCTGGGTCATGACTAAATGATTCAGACTTTTTTATGCGGCGCTTTGCCAAAGCGGTCTGAGACAAATTTTTTCGCTTAGACATTCTTAGGTTACTTAATCTCTTTTTTAATATAAGAAGCATAAAGTCGCGAAATTAATAAGATATAGTTGCCCAAGTTTTCATGATTTCTATACCCGAATGATATTTTCTTATAATAAGCTGCATTTTTTATTGGTAGTTATTTATTCTGATGTGGTAACACTATGAGTTGAGGCTGTGCCCGTGAAAAGTGTGCATAAAAAACTGTCGACAAAATCAGAGACTTTGTCGACAGTCTAAATAGCTCAGCTAGTTCATTACTCTTGATACACGCTCGGTTTTATAAAGTTCAAAAAAGCTTCTAAAAAATGTTTCGGTTCTTCTATATGGGGAGCGTGGCCTGATTGATTAAATTCAACCAAGGTTAATTTTTTAAACACTTGTTTATACTTATTCAACATTTCTTCAGTAACAAAAGGATCGTATTTACCATTAACGATTAAAGTAGGTATGTCTGTTTCTTCAATTATAGTATCCTTGTTAAATACTGGAAATTGCATTAAAGCTCGTGTAGCAACGGCGCTATCTTCAGCTGATTGCCTATTATAAATAAGCTGTGATTGAAACCACTTTTTAGCCTTTTCTTTGTCTTTGTATATATAAGGCAGTAATAATAATAAAGATTCAGATTTATCAAAACCTTCTATTTCGTCTTCATGTTCAATCATTAATTTATTTAATTCAAATACACTATCTACTAAATTACAGGCAACTAATGTTAATGACTCTACCATCGATGCATATTCATCAGAAAAATGCTTAGCAATGAGACCGCCCATGTCATGCCCTATTAAGTGTGCCTTTTTAACATTTAATTTATGCATCAATATATATAAGTCTTCTACATGATCTTTCAAACGAAATGCATTGGGCTTGGATGACTTGCCATGTCCCCTAACGTCATAAATGATGACGTCAAAGTCGTTTTTTAATTCGTCTTTCAAGTTACATAGAGAAGCAAGATTGCCATCTAAGCCATGAATTAAAATGATAGGAAAGCCTTGACCCTCACGGATATATGCCAATTCAATGTCACAATTAATTCTTACTTTTTCCATTTTGGGCCACCTCCTTTATATGATTTATATACCCTTGTTTAATAATGCTTACGCTCAATTTTAAATATTTAGCCATAGTACCTTCTTTTTCTTCATTCTATAAACTTAATATTAAATTAAACGCGTTAAAAACCTATAGGTCTCGTATGACATACTTATTTTCTAAAAGTGTTTCTTGCGCCTGTCCTGTCTTGGTCAAGATGAAACCACAATATAAGCAACAGCAGATAGATTAGAACTATTTCCTAAGCTAATATACATGTTCGAAATAAAACAATTTTAAATAAAAAAATGCATCTCCATTCAAAAAATGAAGATACATTTTTATTTATTAGTATAAATATTACTATTTTCTAGAAGATATTCTAATCGTGTAATAGATAATCACGATTAATAATAAAACCCAAATTACGATTGAAGCAATTTGTGTAACGATAGGGTTACTAATCATTGCATCTATCGTTTTTTGACAAAATAACAAACCTATGCCAGTAAATTCTAACCTTCTAAAGTAAATACCTGAAATGCTAAAAATGATACCAACAAAAAAGACAAATTGATGTGCGTATATTGTGACAGCTACAATACCTAAATCAAAGCCAAAAGCATGCGCAAAGACTAGTATTAACGCTACTGCAGCAACACTAAGGCCAATAATCCTCTCGAATTTATTACTATAGAGATAATTTTTCCAATCAATTCTCAAATAAATAAAAATTGATATTGGCAAGATAATTAAACAGTAAAAAATGGATAATCCAGTCGCAGCCTGAAATGGCACATATTGTTTGTCATACAAATAGGATAGCAAAATAAAATTGATAATAAAAAATACGATAGGATTTAATTGTAATGTAAATAAATTACGTTGAATCGTTAAAATAATTTCAGCTGGTGACTTTCTTCTGTATTCTATATAATCCAAATCTTGTGCTTCCGATTTTTTCAATTCTTTTTTTAGTTTCCCCTTAATATCATCTATAAGATTTGGGGAAAGACCTTTATGAGTGAAATAATCATTGATATTTTCTACTAATACTTTGTCGTTAACTCTCATGATAGGCTCCTTTTTTATATTAAATAAATACTCTATATATTAATATATGTAAATGACTAACATATATAATTAAACTTTCTCTCATTGTAACAATAAAATAACCGACAAGTATATAGCATTACACTTGTCGGTTTATTATTCATTTTAAATATTACAAGTGAAAGTTATTTACCAATATCAATACGATAAAGCTTGATATTTTTATCACTTGGTGATGAAGAGCTAAATTGGTAAGATACTTCGTTATCTTGAACGTAACCAAAGTTACCTGTCACATTATTATAATGCTCACGCGTAATAGCCGTGTCACTTACATGTTTTTTCACTTCTTTGTATGCAGGACCATTTGTATCATTATAGCTCATAGAAATACGAGTGATTTTACCATCGTTTTTCTTACCATCCGCAGTTACAACAAGTACACCATTATCTTTTTTGAATTCATAATAGTGTTCTGAACCGTCAGGTTTATATGAGTAAATTGGTTTTTTATTATCTTTTAATACAGTTTGAATAGAATTTCCTAATTTTGCACCTTCTAACGATTGATCGCCATGTTGTAATTCAGTAACGTTTTGGATTGAGTTCCCAGATGCCGCTTCAACAGTTCCTGCATTAATACCAGAAAATGTTAATCCTGCAACTAAAACTACTGCACATAACCTTTTCATAAGCACTCTCTCCTTCTATATTTAACTGACTTTTATTGTGCTTGTTTTTATTGTACTATAAATATTACTAAAATAACAGTCATGTTACAAAAAGATTACAAAACAAGTTATCTTGTAATCTTTTTGTGGTACTAAGCTACTGATGGAACTTGCTGTTTTATAAATTCAGCAACATGATTCATAAATTTATCTTTTTCTTCTACAAATGGATATAACCCCGATGCTTCAAAAACTTCAAATCGCGTGTCACCGATATAATCAGCAACTTCTTTCGCTTCGAATACCGTCGTCCGTTCACCATGTTGCCCTACTACAATTAATGTCGGTGCTTTTAGTTCTTTTAAATAATTCATAACATTGTTATCAATAAATGATTCTTTTACTGCTTCAATTTCAGATTTTGTAGACATACTGTTGGTATATTCCACTTGTTTCAAGAATTTTTTAGCTTTCCTTTTAGAATAATATAGTTGTTTATCAAGGAATTTCTGTTGTGCTTCACCATCCCAATTTCTAATCTTATCTGCATATTTTCTATATAAACGCTCTTCAGGCGTGATGTCATTTAATAGTGTAGGATTAACCATTGTTAATGAAGTTACAACGTCAGGATATTGTGCAGTAAATAACGCAGCAATCGAACCACCCAACTCATGTGCTATAATCGAACACTCACTAATATATAAGTAATCTAATAGCTCTTTTATATCTTTAGCATATGTCTTAAAATTAATTTTAGTAGGTTTATCCGAGTAACCATGACCCCTTAAATCAATGAGTACGACTTGATAAGCATGATTAAATTTAGCTTCTAAACCTTGAAATACTGAAAAATTATCAAAAGCAGTGTGAATCATTACAATCGCTTTGCCTTCCCCACTCGTCTTATAGTTTAAAGCTATACCATCACTTGTTGTAAATAAGTTCATATTTTATCTTCCTTTCTTACTAATTGATAATATGGAGAGTAATTCTTCTGTAGTTTTGATTGTAAAATCTACTTCCTCTGGTAATGGCGTAAGATCATTTTCATTATCTTCTTTAAACCAAACACTAATCATGCCCATTGCTCTAGCAGGTGCCACATCATTAAGTGGGTCGTCACCAACATACATTGTCTCTTCAGGTTTGGTGCCGAGTTGAGTTAACATATCTTCGAAAATTTTAGGATGCGGTTTACGGTATCCTACTGTCTCTGAAGTAGATAAATAATTTACATTATCCTCAATCCCTAATGCGTGTAAACGAAACTGTTTAATTTTTGACTTACCATTTGCGATTACACCAGTTAAATATCCATATTGTGTTAATTTTTCTAAAGTATATTGCGTATCATAATAAGGGAATACATACCTATAAAAATGCATTTCAAAATCACTGAATAAATCTTTCCAAGTTAGTCGATCTATATGGAAATCTTTAATTATTGCTTTATACAATTCAGGTTTATCATGATCTTCGTCATCATCCAATTCTATAAATTTCCGTTTAAAATCTTCTAGTTGGATACGTACAAAATAATCATGAAATCTTTCATATTGCTCTTCAATAAATTTTTCTCTAGATTTATTTCTGTCTAATAATGTACCTTCTAAATCAAAAACGATCGCTTTCACATGCGTTAAATCCATAGCTATAACCTCTTTAATCTTATGTTTACCTTACGCCAAATCATAATTAATAAATATCATTATATAGTATAAATCGTTTCTCGACGATAGTCATTTTTAGTTTATTCAATTGCACGTGGTTGCGTAATCATAATATAAAACAATACTGGGATGCCAAGCATTGCTAATATGATACTGGCCGGGATTTCGAACGGGCTTAACAACACACTACCCAGCCAATCAGACAATACCATAACTGTACCACCAATCAACATATTTAACACCATCTGTTGTCCAATATTAAATTGTTGATTTTGACGACGTACAAGTTGCGGGATGACCATTCCAATAAAACCAATAATACCAACGTACGCTACTATAACAGCAGTAATAATAGATGCAATAAACAACACACCATACGTTAGTAATTGTACATTTAATCCGAGCGATTGCCCTTTTAATTGGCCTAATTGCAATATTTTAATTTTTGAAAGTAGGCTAAACAAAATGATGATACCAATAAAAAGTATGATGCCTATATATATTACTTCATTGTACTCTGCTGAAGAAAAGCCACCAAACATATAATTTACTATATTATTCATTTTCTCTTGATTAAAGATGATTAACACATATAAAAAAGCATTAAATAAGGCGCCTATCATAATGCCAGATAATATTAAAGTTCTTATAGGGTAACCTCTAGACATAGCAGTAGTGAGCGCGATAACAATGATTAATGTAATAATACTGAATAATACTGAAAACACTGGCAACCAAATAAATGATAATCCTAAGACGACAGCCACACCTGACCCGAAAGTGGCACCACTTGCTAACCCTAGAGTGAAACTATCAGCTAATGGGTTATTTAATAATGTTTGGAACATATGGCCTGCTAGTGTTAAACCAATACCAGCTAATAATGCTTGTACTGTTCTAGGGATTCTAACTTGAAATAATATAGACTGTGTCAATGCTTCGTGGATATCACCAATATTCCACAACAAACTTAATAACATACTAGTGATGAGAATTAAAAAACAAATGATTAATGCTTTACTGTATTTCATGTATTTTCCACGCTTTCACTAAAATCTCTTAACCTTTAATAATTATAACAAAATGCGTACCAATCATAACTAGCATGGTATACATTTTTACATATAAAGTAAATAACCTATGTCAACTAACAATAGAACTAAATATAATATCTATAATCATGTTTTATGGTTTCTTTTGATAAAGGTATTTCGGTTAAAAAACACCCCTAAAATGAAGTATTTAAACATCATTTTCAGGGGTATATATCGTATTTTTAATTATTTTTTAGTTGCTGATTGCTTACATTTTATTTGCCATATATAGCTTCTTTTAAAGCTTCCAAACCATTGTCTATACGCGGGCCTGGCCTTGAAATTTCATCTCCATTGACAGATTTCATCTTGTTGTTTTGTACGGCATTAATTTGGTTAAATCCGCCACGTTTATCGATTATCTGTTGGTATTCAGAAGTTGAAACACCCATCGTCGATATCATTATATCAGGATTTTGTTTAATAATGTCTTCTTTACTAACCTTTTGCCACCCATCTAAATTAGAAAAACTATTTTCTGTCTTTAATTGGGTTAACATATCATCAAAGAACGTATTTTTTCCTGCAGTATATATTTCTGGTTCAGAGGAAATTTCCATAAATACTTTTTGTCCTTTAGCATCTTCCGGTACTGATTTTTTCACTTGATCGATATTATCTTTCGTTTCTTTTACAAGTGCATTAGCTTCTTTTTCTTTATTTGTCACTTTACCAATTTGTTTAAAAGTAGCATACATTTCATCAATAGATTGTGCATCTTTCACATAAATTACTTTTACGCCACTATCTTTTAAGCTTTTCAATACTTTATCGTTAGTGGCCTTTTGAGATTCATGGGCCAATATTAAATCTGGTTTAGCTTTCATCAGTGATTCTTTGTTAAGTTTCATCGCATCAAATTGTTGTTTATCTTTAACTGTCTTGGGATAATCGTCAACAGTTGAAACGCCTATGATATCATCACCTAAACCAAGTTCATACAATATTTCTGTATTGCTAGGCATAAGAGAAATAATGCGTTTATATGATGATTGGTTATCAGATTCTGTATCATTTTTAGGTTGCTCTGACTTAGTGCCACAAGCAGTTAATACAACAACAAAAATGAGTAAAAGATACACTAATTTATTCCATGTTTTCATGACTTTAACTCCTATCCTTTATTTGCTTTTATCTTATCAAAAATTCATCTACTTAACGACATCATTTTTATGAAATTTATATTTTAAAATACTTATCTAAAAATGTATATTTCTTTTCATTTTTACTACTAAAGTAATTTTTTCCGAAGTTATCTAATAAAGCATGAAATTCATTGGCATCCTTATTTGTAAAAAATGTAGGCAGTTGGATATGTTGCTTTAACTTTTCATAACTCTCTGTATGCTTGTAGCCTAACTTAGCATAAATCCTTCTAGTATAGCTATCTGGTATAAATGCCACTTCTTCGAAAACATACACTAACAAGACATCAGCAGTTTCACTCCCAATCCCTTTTATTTTTAATAAGGCGTTACGTAATTGAGATTCGTAATATAATTGTATTGCTTGGAAATCAAACTCAAATCTTTTTAACCAATTGAGCACAGTTAATATAGTCATGGCTTTATTTTTATAGAAACCGCTAGATTTTATTATTGTTTGTAGCTGTTCTAACTCCAAAGTTAATATACATTCTGGGTCAAAGGCTGTCTCTTTCTTTAAATTTTGAAGCGCATACGCCGCATTTCTCCAGTTTGTATTTTGCACTAAAATGGCCCCTAATATCACTTCCATTTTAGATTCGGCAGGCCACCAATTTTGCGCACCCATATTTGAATATAACGTGCGATACAACGACTGCGTGTCTAACATATATAACCCCCCTATCCATTAGTTTTAAAATATTATATGTGCAAGACAATAAAAAAAAGTAAGCAAGGTTTAGTCTTAGAAATGATGATATCCCATCAAACTGTTAGACAAACCTCATACTTACTTTTCGAAATCCGATTATAATTATAAACAGATTTATTTACATTGATTCTGGGGCAGTGACACCAACAAGGTTCAATGCATTGTGTAGTGTAATTCTCACTGCATCAATTAATGCAATCAATGCTTTTGTTTTTTCTACATCATCTGTTAACACTTTTTCATCGTTATAAAATTTATGGAAATGTGCTGCTAAATCCTGAATATAGTTTGTAATTCTATGTGGCGCTCTATGTGTTGCTGCACTTTCTATAGAAGTTTCAAAGTCCGCTAATTTTTTCAATAGTTCTATTGCTTTGTCATTTGTAATAAGTGCATAATCTGCACTAGTTGAAGGTTCAATACCTCTTTCTTTAGCTTGCTTTAAAATAGAACAGATACGCGCATGCGCATACTGTGCATAATATACTGGGTTATCTTGTGATTCTTGTTTTGCTAACTCCATATCAAAATCAAAATGCGTATCTGGACTGCGCATTGTTAAGAAGTAACGCGCTGCATCTACGCCTACTTCATCCATGATTTCACGTAAAGTAATGGCATTGCCTGTACGTTTGCTCATTTTTACTTCTTGGCCATCTTGCATTAAGCGCACCATTTGCATAATTTGAATTTCAAGACGTTCGCTATCTACGCCAAATGTTTCCATTGACGCCTTCAAACGTTGTATATAGCCATGATGATCTGCACCAAATAAGTTAATTAAGATATCATTGCCACGTTCAATTTTATCATAATGGTAAGCAATGTCTGGTAAAAAATATGTGTAGTTACCATCTTTTTTAATCAATACACGATCTTTATCATCAGAAAAATCTGTTGTACGTAGCCATGTTGCACCATCTTCTTTATACGTATAACCAAGTTCCGTCATTTTATCTAACACTTTTTGAATTTCACCTGACTCGTAAAGCGTCGTTTCGCTAAACCAGCTGTCATAATGCGTATTGAAATCGGCTAAGTCTTTTCTTAATTTTTCCATTTCATAATCAACGCCTAATTGTCTAAACGTTTTTATACGTTCTTCTTCTTCTAAGTCTTTTAATTCTGGTTGTTTTTCTGCTAAATCTTTACCAATATTGATAATATCTTTACCATAGTAGCCGCCTTCTGGCATCTCGAAAGAATCGTCGCCAAGCGCTTCAAAGTAACGTGCTTCAATAGAACGTGCTAAGTTTGTAATTTGGTTACCAGCATCATTTATATAATATTCTCTTGTTACATTGTATCCTGCTGCTTCTAAAATATTAGCTAATGTATCACCAACGGCTGCGTTACGTGCATGGCCTATATGTAAATCACCTGTAGGATTAGCAGATACATATTCTAATAAAATACTTTCCCCATTTTTTATCTCTTTTTGACCGAAATGGTCTCCTTGATTGATTGCTTCAGTAATAATAGCTGTTAAATAAGCATTATCTAAATAAAAATTAATAAAACCTGGGCCCGCAATATCTACCTTTTCAACTTGCGCAGCC
The DNA here is from genome assembly GCF_017891975.1 of Staphylococcus sp. GDY8P131P. Taxonomy (NCBI): domain Bacteria; kingdom Bacillati; phylum Bacillota; class Bacilli; order Caryophanales; family Staphylococcaceae; genus Staphylococcus; species Staphylococcus sp. GDY8P131P. Next base: position 196,785 of record NZ_JAESKF010000006.1, read on the forward strand.
GTCGTATCTAAATGGTCTACAATCGCTTGAGCAATTTCACGTGGATTGCGTTTCGCAATTTTTGTTAAAACCATTGCAATATTTGTAGAATAATCACCATTTTTATTATCTTTTGGTATTTCAATTTTTATTTCAGGAATTTCATTCACTTCAGCAAGTTGCGCTTTTTGAATACTTTTTTGAATTTCTTCAACCAACGTTTGCTTGACTTGTTCAACTATGTTCATTTACGGCATCTCCTTGTAAGTAATTTCATATTGATAAGACCCCATCTTCTCTTCATCTTGAATTAAATCATAATGCACTTTCAGTTTACCACCGTTATCATTTACAAAATGTAAAATAGAATGCGTATGAACCGTGAGTGGGATACGGCCACCACTAATTTCATACAAAGTCATTGTATCTTCACCTTCTACAAAGTGAAGATTTAATTTAATGTCGCCATTTCGGATAATTTTTACGCCTGAGTTTTCAATTTTAACCGTTACATTAACTGTAGCGCCATCTATCTCTTCCTGATAACGTATAAAATCAGCTTTACGTTTTTGCCAAGACCCTTTAGTAGATAATGAGAATTTTTCTTTGTTATCGAATTGTTTAACAACTTGTTTCGTTTGGATTTCAACATTGTTTTCCAATGTACGTTTCACCCTAATCTTTAAAATAATACACATCATTATAGCATACTTGAAATAAGCAATACAGTTGCTAAAATCATTTTAAATATATAATTTTTATTTCTAAAACTTAATCCGTCAAACGGCCTTATAAATTAAACAATTTCATCATAATAAAAGAGCAGACACACAAAATCAAAATTCCAATCTGACTTCGCATCTCTGCTCTTATTAAAGTGAGCTATCCTCAAAAAGTAAACGATAAAGATACTTTGACATCCGTACTCACCATGTCTAATACATCTGTTCAAAAATCATTTTAATCTTATTTAGACTCTAATGCTTCACGTAGTGCATCATCTGAGTTATTCCACATATCTAAATCATGTGATTTGAGAAACGCTTTTAATATTTGTTTATTGTTATCGCCAATATGGTCAATGTCAATTAAATGTTTCATAGATTTATCCATCATATTAACATGCTCTGGCATACTCTTATACCCTCTACGGATACTTCTATTAACTAATAAATAACATGCTGTAAGGCCTGCATAGTATGGTCCGTTTTCTCCACGTTCAGTAGTTACCCAACATAACCAATATGGTTTAGCTTCCTCGCCTTCAACTTTTTCTTTATCTTTGATCCATTTAACGCCTTTTTCTACGCTTGAACGTGCATGCATACCAGCAATATCGATAAATGCTTCTTCATTTTCAACATCAATAAAAACAGGCGCAACATTATCCAAGCTAATAGACCCAATATTGGTACCTTTATGTCCATCTAACGGGTCATTTTTTATAATATTAAATTTAAATCCTTTATTCTCAGCCATCCGTGTACACCTCCTATATTAAAATCAGCAGATACACCATATCTTAAAAGCTGCCCAGCTATACTGACTATACTAAAATTTTGCCACATTCATCAATGAGTGAAAAGTAATCAATTTATAATCCTATCTCAATACGTTAAAAATATCATCCTAAAATTAATTCAATTCATCTAATATGCTATTAATTGCATTTCTGACCTGATCATCTTCAATATCAGATATAAATTCTTTTGGATAATATAATTTATAATCTTGCCTATTAATCCCCGTTATACTATGAATAACCAACGACTGGCTACTGATTTCTCTTATTTTGCCATTACGTCTTAATAAATGAATTGGTTGTCTATCTGATCCTGGACGATCATAATCATATGGCAAGTCCGAAAATGATTCGCTTACAAAATAATAAGTCGGGTCTATACCAGCTTGTATAAACAAATCAGTTAATTCCGTAATTGTAATAATAGAACCATCGAACGGCATATATTTAAATAAGTCACGATTAATAAATCTACGTGATAAATCACTTAATATTTCATCATCTTCATTAATCCATGCTTTTAAATAATATACAACTACCGCTTCATCTAAATCTACATATTGTTCAATAGTCACAGATTCCTCAAAGAATGGAACAAAATCAGTAGGGTATTTCTTAAACGTGTACCCTTCATTATATAGTTGTTTAGCGCGTTTCAAACAATTATTGAGTAATACTTCTCCACCCCGACTAACTGGATGGAAGTAGATTTGCCAATACATTTGATAACGACTCATAATGAAGTTTTCTACTGCATGCATACCACTTTCTTTAATAAGCACTTCATCTTTTGAAGGTCGCATTAATCTCAATATACGTTCCATATCAAATTGACCATACGTAACACCTGTGAAGTACGCATCACGTTGCAGATAATCCATTCTATCAGCATCTATTTGTGACGAAATCATAGAAATAACCAATTTATTTTCGTGCGTCTTGTTGATGACATCAGCTACTTGCTGAGGGAAATCTTCAGAAACACGTCTTAATACACTATTCACTTCCGTTGGTCCAGTAATAATTTTCTGTGTAAAACGTTCATGGTCTGTGTTAAAAATTTTTTCAAAACTATGTGAAAAAGGTCCGTGCCCCAAATCATGTAATAGCGCAGCACATAATGCAAGTGGTCGGTCATTGTTATCCCAAGCTTCGCGACCGTTAAATGAATCATCAATTAATCTACGAACAATTTCATATACACCTAAAGAATGTCCAAATCTACTATGTTCAGCGGTATGAAATGATAAATACAACGTACCCAATTGCTTTATACGTCTTAAACGTTGAAATTCTTTCGTTTTAATTAAATCCCAAATTACTTGGTCTCTTACATGTATATATCTATGAATGGGGTCTTTGAATACTTTTTCTTCAGGTAATTTTTGTGTAGCATATGTTGTCAATGTCAATGTCGTCCTCCTGTTCATACCATATTGATGGACAATTATCTTAAAGTTTTACGCATCAGTGCCAAATCCATTTCTTCCCCATACATAACGTGCACATAGGAGCGCACTCTTTCAAATCCTTTTTGCTCATAAAATGACACTGCTTCGTCGTTCTTATTATCTACTTCTAAGAACACTTCGTTGTATTCATCTTTGAAATACGCTAAGCCTTCTTTTAATAAATCAGAGCCATAGCCATGATGCTGCCATGAAGGCCTTACATAATGTGCTGATAAAAATAATTCAGTACCATATATAAAATTGGCAAAACCAATAATACACTGATCTTCTTCGATAACTAAAAATAATTGTTCTTCTAATCTTTTAAGTAAATGTTGTTCATTATATGAAGCAGCTAGCAACTCATTTACCGTTTTAGCTGCATAAATATTTAAGTACGTATTATACCAAGCTTTTGTTGCTACATCTCGGATGCCTACAACATCATCTGGCGTTGCTTTTCTAACTTTATGCATGTTGATTTCCCCCTATTTATGGTAGGTAATAATATCTATATTATAACATAATTTTAGTATTCAAAATACTTTATCTATTCAAATGAAAATAGCTTGGACAATATATAACAATTGACCAAACTATCTGTAAAATTATTCATTTCTGCTTAATGTTTCTTGCCATTCTTGAGCACGGTTCAAAGCATACGAATCTTTTTTAATATCTCCAGGTTTCTCTGCAGTGCCAATAATATAACCAGATAACGTACCACCTAAAAATTCTAAACTATATTTCATTTGGGTGATACATGGTTTAGCTTTAACTTTAGGAAAATCACCGCCAACGATAATAAGTCTAAAATCTTTCTCAGACATTTTCGTTTTAAAGTCTCTGTAATCAGGGTCCATCAATGTTTCAGACCAATGATCAATGAAAGCTTTTAACGACGCTGACAAACTATACCAGTATACAGGCGAAGCAAATATGACTGTATCACTGGCTAATACTTTATCTATGATTTTTTTATAATCATCTTCGTATACGGTTATGACGCTTCCATCATGTCTTACATCTCTAACTGGGTTTAAGCGATATTGCGTTAAATCAAACCATTCGTAATCGTGGCCCTTTAAGGCCATTTTAGTCAATTGAGCAGTGTTCCCCTCTGGGCGACTACCCCCGAATAAAACTGTAATCATAACAATCTCCTTTTAATACTTTTCATATATTCTATTAAAACCTTAAAATTAAAATGTTTTAATAATTTTACATATTTTTTCATAAATATAATTTCTCTTAGTAAAATTAAATTATAGCATTAAATGATTTGTAAGAAAATTCTAAATTCTGTATATTACAAAATTAATTCAAAAATCTATAAAATATAGATGTGCATAACATAAAGCACATCTACATTTCATTATTTTCTAGGAAATAATTGGTTTATTTTTTCTATTTCTTCTTTAGTTAGTTTAACGTCTAACGTAGTTAAGTTATCTACGACTTGGTGGGGTTGCTTAGCCCCGGGGATCACTACATCCAATGATGGTTGCGTTAAATAGAACGCAAGCACCACGTGGGCTACATCAACTCTATGATTGTCTGCAATATCTCTCAGCTCATCTATTTTCTCTAAATTTTCCTTGAACCTATCACCTTGAAATTCAGGATTTTCAGCACGCAGATCATCAAATTTTGTATTTTCAGTATACTTCCCAGCTAAAAGACCAGATACTAAAGGGAAATAAGGAATAAATGTAATTTGGTTTTCTTTTGTGTAGTCAAATACGGCTTCATTTTCGCGATTCAGCAAATTGTATTCCATTTGTACAACATCTACGTGCCCGTCTTTATTTGCTTCTTTAATTTGTTCTAAACTAAAATTCGAAACACCAATCGCTTTGATTTTCCCTTCATCTTTTAATGATTTCAACGCTGCAACCGCTTGATCTTTAGGTGTCGTTTCATCTGGAAAATGAATATAATACAAATCAATATAATCTACCTTTAGTCGTTTTAAACTTTGCTCTACTTGGTTTCGCAGAAAGTCAGGATCATTCGACATTTTAACATTGCCTTCTTCATCAAAGTAATGTGCACCTTTTGTGGCAATTGCAAATTCATCTCTTGCAAATTCCTTAACTGCTTCTCCAACAAGTTCTTCTGAACGTTCTGGTCCATAAATATAGGCCGTATCTAAAAGTGTAATACCGTTTCTAACAGCTGTACGTACTGTTTCTTTACCCTTTTCTTCGTCTAAATTATTATATAAATTATGTCCGCCTACCGCATTTGTACCTAAAGCAATCGGTGACACCATAACATTTGATTTGCCTAACTGTACTTTTTTTGTCAAATCTGTTCAGCTCCTTTTGTACTATAAATAAAACTTAATTGATTTATCATTCATTTAAAAATAGGCTTGTTCGTGATAACCATCAAACTCAAATATTTAAATGAGGTTTAATCATTTCTAGATTTCATAATATTCATTTACCCTATTTAGCCCACTTTAATAATATTCTTTTGCATAAAATTCAACTCATTTTATAATTCAAATAAGCAAACGATATATACATCAATATTTCATGTCACGTGCGCCGTACTTTGAGTATAAAAAATCGAAATTCGCTATATGCATATATTTCTAGCACTCAATTTCAAACCAATATAACGTAACGAAAGATGACATAAAATAGATACATACCTTACGCTCATCTAAAATGTAGCAATTTCTATATTAAAATTGTAATGAATTGCTTAAAAAGCGACCAGAAACTCATTTCAAATAGATAACTAGCCTTTTTCACTGTCTATGTATAACCTACACAATGGCAGGAAAGAGGCTATATTTCATACAATAAATCCTTTCTCTCACCAAACTTTTAGTGATCGGAAAAACTTTTAGATTACACCGATTACTTGATCTAAAATCATTCCACACTTATCGCTATAAAACCTTTTTATAATTGCATCCCCAGCCATTTACTAGCTTAATCATCATGACAGTCACGATAATATTTATCTCTATCACCTTTCACATCAATATAAAATATTAAAAAAATAAATCTATATTAAACTTTTAATAAATAAATATAATTTAGCAAATGTACTAATTTAGTAATTTGATTTAATTGACTTTTATCTCTTTTTAAATTAATATTCATTTTTGTTAGCGGTTACATAATTTGATGAAAAGGAGCAAGAAAATGGAAAGTGATGATATCAAGCACTTGGTTGATTCAGGTCAACTGTCTGTAGGAATCGAACTAGGCTCTACGCGTATTAAGACAATTGCTATAGCACCTAATTGTGAAACAATTGCAACAGGTGCTTTCGAATGGGAGAACAAGTACGAAAATGGCTATTGGACTTACTCAATTAATGATGTGTGGGTAGGTATCCAAAAAAGTTATGCTGAAATGTCAGAAGCCATCCAAAATCATTGTCATACTCAAATTAAGTCAATAGCATCTTTAGGAATTAGCGGTATGATGCATGGTTATTTAACATTCGATGAAAATGATGACTTGTTGGTGCCCTTTAGAACTTGGCGAAACAATAATGCTAACAAAGCTGCTCAAATCTTACGCGAAGATTTTAAAGTTAATATCCCTGAGCGCTGGAGTATAGCACAACTTTACCAATCAGCGATAGATGGAGAAGCACATGTCAAAAAAGTAAACTATATGACTACCCTATCTGGATATGTTCATTGGTATTTAACTGGTGAAAAAGTGTTAGGCATTGGAGATGCCTCCGGTATGTTCCCTATCGACAGTGAGCATAAGTGTTTCCGTCAAGATTTGTTAGAACGTTTTAATTCATTATTTCAAAAATCAGGTTACTCACAAGATATTAACGAAATATTACCTAATGTCGTTGTAGCTGGTGAAATCGCCGGTTATTTAACTGAGACAGGTGCAAAACTGTTAGATCCAAATGGTGAATTGGAACCAGGGTGTCCCTTGTGTGCACCAGAATCAGATGCTGCTACAGGTATGGTAGCAACGAATAGCGTAGCACCAAAAACAGGAAACGTGTCAGCTGGAACTAGTATTTTTTCAATGATTGTACTAGAAAAGCCAATCGTTCATGTTTATCCTGAAGTCGATATTGTAACGACCCCTGATGGCTACGACGTTGCAATGATACATGCAAATAACTGTACTTCCGATATCAATGCTTGGATAAATTTATTTGAAGAAGTATTTCAACTCATGAACGTAAAATACGATAAAAATGAACTCTTTACCAAATTATTCGAAAGCGCTTTTAACGGAGATGAAACATTAGGTAAATTGTTATCTTATGGTTATGTTTCAGGTGAATTTATAACTGATGTAAAACAAGGTTATCCTATGTTTTTACGTCACGTTGATAGCGAATTTAATATAGCGAACTTTATGAAAACACATATTTTCAGTGCTTTTAGCACTTTAAAGATTGGTATTGATTTATTGAAAGAAAAAGAAAATATTCAAATCGATAGCATGCTGGGCCATGGGGGTATTTTTAAAACAGAAAAAATAGCACAGTCATTTTTAGCTGCAGCGCTGGAAACGCCTGTTAGTGTTATGACAACAGCAAGTGAAGGCGGCGCATGGGGTATCGCTATTTTATCTCGTTATTTACTAGAAACTCAGTATTCAAATTTGGCCAATTACTTAAACGTTAAAGCTTTTGACAATACTGAGCAAATCACATTAAACCCTAAGGAAGAAGATATCGAAAGTTTTAGGCATTATATTCAAAACTTTAAGTCGTTATTACCTCTCCAGCGACAAGTAAATGATTATATTTAAGCAATATCAGCAGTTTAGAAACAATATTTTTATAGAGTAGGAGAGATTATTGTGAACTCACTAAGTACAAATAGCTCTAAACAATTTTTAGGACTGCCTTTAACTTTAATTTGGGGCTATATCGCAGTTGCTGTTTTTATGACTGGCGATGGTATTGAACAAGCCTTTTTATCAAAATATATCGTTAGTATTGGATTTGAAGCACACCAAGCATCCGCTGTACTCACACTATATGGTCTGGTAGTTGCAATTGCATCCTGGCTTTCTGGTATTTTGGCAGAAATATTTAGTCCAAGGAAAGTAATGGCATTCGCATTTATTATTTGGATCATTTTTCATGTTGGTTTTTTAACTTTAGGGTTAGAACAACAAAGTTATCCAATGATGCTCATCATGTATGGTATCAGAGGCTTTGCTTATCCTATGTTTATTTATAGTTTCGTTGTGTGGATTACTTATTCTGCTCCGAAACATCGTTTAGCTTCAGCTATGGGGTGGTTCTGGGCAATGTACTCCGTTGGCATCGGATTTTTAGGAACATATTTGCCAAGTTTTACCATCCCATGGATCGGTTTTATGGGGACATTATGGTCATCAATTATATTCATTTTAATTGGTGGTTTAATGGCAATGTTTTTAGTTAAAGATAGAAAAGGCTCTGAGAAAGAATCAGATAAGTTAACTCCAAAAGAAATATTAATTGAATTTGCTAGAGGTGTAACGATTTTAAGAAATCCTCAAGTAGCCATTGCTTGTGTAGTTAGAATAATTAACCAATTGGCCTTGTTTGGACTCGTTGTCATTATGCCAATCGTGTTTACTGATACCGTCGGGTTTACTACTTCAGAATGGTTGAGAATTTGGGGATTGATGTATATTGTAACTATATTCACCAACCTATTTTGGGGTGTTATAGGAGATAAAATTGGTTGGGTACGACAAGTCCGCTGGTTTGGTTGTATAGGCATGGTGCTTTCTACATTGGCCTTTTACTACTTACCTATTTGGACCGGACCTAACATTTGGGTTGCTGGCGCTGTTGCAGTTATATTTGGGTTTGCTGTTGCTGCATTTGTACCCATGTCAGCAATTTTCCCTATACTAGAACCTAACCATAAAGGGGCTGCAGTTTCTATTCATAACTTATCAGCTGGTTTAAGTAACTTCGTAGGACCTGCAATTGCAACCATAACTGTTCCAATAGGTGGTCCTGTATTAACCATTTGGACTTATGCAATCATTTATTTTATAGGGTTTATTTTAACTTTCTTTATGAAAGTGAACCAACCAAATCATTAAAAAGGAAAGGTGTTTTAACATGACAAATATTTTAGAACAATTTAAATTAGACGAGAAAGTAGCAATCGTAACAGGAGGCGCTATGGGATTAGGTAAAGCCATGGCTACTGCATTAGCACAAGCTGGTTCTAATATTGTAATTGCCGATATTAACAAAGAAATAGCGGACGAAACAGCCAAAGAAATTAGTGATAACGAAAATGTAGAAGCAATCGCTATAAAAGTTGACGTGACAAACCCAGAAGATGTCAATCAAATGGTCGAAGCAGTAGTTAAACAATTTAAAAAAATAGATATTTTAGTTAACAACGCTGGAATGACAATTAATGCAAAAGCTGAAGAGATGTCATTCGAGGATTGGAATAAAGTCATCAATCTAAACCTAAACGGTATATTTTTAGTTGCACAATCAGTCGGTCGTGTAATGATTAAACAGGGCTACGGTTCCATCATTAACACATCTTCTATGTCAGGACTTATTGCTAACAAACCACAAGAACAATGTTCATATAATGCTTCTAAAGCCGGGGTAATCATGTTAACGAAAAGTTTGGCAATGGAATGGTCAAAATATAATATAAAAGTGAATACAATCGCACCAGGTTATATGAAAACGGAACTTACTAAACCTTTCTTTGACCAAGGTGGAGAAATGATTAAAGACTGGATGGGATTCACACCTATGGGCAGACCAGGCACACCAAATGAACTCGGTGGTATTGTTGTATATCTAGCTTCTGATGCTTCTTCATTTGCCCAAGGTAGTGTGTTTACAATTGATGGTGGCTATACAGCACTTTAAACTTTAATAATAAATAATGTTATATTTTCAAATAAAATAGAATTAAAAAACACTTTCGTACCAATCTCATATTACATGATGAAATTAACGGAAGTGTTTTTAATATTCATTCGTACAAACAATCATCAAAACGCAACACATAGATTAACCCTCTCTTGTATCTTCGATTTTTGATGTTTATCATTTACTTTTCTTCTTAGCTAATTTTTCTTTTAATTTGCGGTCTTGTTCTTCTTTTCGTCGTTTACGTTCTTCGTTACGTTTTCTTAAGCGTTCTTCTTCTTCTGGATCTCTTGGTTTTTGTAATTGTTTTTCAACTTTTTCCAAAAGTTCCTCTTCAGTTAAGGCTGCGAGTGGCCGATTATTAACAAATGCAAAAGTTTTACGTCGACCAGGCCCACAATAGGATTGACAACCGATTTCTATTTCAGCATCAGAATCTAATTTTGTAAGTTTTTTCTCTAAAGATTTACAATTAACACCCTGACAATCGTCACAAATCAAAAATTTATTTTGCAAAACCACCCTCACCTTTCTAAAATTTTATTATAAATTCAAAACCGCTTCATTTTATATAAAGTATGTATATAAACCATATAAAAACTAATTTATCCTCATTCATGTCTTACATTTATAACTCTAATTATTTTACTCTATTTATAAAAAAATTCAAGTTCCACATCATAAAATAATGTAAATAACTTTTTTGTCAAATAACTAAAAAACAGCGTAGAAACCTTTTGTTTCTACGCTGCATTTACATTAAAAATCCAGTTACTACATCATTGAAACCAGCTACGTCCACCATAAATCTGGGGCAGGATGTTCAATGTTGATTGATTTTAAATTATTAACAGCTTTGACAAATCCCTCTTCAATAGACATAATTGGATCTTCATGTTCTATACTAATTACATAGTCATACCCATTGATTCTTAATGCACTAACCATTTCTCCCCAAACATTAGGACTATGTCCATAACCAACAGTTCGGAATGTCCAAGCTCGAGTGTTAACGTTACTATAGGGTTGCATATCAGTTAATCCATACATATTTACATTTTCTTGATCAATGTATGTATCTTTTGCATGAAAATGATGTATTGCATTCTCTTTACCTAATATTTTAATCGCAGCTATTGGGTCAATACCTTGCCACCAAAGATGACTTGGATCAAGATTTGCGCCTATAAAATCATTTGTCACTTTTCTTAATTTTAATAATGTATAAGGCGTATGAACTAAAAATCCTGCATGTAATTCGATCGCAATCTTAACTCCCTGTTCCTTCGCAAATTCGCCAAGTTTTTTCCAGTAAGGTATAAGTTTTTCTTCCCATTGCCACTCCAAAATATTGGAATAAACAGTTGGCCATGGGGTTACTGGCCAATTAGGGAATTTTGCTGTTTCATCTGAACCAGCTACACCTGAAAAAGTATTAACTACTGGAACATTTAATAAAGCTGCTAGTTTAATGGTTTTAATTAACGTTTCATCTGATTTTGCAGCAGTTTCATTATTAGGTGATATAGGGTTATTATGACAACTAAAAGCACTTATACTTAACCCTCTTTTATGAATTGCATCGATATATGCCTTACGTTTTCTTTCATCTTCTAATAAATCATCTAAAGGGCAAAATTGGTTACCAGGGTTACCGCCTGTACCAATTTCAATCATATCTACACCGGCATCCACAATATAATCCAACATCTCTTCAAATGTTTTATCTTGAAATAATACAGAAAATACTCCGATTTTCATAAAAAATCACTCCTTAAACGTTTGATAATCTTATACTACGGCCTTCAACACTACTTTTATATATCGCATCGATTATTAAACTGGTACGCTGTGCTTCTTCCGGTTTCACTACTAAATCTGCTTCGCCCAAACAACTTTTCACAAAATTTGTCGCTTGTCTTTTTGCCGCTAATGTTTCATCGTGGTCCACTACCGCTTTTTCTGTAAAGCATGTCCCATATTTATGCTGATATAATTCAAAAGGATATAAACTGATACCACCATCAACACCTGAAATACTTAAATGTTTTGAGTCATCTTTGATATTGGCTGCCCAAGAACACTCAAATTGCATTGATGCATTATCTTTAAATATAATAAAGCATGAGACATGATCATCAACATCAAATGTTTCATGATTAAATGTTCCCCAGTCATTGATTTGATTGGGCGTTTTACTCAATCTATTGTAAGTTTTAGCTAAAATTTCCACCGGTTCATTATCTTCTAATAGCCATAAAGAAAGATCAAGTAAGTGGCACCCATAATCAATTAAGCTGCCTCCACCTTGCAACAATTTATTAGTAAAGACACCCCAACCAGGGACTTTTCTCCTACGCAATGCTTGTGTACGAATAACTAAAGGATCTCCTACTGCACCATTTAAAATAGCTTTTTTGGCAGTCATAGCAGCGTCTGTAAATCTATAATGGTAACCTATTGCTAATAATTTCCCAGAATGATTTGCAGCTTCCACCATCCTTTCGCATTCTAATTTATTCAAAGCCATCGGTTTTTCACAAAAGACGTGAACACCAGAATTTAATGCTGCTATACTAATTTCAGCGTGAAATTTATTGGGCGTGCATACTGCGATAGCATCAACTAATTCAAACATCTGTTGATAATCTTCCATTACAAATTCAATATTGTTATTTTCTGCAACATTTTTAGCCAAATCATAATTAATATCATGCACTGCCACTATGTCAGTAATTTCATTTAATTCTTGAAATGCTGGTATATGTCTATTTCTAGCAATACCTCCACAGCCCACAATTCCAATTTTTAATTTATTCAAATTGTCACCCCCAAATCATTTTTCTGATATATCCTCCAGTGGTTTAACATTGCCATAATCATGTGTTGGTGCATGGTTACGCTTCGCCCACTGAACACCATTTTTTATAACTCGTTGAATCTCTTTATTGTAATAAGTTGGATAACTTTCATGCCCTGGCCTAAAATAAAATATTTTTCCTTTCCCTCTTTTAAAGGTCACACCGCTTCTAAATACTTCTCCCCCTTCAAACCAACTTATAAAAATTGTTTCATCAGGCGTAGGAATATCAAAATGTTCTCCATACATTTCTTCTTTATCTAATTCAATATAACTATTCAGCCCTTCAGTGATTGGATGTGTAGGGTCTACTACCCATAACCTTTCTTTTTCATCTGCTTCTCTCCATTTAAGATTACACGTTGTTCCCATCAATGATTTGAAAATCTTAGAAAAATGTCCAGAATGTAAAACAATCAACCCCATACCTTCCAATACGTGTGATTTTATTTTTTCACAGATTTCGTCTTGGACTTCATCATGCGCTTTATGCCCCCACCAAATTAAAACATCTGTTTTATTTAAATTTTCGTCCGATAGGCCGTGATGTGCTTCGTCTAATGTTGCAGTTTCAACATGATGTTCTTCTAAAAATGATGCAATCGCCTTATGAATGCCTTCAGGGTAAACTTTTCTCACTTCTTCATTTTCTATTTCATGTCTATATTCATTCCAAATTAGGATATTCATAACATTGCCCCTTTAATTATTGCTTAAATATATTGCTTCTCCTGTTTTAGCTGATTGATAAATTGCTTCCAGAATTTGAGTAACGACAAACGCTTCCCTAGGTTTTACTACCGGGTCTGTATCGTAAAGGATACTGTTTATCCAAGAACGGGCCTCTTCTTCAGCTTCATCTACAGACTCGCTTTCAAAAAAATCCACACCTGGGTTATCATATTCAATTTTCGAGGTAAATAAAGTGCTTAAATCTTCTCCATGAATTCTCAATCCGTCTTTCATATCAGCGCCACCTTCCGTTCCTGATAGTGAACATTTGGCTTCATCCACTTCTAGGCTGTTAAGCGCCCAACTGGATTCTAAAATGATTGTTGCGCCATTTTTCATTTTTATAAATCCAAATGCAGAATCTTCAACTGTAAATGTTTCTGTATCCCAAGACCCCCAAGCATTTGCGGCATTTTCTTTTTTTCCTAATTTATGGAATGTAGAACCCATCACAGATTCTGGTTCATAGTTATCCATCATCCATAATGTTAAATCTAAGGCGTGTGTGCCTATATCAATAAGCGGGCCTCCGCCTTGCTTTTCTTCGTCTAAAAATACACCCCAAGTTGGCACGGCACGTCTTCGAATTGCATGTGCTTTACTAAAATAAACTTCTCCTAAATCCCCTCGTTGACAAATTTTATGCAAATGCTGGCTATCAGCTCTAAATCTATTTTGGTAACCTATTGTTAATTTTTTATTATTATCTTCTGCCGCTTTTATCATTTCTGCCGCTTCTTCAGAAGTTTTTGCCATCGGTTTCTCGCACATAACATGTTTGCCTGCGTTTAATGACGCCACAGTTATGTCTTTATGTGTATTATTAGGTGTACAAATATGTACTACGTCAATTTTGGGATCTTTCAACAATTCATGAAAATCTTCATAAACTTTTGAATTTTCCATTCCGTATTTACTAGCTGATGCTTTCGCTTTTTGAATATCTATATCACAGAAAGCTTTTATCGATACTTCCGGTATTTTTTCTAAACTGGGAAAATGTTTACCATTTGCAATGCCTCCACAACCTATTACGCCAATATTTAAATTCATAGAACCAGCTCCATTCTTTTATTTAAAAAACAAAATTATTATTTTTATTAACAAAATATAAAAACAACTATTAAATTTGACTTATTAATAATTTATATATTAACATTAAGCTATATTTTCAATATTCGGAAATTTTTCCAATGGACAGGTGGCATCGAAAATATGGTACTTGATGATTTAATTAATAAACACTTTAGTCATTTGACTGAAAATGACTTACATATTATTAGTATTATTCATAAAAATATAGATAAAATAACAACTATGAAAATCTATGACTTAAGTTTATTGACGCATACCTCCATATCGACAATTCATAGATTAGTCAAGAAACTCGGTTTCGAAGGTTACAGTAATTTTAAATTTTATATAAAAATGCAATCTAACCATGAACCTACTAAATTAGTAAATACAGACCCAATTATTGAAGACGTACAGCGAACCCTAGAACATCTCGAAATGTTTGATTATAATTTGCTCATTAAGTTAATTGAATCAGCCCCAATTATTTATATTTTTGGGACAGGAATGGCTCAACAAAATGTAGCTAGAGAAGCTCAGAGACATATGTTATCTATTTCAAAAAAAGTTATTGTTTTAAATGATGAAAATGAGTTCAAATTAGCTATAAATCAAATGGATGATGAAGATTTACTATTTATTATTTCTTTATCAGGCGAAACGAAAAAACTAAAAGAACCGATTCAGTTGATAAAATCGCGTGAACTTAAATTTGTTTCCTTGACTACGCTTCATGACAATTACATTGCTCAAAATGCAAACTTTAATATCTATGTTAATAGTTCACCTATACAATTTTTTAATCACATTGATTATTATAGTTTCATCCCTTATTACGTCGTATTTGATTTTATAGCTAGGGCCTACCACAATTACATGATTTCCAAATGATATGTTGGCGATGAATTATTTTCCAAATTCGATTTATAATTCATCGCTTTCTTTGTAGTTTTACTCATTTAATAATTGTTCTACAGATTCTCTGACTTGTGGGACAGAAAGCCCTACAATGACTTGCACATTTTTGCCACTTTTAACCAAACCATGTGCGCCCCCGACTGTTTTAAAGAAGTCATCTTCTTTTATTTCATTTGGGTTTGCGACAGTTACTCTTAATCTTGTAGCACAATTAGTAACATCAACGATGTTTTCTCTACCACCTAAACCTTCTATATAAATCGCAGCTTTATCATTGTATTCACTACCTTTTTTATTATTACTATCTTTCTTTTTATTAGATTGGTAATCTTTTTTTGTATATAATTTTGTATCTTTATTATCTTCCTTTTCTCGTCCAGGCATAGGTATATCCAATTTCAATATAATAAACCTAAATAAATAGTAGTAGATAAAAATAAATATGATACCGATTATAAATTGAGCTACATAAGTCCCCCAATGAGAACCAAATAGAGGAATCCAATTGGTAGCTGCTATTTCAATCAACCCGCCACCTAAGTTACCAACTAGCCCAAAAGCGTGCATAATTGTTACCATTGTTGCACCGAGAACAGCGTGTATTAAGAATAAAAACGGTGCTATAAAAATAAATGTAAATTCAAGCGGTTCAGTGATGCCCGCAAAAACGGCTGTTAACGTCGCAGCTAGTAATAAAGCACCAACTTCTTTCTTTTTATCAGCTTTAGCAGTTGAATATATCGCAAGCGCAATACCAATCGAACCAAACATTTTAATGTTACCTTGTAATAAAAATCCTCCCCCTGGGAAAATTTCTTTTAATGACTTATTGGTCTGTGAATATTCATTTAAATGGGAGATCCAAAACGATTTAATACCTCCATCAACAACTGCTGGTCCATATTCAAATGGTGTATATATAAAATGATGTAAACCTGTAGGTATTAAAATTCTCTCTAAAAAGTGGAATAACCACACCCCTACATAACTTGATGAAGCTAAAAATGTTTGCAATGAAGCTATCCACCCTTGAACGATTGGCCATCCCCAACTCGTCAACAACGCCATCGGAATCATACAGAAAAATGAAATCATAATCACGAAAGGAGAGCCTTGAAAAATACCTAATGATTCAGGTAATTTTTTATCATAATATCTATTATGTAACCATATTGCTATACCTGATATAATGAGCGCTCCAATAATATTAGTATCAAGTGTTTTTATACCTACTAACTCCGTTATACCAGTACCCTCTCCTATATTGCCTTTAAAATCAACACCAAAAGCAGGGCCCCAAGTAGTTAAAATACTATTAATAAAATAATTAAACATTAAGTACGTAACTACAGAAGACATAACGGCGTGACCAGCTGATTTTTTAGCCAATGAAATAGGTAAACCTATTACAAAAATAAGTTCTATATTTTGAAAAAGTGTCCAGCCACCATTTTCAATTAAAGTCCATATTTGATACCATAAACTATCAGGATTTGCTATCCCCCCCATAATAGCCTCATTTTTAAATAATGTAGCTATCCCAACAATGATACCGAAAAATGGAAAGAGAAGCACTGGTACAATCATAGCACCTCCAAATCTTCGAATTGCGTTTCCAAAATTTCCTCCGAATTTCATATAATCACCCTTTTTCAAAACGCTTATTGAAAGCGCTTTCTTAAATGAATGATATATCTTAAATCATGTTATTTCAATGCTATAGCAAGATTTAGATACGCTATATCTACAAAAGAAATCATTTCCATTTAAAGGTAAATTTTCCTGGAAATATAGCGCTATTTCTTTCATCATCGTAAAAAATCAAAAAAACAGCGCTTAAATCTTATAATTTAAGCACTGTCCCACGGTAAGCTACATTTTTTCTATTTCTTTAATGATTTGTTCTATTGATTTGATGGTCCATCATCTTTGTATAAGTAATATTTTCACTAAAATGTCAGGCTCTATGGATGACCAGCCATGATTAAGGCAATACTTATCTTTGACAAGTTCATAAGGAAAATTTAAATCTAATCGTTTCATCTATTTTAGGTGATAAGTGAATTCAGATATAGAAATCATTTCATATTGGTTTTTTATCAATTGCTTTATTCAACATTATAAATGTCATCGATATTCATTTTCATATCTCATAATATTTTGGTTTAATATTGTCAGTTATTTATGTGGCACTACGCGTACAGTACTAGTCAAAGACTACAAAATGAGGCATTGCCATAGAAAACGTGTATAAAAAACTGCCAACAAAGTCGGAGACTTTCTCGACAGCCTGAACAGCACTTGAATCTTACAATTTAAGTACTGTCTCATTATTTACTATTCTATTGTCCGTGATAAATATTAAATTCTAAAGGTTTTACTTCATTTTCTAACCATTCTTTATAAATAGACTGTTTGTCAACGCCGTTATTAACGATTGTGATACCGCAATCACCGCCGCCTGCGCCAGATGTTTTAGCAGCACCACCATATTTTTCAGCTACAGAACACAATACTTTCAAATGTGAAGTTTCTATATCTATCGTCGCTTCTTTATCCATAGACTGAATAATTTCACGGTTGATACGAATCATCTGTTGCACACCTTTAATGTGATTCGTTTTAAATGCATGTATTAATTTTTCCACACAAGCGTGAGAACGTTCTAAAAATTTCCCATAAAAAGTAGGATCTGATTTTAAACGCTTTACTTCACTAACTAAATGATGTGATGAAGCAGGCGATCCTGTCCACCCTATTAACACTTGCATATTTTCTGGTGGTTGCAAGGGTTCGATGTGCAATCCAGGCCAGTTTTTATTCAATACTTCATTGACTGAAGTATCTTCAATTTGTTGAGAAACCCATTCATGATCAAACGTACTATAAGCAAGCCAACCTGTGTATACACTTACGGCAATGTCCCCACATGAACTTAAACTTTGTAGTTTCATATTGGCGATAACTGCGAGTTTATAAATATAAAGGTTCGATAAATGCGTTTCATAAAACTCATTTAAAGCTTTTACAACTGACACAAGCACTGCTGCACTCGATCCTAAACCATATTTATGGCCGTTAGCGTCATCTAAATTACTGTCTATAGTTAAGTTAAAATGTTTTAAATTGATACGGTTGCTGCTAACAAATTGTTCAAAAACTTCTATAGCTGTGATGACATATTTCAACTGTTTAGCTGCATGTAAATCAGATACTACAATCTTATCTTCTTCTCTTTGAAAAGTGACCGGTTCATGATGTAAAGTTTTAGAATGTATCGTGCCCTCTGCCGCATTAGAATCTTCAATTGTAGCTGTTACAAATCGATTTACAGCAATCAAAACAGATTTATATCCAGGTTCTGTAACGGCGTATTCACCTGCAATATAGAGTTTACCTGGAGCTTTTACTCGAATCATGTTATCTCTTCCTTACTCAATAATTTCAACGTTTGTGCGTGTAATGTCACTCGCGATAATTTGATGATCCTCAAACGATTTCTGTAGTGCATCAATCACTGCTTGTTGATTTTTCTTCTCTACTAAAATTTTAACATTAGGCCCTGCATCCATCGTAAAGTAGCATGGATAACCAGCTTCACGACATTGGTGCACGATGTCCATTACTAAGTAACTGTCTTCAACCATATATGTAAATGGTGGTTGTGCACCTAAATTTGTAGCATGCATTCTTAAACCATTTGCTTCAATAACCTCACCTAAATATTTAAAATCCTTGTCTTTAATCGCATGCTTAACTGACGCTATATCCTCATCTACGTGGTCTAACCAATATTGGTAAAAACGAGAAGTATCACGTGTATGTGACATACCGGCACGACTGGATACTTTTTTAGTTTTATTATTTATCACTACAAAAATCATGGCTAACTCATCTTCCCAATGGTCTGCATCAATAGGAAAACTGTATGATGTTGCATCATCATAACCTTTTTCCCATTCTACAAAACCACCATAAATACTCCTAGAAGCCGATCCTGAACCCCTTCTAGCAAGTCTAGATAGTTCTTTACCCGTTAATTTAAGATTTAAAGCTTCATTACAAGCTGCTGCTAACGCGGCATAAGCACTTGCTGATGATGCTAATCCTGCAGCTGTTGGTACGAAATTGTCACTTTCAATATATGCATACATAGACGTACCTGCTATATTTCTAACAACATCCATAAATCGACGTATTTTAGCCGCTTCCGAATCATCTACTGTCTGCCCATTTAAAACAAGCACATCTCTGATATATTCTTCAGAAAATGTCACTTTAGTTTCTGTATAAAAACGATCTAATGTTACCGACAAACTATTATTCATCGGAATAATATACGCTTCATCAGCCTTGCCCCAATATTTAATCAATGCAATATTTGTATGTGCACGTGCTTTGCCACTACTAACCAACGTTCCTAACCTCCTAAATATTCAATCCATGTATGATGCGCGCCTAAGCTTTGCGCGCTTTGAGCAATTTTTTCAGCTACGTCTATAGTCGAAGCAAGGACAATCATACTACCGCCTCTGCCTCCACCAGTTAACTTACCAGCGATAGCACCCTGTGCTTTGCTTATTGTTAACAACTGCTCAATTTTTTCATGACTTACTGTGAGCGTGCGTAAATTCTCTTGGCACAAATCAAACACAGAAGCGAGTTGTTCAAAGTTATGATGTTCTATAGAGTCACGTGCTTCATGGACCAGTTTACCGATATGTTCTACATAGCTAAGGTATGAACTATCTGCTTTGCATAAATGATGTACGTCTTCTACTGCTTGTTTTGTCGATCCTCGTATACCAGTGTCTATGACAACCATATAACCATTTAAATCTAATGGTTTTAACGTTGTGACTACGCCATTTTGAAACCAAACGGGCTTATTAGATACAATCGTTTGTGTATCTATGCCACTTGGTTTACCGTGCGCAATGCGCTCTGCCCAATTCGCTTCTTCAATCAACATTTCATCCGATAAGGGTTTGTTTAAATAATCAAAGCTCGCACGTACAAATGCTACAGCCATTGCAGCACTAGAACCTAACCCCCTTGATGGCGGTAAGTTTGTATCAATTGAAACTTTTATTGGTGTTTGAATATGATATTCATTTATAAATCGTGTTATCACTGATTTTAAGTGTTCAGGTGCATAAGTTAATTCACCATCATAAACTTCACTTTTAATATAAGAAGATTCATTAACATTTAAGGATTCTATTAAAGCTCTTACTCTTCCAGTAGTAAATGGAATCGCAATTGCAGGCTCTCCAAACGTCACCGCGTGTTCTCCTATTAAAATCACCTTACCATTTGCTTCCCCATAACCTTGTTGTGCCATATTTTCAATCACCTTTAGTATTTTCTTTAAATTTAAATAGTATATGCCTTACACTGCGATTGCCTTTTATTAATTACTTTTTATTGATAGCCATATAACATTTCCCAGGAAATGCTCCACTTAATCGCATTTTCGCTATAGTGTTCATATCTTCTCATTTTTAATCAAGAAAAAATTACGTGCATCTTATTTACACAACTTAATCAAATTTCACACAAATCAAACTATATTATCTCATAATTTTCATATATTAACATACGACTCGAGTCATAGTTTTAATTTTTTTACTCAAATTGGGTAAAATAAGTTATAAATAGTTAATACCTGCTACTAATTGTAATCAATACTTATCTAGTATAAAACGCTCTGGCTTATTATTCAAAAACTTCACTTTATCTTACCCAATTTATTTTCAATTTTTCAACGTATACTTTCACTATATTACTTATTTCATTACTATAATTCAACAAATATAACAATCTCTTTAATTATTTAACGTATTAAAAAAGCCAGAAACGATACATTTAATGTTGTATCATTTCTAGCCTTCATTTTAACTAGTCCATTTTTTGATTAACTTTAGCATTTCGTTCAATCATTTTTTCAAAATATCCTTCATAACGTTCCCACTCATCATTAGTAATATCGTCCATTGTTAAATTGGCACCTAAATCTTTAAGCGCGTATAATAATTGGAACATAACATCTTGAACTGTTAGCTGTTTATCTAATAGTTGCTCTAACGATGCCATACATTGAGGATTAATATTTGGATATTCAAATTTTGTTTGTTCACCTTTTAAAGCTCGCTCATAAAAAGCTTTCATTAAAGCAGCGCGTTCACTGCCATCTCCTTCAACACAAAGGTATACTTGAACAGCAATACCTCCACGCACACGTCTTTGTGAAATCCCCGCAAATTTTTGCCCATTAATACTCAAGTCGAATTTTCCTGGGCAATAAGATTGTTCAATCTCATAAGTCTCAATTTCAACATTTTCATCTTCAAACATTTTGGCTACTAATAAATACATCACTGAAAATGCTTCATCAATCGTAATGTCATGTTTGCCTTTAAAAATAAGAGAAATATTGAGTATGCCTTGGTCCAATACTACGCCAAGACCACCTGAGTTTCTCACAATTGCATTATAACCTCGTTCTTCTGTCAAATAGCGAATGCCATCTTGTAAATACGGTAACCTAGAATCATGTATACCTAAAATAATAGTATGTTGATGTATCCAAGTACGTACAATGCTACTTGACAAATCTTTACCAACACTTTCCGATAACGTATCATCAAAAGCAAATGATTGCATTGGCGCTAAACCAGAAGAATGATCAACATAACGCCAGGTGGTACTGTTAAAATATTTGCTAGCTAAATCCATTATTGTAAAGCTTGTGCAGCAGTGATGATTGATAAATTATACACGTCTTCAATTGAACAACCACGTGATAAATCATTCACTGGTGAATTAAGACCTTGTAATACAGGGCCTACCGCATCATAACCACCTAGACGTTGTGCAATTTTATAGCCAATGTTGCCAGCCTCTAAACTTGGGAAGATAAATACGTTAGCATCTCCTTGAATTTTTGTATCTGCCGCTTTTTTCTTAGCTACTTCTGGTACAATTGCAGCATCAAATTGGAATTCCCCATCAACAATAACATCTTCAAGTTGATCAGCTTCAACTTTCTCTTGAGCCAATTTTACAGCGTTTGAAACTTTTTCAACATCGTCAGATTTCGCAGAACCTTTCGTTGAAAAACTTAACATTGCTACACGAGGTGACATACCGAAACTTTGGGCAGATTTTGCGCTTTCTACTGCAATTTCAGCTAAATCTTGCGCTTCTAATGTAGGGTTGATTGCACAATCACCAAAGATGTATTGTGCTTCGTCTTTAATCATAAAGAAAATACCTGATGTTTTGGATACGCCTGGTTTTGTTTTAATGATTTGTAGTGCAGGACGTACCGTATCACCAGTTGAATGTGCAGCACCACTAACAAGACCTTCAGCTTTGCCTGTATACACAAGCATCGTGCCGAAATAATTGACATTTTTTAACATTTCTTGAGCTTGTTCTTCAGTCGCTTTACCTTTACGGCGTTCAACAAAAGCTGTAACTAACTCTTGTTTTAATTCGCTTGTTTCAGGGTTAATAATCTCTAAGTTTGAAATATCTAAACCGTTATCTTCAGCTAATGCATTAATATTTGCTTCATTACCCAATAGTACTGGTGTGACATAATCAGTACTTTGTAATTGTGTCGCCGCTGTTAATACACGTTCATCTTCTCCCTCAGGTAAAACGATTTTCACATTTTTTCCTGACAGTTTTTCTTGTAATACATCTAATAAAGACATAGGGGCCTCCTCTAATTTTTAATACTTTTATTTTTCCAATACTATTATACGTCATTTTTTTATATAATTCCATGTCACCAATTTGTAATCATTTACTTATGTTTTACAGTTACCTTTATGATAGAATTTTTAGTGGAGATATAGAAATTTTTCATAAAGGAGCGATTCAATATGCCACAAGCACCAGAAACTTTAGATGGTTGGTATAGTTTACATTTATTATATGCTATCGATTGGGCTAGTTTACGTTTAGTTCCAGAAGAAGAACGACAAACGTTAGTTGAAGAGTTACAAGCCTTTTTAGATAAACATGAAGAAGCACGTACGAATCATGCAGGAGATCATGCGTTTTATAATATTACTGGTCAAAAAGCAGATATTCTTTTATGGGCTTTACGTCCTGAACTAAAAGATCTTAATGCTTTTGAAAATGAATTTAATAAATTGAAAATCACTGACTTTTTAATCCCAACGTATTCATACGTTTCTATTATTGAATTAGGTAATTATTTAGCTGGTAAATCTGATGAAGATCCATACGAAAATCCTCACATTAAACCGAGATTGTTCCCAGAATTACCACAAACTGAGTATATTTGTTTCTATCCTATGGATAAACGTCGTAACGAAACATATAACTGGTATATGCTACCATTAGAAGAACGTCAAGCGCTAATGTATAACCATGGTAAAATTGGTCGCCAATATGCTGGTAAAATCAAACAATTTATCACAGGTTCTATGGGGTTTGATGATTTTGAATGGGGTGTTACGCTATTTGCTGATGACCCACTTCAATTCAAAAAAATTGTTTCTGAAATGAGATTTGATGAAACAACAGCACGTTATGGTGACTTTGGCAGTTTCTACGTAGGTACCATCATAACTAAGCATAGTCTACCGACGCTTTTTGAGGTGTAAGATAGAGATAATTGCAGATTAAGTGAAGCATAGGTCAGAACCCTAACTTTTTCTACATTTGTATATTAATCCATTCATAAAAGATTCAGAGGCATTTTACGTGCCACTGAATCTTTTTTTATACTTTTCTTTCATTTCCTAATTCTCTTCTTCTTGGTTGGCATACTCCGACATGCATAACTCTCTCTAACCCCCTACTTCGTAGGAAGAAAACAACTAAAAGGCACACTTGAAGTTAAACAAGTGTGCCTGTCTGAATGTAGTGTGTTTGGGAGAACTTTAATCACTACTTAATTTAAGGGTTAACTGCTAAATATTGTCGCTACTCAATATTTTTTGTAACAGTCAACTAATACTATTTTAACCTATTTGAAACATTTGAAACATAATTGAATTGCTAAAATTGTATAAAATTCAATTTTTTAAAATTTAAGCAGTGTTTTTTTACCAACATATCAACTGAATAAAGTGTTACAATAAACCATATTAACTTACTAACTTATAGTGCTATGACATAGAATATACGCATAGTTTAGTTAAATAAAGTATAATTGGTGATTAAATGACAATAAATAATCAATACTCGGAAAGTTATGATGAAAGAATGGCAAAAGATGTCATTATCTTAGCCGGAAGAATTTTGCTTGAATCTGGCGCAGAAGGCTCCCGCGTTGAAGATACAATGACACGCATTGCCTTTACTTTAGGTTACACGGAAAGCAATAGTTTCGTTACGAATACGGTTATTAACTTTATGTTACATAACGAATCTTATCCAAGAATATATAGGATTAGAACAAGAGACACCAATCTCCATCGTATATCAAGAACCAATCGCGTTTCGAGACAACTTTCTGATGGTGCCTTATCAGTTGAAGACGCGTTCCAAGAGTTACAAAAAATTTATAATGAACAAAGTATTAAACATGATTTATTTTTCAAATTTATTGCAGCTGCTATTATCTCTATTAGCTTTCTATATTTACAAGGAGGCTACTTAATCGATATATTTACAGCGCTCATTGCAGGAGCCTTTGGTTATCTTGTCGTAGAAATTCTAAGCAGACACTTACATGCCAAATTCATCCCAGAATTTATGGGTGCGCTCGTCATCGGTACAGTGGCAGTGCTTGGAAGTTCTATCATACAAGGTGGCTCTATTTCAGCGATTATTATTTCATCAGTCATGCCGATTGTACCTGGTGTTTTAATCACTAATGCTATTCAAGATTTATTTAGTGGCCATATGTTAATGTTTACAACGAAATCATTAGAAGCATTGGTAACAGCTTTTGGTATTGGCGCTGGTGTAGGTACAGTACTTATTATTTCTTAGGAGCAATGTCTATGTTTTGGATTTTAAATTTAATATTTAGTTATACCGCTTCATTATTCTTCGGTATTATATTTGATGTTCCAAAATATTTATATAATGCTGTTGGAATTGTTGGTGCATGTGGCTGGATGGTCTATACGTTAGTTTATGATGGTTTTCAACTTCATACCATTTATTCAAGTTTCTTCGGAAGCCTAGCATTGGGCTTATTGAGTCATGTGATGGCTCGCTTAAAAAAAGAACCAGTTATTTTATTTATGGTGCCTGGCATTATACCATTAGTTCCCGGAGGATCAGCCTTTGATGCGACCAAAAATCTTATTTTATTAGAATTTAGTAAAGCGATTAATACTATGTTAGAAGTAACGCTTATTGCAGGGGCAATTGCTTTAGGTTTGTTATTCGCCGATCAAATTTCTAAACTGATTGTTTCTGGTACAAAATTCAGTAAAAAACATATATAATTATCAAATTAATAAACATCTGAGCGTCAATTTAAGAGGCACAGATGTTTATTAATTCGATGTATTATATTTCCATTTTAAAAAACTAGCAAAAATAAAGCGCACCATTAATGCAATGGTTGATACTAAGAGACCTGCATGATAACCAATTATCGCTTGTTCCGATTGCATTGAAATACGATTGGTCACTGTAGCTACAACTATTGCAACGAAGGCTGTACCGAATCCAGACCCTATGTTTTCAATCATATTTATACTCACACCTGCTGCTGGTAACTACTTACTTTTCAAATCATAATAAGTACTTGTCGTTAACGTTAGCGTCGCCTCTCCGACCGCTCATCCTCTTACGAACAATATTAATCCAAGTCAAATTATCGACGTATCACCATTAATAAATATAAACGGAATCGAAACTAATAATGAAAGTAGCAAAGCAACCATTACCACTAATTTTGCCCCGAATTGATCTGTAAAACATCCAATGAGCGGGCGTGTAACTAACATATATATTAACTTAGAATGGGTCCTTATTTATTAAAACAAATACATCATTAATATAGTATAATTCCAAATATTAATCCCAATATGACAACTCCCCATGAAGGGCATTTATAATACATAAGTAAGATGAATAACACACTTGCTAACGCAAAGTCTAATTCTGTATTAATTGTCGATTTCCAAATCGGATTGTAAAAAGCTGCAATTAATATACCGACTACACCAGCGCTAATCCCTTTTAAAAACGCGTTTACATAGACATTGGATTTGATACTATCCCAAAAAGGTAATACGCCATATAACAATAAAAATGCTGGTAAAAAAATAGCAAATGTCGCTAATACCCCCCCTACTATGCCTTCTATTGAAGTGCCAATATAAGTAGCAAATGTAAATAATGGACCCGGAACACCTTGTGCTGCCGCATAACCAGTTATAAATTGTTCAGAAGAAATAAGGTTTTGTGGTACAAACTCACTTTCTAACAATGGTAAAACGACATGTCCGCCCCCAAAAACCAATGCGCCAGAACGAAAGAAACTATCCATCATTTGAACCCATACATTAGTGGTTATAGAACTTAAAATAGGTAAAGTAATAAGTAACGAAAAAAACAATAAAAGTGATATCACACCTATGCTTTTAGGAACCAAAAACAGCTTATCTCTTTTCCCTACATTACTGTCATCTTTACTTTTTAAGAAAAATGCGCCGTATAATCCTGTGAAAATCAACGCAATAACTTGAATGTATACACTATGGATGAGCAACGTAAGCAGTAAGACAAATAATGCTAACGTGATGGTTGTTTTAGTATTCGTTAATTTCTTCCCCATGCCAATAATAGCTTGAGCCACAATAGCGACAGCAACCAATTTCAAACCTTGAATCCATGAAAAAGTAGTTTGACTATTTGTAAAAACAAGCACAAATACCATTAACATAACTGCAGATGGGAGCGTAAACCCTATAAAAGAGATAAAACCGCCAATCATACCCCCTCTAATCGTCCCTATACCTATACCAACTTGACTGCTAGCTGGCCCCGGCAAAAACTGACATAACACGACTAGCTCAGAGTATTCTTGTTCATTTAACCATTGCTTCTTTTTAACATATTCATCATAAAAATATCCTAGATGGGCTGTTGGCCCACCAAAAGATATGAAACCAAGTTTAAAAGCCACAATAAAAATCTTGAAATAGTTAGACATTTTAAGTCTCCTTAAACTTCATTTATCAGCTCATTTAGTTTTTGCTTTGTTTCAGTTAAAAAAGTTTCTCCACTAACAGTAATAGTATAGTACTTTCGCTGTTTACCATTAATAGTTCTATGCTCGCTTTTCAACAAATCTTCTTCTTCCATTGTATGAAAAATTGGGTATAGCGTGCCTGGGCTCATATGATAACCATGCGCTTCTAATTCATTAATCATCCAAGAACCATAGATAGGAGCTTCTTTAGCATGATGCAATATATGAATATAGATAAAACCTAAAAATACTTTTCGTTTAATTTTACGTTCCAATTAATTACCCCTTTCATTAAAATCGGAATTCGATATCTGTTTTCGATTTTATATTATCTCTACTTTTTCGTCAATTTTAAACTCACAATAAAAAAAGCGCCTTTCCATATTCGTATATCTTGCGAATATGGAAAGGCGCTACTTTATTTTATATCATTTTAAAAATATTATCTTTAATAAGATATATGTTTCTTTCATAATTTACTTTTTAAGTTTGTCTAACTTTTTGATTCACTTGTTTTATTTTCATTAATAAGATCTACTACTTCATCTTCTGAACGGTTTAAGATAAGTTTACTTAATTTATCATTATCCATTTGTTTTAATTTTGGATAACGAACAATGAAAAAGATTAATCCTATAATTAACCAACTGAACAACGCGATATATGATGGCATTGATAAACCAGCTGGTGAACTTGGAATGAGTAGCAATAATAAGAAAATAAATGACACAAACGTACCTAAGATTGCTAATGTTTTATATACTGGCCCGTAAGTATTGCTTGTTTTATCATAACTAAATAATCGTGCGGCTGATAGACAAGTGATAAAGTATGCAATCGATACACCAGTAGATGACATATCAACAATCCATGTTAAAGCTGTGCGGCCTAACCACGGCGCTATTAATGTAATTGCAACTAAGAAAATAATAGCGACATAAGGTGTTTTATATTTACTGTGTAATTTACTAAATACTGACGGCATAATACCAGAACGTCCCATTGAGAACAATAGACGACTTGAACTCATTAAAAATCCATTTAATCCAGTGAAAATACCCATAATAATAGCAATCGATAAAATTGCTAGACCTATATAGCCAAATGCGCCACTTGTTACAGCGCCTGTTAACCACAGTTGGCGATTCAAACCATTCGCTGAGCTACTTAACCATCCTGTATACAGAATCATGAGTACATATGTGATTGCTGCGGCTAACAAACTATATACGATTAATTTAAATGTTTTGTTTGGAGAAAAATCAAATTCTTCTGCAGTTTGTGGGATATTATCAAATCCTACATAAGCCCATGGCGCTACAGCGACAATCATAATAATAGATGTCATCCACCCTTTTTCTTTATTCGCTAATGGTTGTAAATTTTCTAAAGAGAAGTTACTACCAAAGAAAGAACCGAAAAATAATATTAAGACTGTAATCACCAATGCTACACAGAAATAAAATTGTAGTGATCCTGAGATACTTGTACCTTTAATTGCAATAAACATAAATATAACTAATAATAATGATGCAATTAATATTTCCGTGATATAGACATCCCATCCTGCAATGGTATACAGTTTACCTGTTTCTAAAATATCAGGTAATAAGAATTTAATTAATAAACTAAATGCAGTTGCGTTTAAAGCTACTACACATATATAACCAAAAGTTAAAAACCATGATGAGAAAAAACTAACATATCTACCAAAACCTAAAAAGCTAAATGCGAAAGCGCCCCCTGAAACTGGAAAACGTTCAACGAGTGCTCCATAACTGACCGCAATTAAAATCATTAGTAAGGCGCCAATAACGATACCAATAGCAGCGGGAATAGGGCCAGATTGACCAATCCAATCACCAGGTAAAATAAATGCGCCCCAACCAATACATGAGCCATAAGCAATTGCCCATACAAATTTCTCAGATAAGTTTTGTTTTAAATCTCCTCTATCTACTTTCCTATCATTTTTTCCCATAAATAAAATTCACCTCATGGATTGTATTATACCCCTAAGATGAATTCTATAACAATTATAAATTTATATTTTAAATGTACCTATAACTAACATCAACCAACCTACGATAAATAAAACGCCGCCAATTGGTGTAATTGCGCCAAGTATACGAATTTGCGTTAGCGCTAAAATATAAAGTGAACCACTAAAAAATACAATACCTAAAAATAAAAGCCAACCTGCCCAATTTACATTGATTGATGTTGTACCGCTAATAACGCCGATCAATAATAAACCAAGACCATGATACATTTGATAAGTTGTTGCCTTTTCCCATACAGATAAATATTTGTCTGAAAGTTTCCCTTCCAAACCGTGCGCCCCAAAAGCACCAGTACCAACTGCCATTAAAGCATTTAAAGCACCTAAAATAATGAATATTTTCATCAAAATGGACCCTTCCTTCCTTTACTAAAAATCAAAAATTGAATCACCATTACCAATTTCATCATCGGTGACTAACTTATTGGTATTTAATGAATGCTTATTATGTGTATTTTGAGCTGAGGATTGAGACACCTTTCCTCCCATCGCTTTTATTTCTTCAGGTGAAATATCTTGTTTTTTGCCAGACGCATGTTGCGTTACATTTCGTGCTGATTGAAATGATGAAGACAGCGAATACGTGTTGTCTCTATAGTGTTGCTTACTATTTGAACTAGTCACTAACGACGTTAGTGTGTGTATCGCATAAATATGCTTTTCAAATTCTGCGTCGTTCTTAGCTTCATCTGCTTGAACTAATTCTTGTTCAATAAGTTGAACAATTTTATCTTTTTCCATTTATTTATGACCCGCTTTCACACCAATTTACTGGTTCAATACCATTTTTTTGTAAATATGAATTTGCTAAAGAGTATGGCTTTGAACCAAAGAAACCACGATATGCAGACAACGGACTCGGATGTGGTGATTTAATGATATGATGCTTAGAGGTGTCAATGAGTTTAACTTTTTGTTGAGCTGGCTTTCCCCATAAAATAAACACAACATTTTTCAAATTTTCCGAAACCATTTTAATGACTTCGTCCGTAAAAATTTCCCACCCGATATTTCTATGAGAATGAGCTTGTCCTTGTCGTACAGTTAAAACCGTATTTAATAATAAAACGCCTTCTCTAGCCCAATCTTGTAAATGTGGCGATTTACGAACACATCCTATATCGTCTTCAAGTTCTTTATACATATTTCTCAATGATGGTGGAAATTTAGCGTTGGGCTGTACAGAAAACGCTAAACCGTGTGCTTGGTTAGGCCCGTGATAAGGGTCTTGACCCAAAATAACAATTTTCGCTTTTTCAAAAGGCGTAAGATCAAATGCTTGATATATATTTTCTCTATCCGGATATACTGTTTCTGTAGTATATTCATTTTCTAAAAAATGATGCATTTCGCTAAAATCATGTTCCGTAGTTATTTTTTGAAAAACATCAGACCATTCCATATAACACTTCACCTCGATTAATATAGTAACATAAAGCACTACTTTCTCGCTTGCGGGATTAGTAGTGCTTATGCATGAGCTTCTGCTCAGGCCTTCCTTTAAACACATTCTGTAAGCAAGTACAGTAAAATTTATGCATCATTTGTAAGAAACTATACTTAATTACTTCCTATTTTAATATGCAAATAGAATGTATGCAAAATAATGTAATAACTTACCCATAATGTTAATCCCAATACATTACAAACGTCGTTATTTAGAATAGTCGACAAACGTGATATGATATGATTAAAAGAAATTTTAGGAGTGAAAATTCATGGCATTGAAAAAAACATTAACCGTTGCAGGTTCAGACACAAGTGCTGGCGCAGGTATGCAAGCAGACTTAAAAACGTTCCAAGAGTTAGGAACTTACGGTATTGTTGCCTTAACATCTATTGTCACAATGGACAAAGAATCTTGGTCTCATGATGTTACACCGATACCGTTTGACGTATTTGAAAAACAATTAGAAACAGCAATTTCAATTGGTCCAGATGCTGTGAAAACAGGGATGCTAGGAACACAAGAAATAATCAAACGCGCAGGAGAAGCATATGTAGAATCAGGCGCTAATTACTTTGTAGTCGACCCAGTTATGGTATGTAAAGGCGAAAACGAAGTCTTAAATCCGGGGAATACTGATGCTATGATTGAATATTTATTGCCAAAAGCGACAGTGGTGACACCAAATTTATTTGAAGCGGGCCAACTAGCAAATTTAGGTACACTAAAATCAATTGAAGATATGAAGAAAGCTGCTGAAATTATTCATAACCAAGGTGCTAATCATGTAATCATTAAAGGCGGCAAAGCGTTAGATCAAGCCAAATCTTATGATTTATATTATGATGGTGAACATTTTTATCAATTAACTACGGATATGTTCCAACAAAGTTATAATCACGGCGCTGGTTGTACATTTGCTGCTGCCACTACAGCGTATTTAGCAAATGGTAAATCTCCAAAAGAAGCGGTCATTGCTGCTAAAGCATTTGTTGCTTCTGCAATTAAAAACGGATGGAAAATGAATGATTTCGTCGGACCAGTAGATCACGGCGCTTATAACCGTATTGAACATATAGACGTTGAAGTAACTGAAGTATAAGTTCTCACGATAAGTAAAAAAAGCTGAAGCATGGTTATAACTAACGATGCTTCAGCTTTTTTTATTGCTTCTTTCATCATACAGATTCAATCACAAATTTGTGAGAAGTGAGACTTTATATTTTTATTGTTCTCATTTACTGTCTACATCATCTTCATAGGTGAGACATTATGGATATTCCTGTCCCTATTCAAATCGTAATTATTTATACTCGTTTGTAATGTAGATAAATAATTTTTTTCTCATATTTAATTAATATATTCAAATGTTTCAGTCTCAAAACGAATCAGACTAATGTCTGATTTGAATTTGATACTACAGGCCCATGTTATTTTTTAGTATTTCTATTATTATAATAAGTGTAGAGAGACAAGGAGGTATGACATCATGATTATCTACAAACAGTCTTTTGAAAATGGTAACCCTATATATGAAATTATCACCAAGACTTTTAAAACGATTTCTGTTAAATGCGATGAAAATTTCAGCAAAAATGAATTATATAACTTACTCTCTCTACTTGAAGGTGATATCGATAACTTAGCATTAGGTTATTAATCACATTTCAATACATCGATGATTAAACAGAAATAGAAGCGCAAGCCCAAGACTAAAATTCAGAAGAAACAGAACAATGAACTCCCCTTTAGAAATATGAATCATGTATATGTAACTGTCCCATTATATATATATGAAGTAACACATCCCTTATAAACACTCACCCAGAAGCGGCACATAGTTAGGCAAAGATTGTCCCCTTTGCTTGCTTGGAGAGCAAACTCGAAGCTACCCTAACTATTGTGCCGCTTCACTTATACGTATAAAACTTTAAATTCTTCACATACCATTATTTCAGATTCATCAAAATTCAAACCTAATGACTGATAATAAGGTTCAAAAAATGCAATATGTGCTTTTTTCCAATAATTTAAGGATTTATCTCCCTCCCCTTCGAGATATGCATGACGTTCAGAAACTTCATTAAATGGCACTTGGTATATATGTGTAATTTCTATAATACATTGAGGTTCCCCAGC
This sequence comes from Staphylococcus sp. GDY8P131P, assembly GCF_017891975.1. Taxonomy (NCBI): domain Bacteria; kingdom Bacillati; phylum Bacillota; class Bacilli; order Caryophanales; family Staphylococcaceae; genus Staphylococcus; species Staphylococcus sp. GDY8P131P. The sequence continues at coordinate 230,035 of NZ_JAESKF010000006.1, forward strand.
CTTATTTAGCACAATACTCACTTCTCCTACTTGAGGTAGTTTTTCGTTTTCAACTCTATATGAGCTATATCCACTTGTTGTAGCAGTTTTTTCACCTTTTCTAACTAACGTTGCTAATTTATCTTCATCTACGCCAAACGACCATGCTTCATATGTTTTATTTTGATATTCTGGAAATAATTCAATAAATCCTTCCCAATATTGTTCTATAGTCATGTTTTCTTCCCCTTTTATTATGTATGATTAATAATTTATTTAAAAATAACATAACAAAAAGTAGGACAAAAACCTAATTTTTAATGTAGACTTTTGTCCCTTTTATTCAAAATATTAAAAAAAATGATACGAACTATTTTATATCCACCCAAACATTTTTAATAACAAAAAGTGAGACATTTAATTTATTATGCCTCACTTTTTTCTTTCATTTATATCAGTTTATTTATGTTTATCGTTTGCCCACCACAATGCTTCATTAGGGTGATTAGTGTAATAGTCGTGCGCTTCATCACTTTGTACATTGGGATAAGAGCCTTTCAGCGATTTACCAGCTGTACTGACATGTAACAACGAAATGACAATAACGCCCACTACACTCATTGCTGCTAAGTAATAAGCTGGCGAAAGCGGGTCTCCTGTTTTTGCAACTAGTGAAGATGCTATTAACGGTGTGGTGCCACCAAACAGTGAAACTGACACATTAAATGTTACTGCTAACGTTCTATACCTAATATGTGTGTAGAACATAGTTGGTAATGAACCCGGCATCGTTCCTTCATACGTAGATAAGAAAAAGCCTAAAATGAATATACCTAACACAATTAAGATTAATGAACTTGATTGAAACAGTGAAAATGCCACAGTGCTGAAAATAGCTGTACCAATTAATCCAATCAAGAAAACTTTTTTCTCTCCAATTCGATCTGCAACCCTACCAAATGTTAAAGCTAATGGTATCATAAACGCCATAACAAGCGTTATAAGCACAGACACTGTTGTACTATCTAATTTAATAATCTGTTGTAAATAAGATGGCATATACGAAGTTACCATGTAATTCGTACAATTAAAGAATGCAACAGCTACGAAACACACAATAATATCTTTGTAATAATACCGTACAATGGTGAAGAGTCCAATATTATCACGCTTAGGTTGTGTTGCAATTTCATTTTCATATACAGGTGACTCTTCTAATTTTCTTCTTAAATAAAAACCAAATATACCTAAAAACAGTCCTAAAATAAATGGAATTCTCCAACCCCATGTTGTCATTTGTTCATCATTTAAAAAGAAAAATAGCAAGCCGCTTAAAACTGAAGCAGCGATATAACCAGATAGTGTACCGATTTCTAATCCTGAGCCAAGTGTATTTCTTGTTTTATCTGGTGAAGATTCTGCAACGTATACCATGGCACCTGCATACTCTCCGCCCGTAGAAAAACCTTGAAGTACCCTACCTAATAAAAGCAAAATGGGAGCCCAAACACCTATTTGATCATAAGTGGGTAATAAACCAATCAGCAATGTAGAAAATGCCATCATAATAATGGTTGTCGTCAAAACGACTTTCCTGCCAAATTTATCACCAATCATACCAAATATAATACCGCCTACAGGCCTTAATAAAAAAGCAATTGCAAATGTGGCAAATATGAATATCGTTTTAAGTTGATCATTTTCGACTGAACTAAAAAAGTTTTGTCCTAAGATAACTGCTAAATAGGAATAAAGTCCAAAATCGAACCATTCCATAGCATTACCTATGCCAGTCGCAAAAACAGTTTTTTTAGCGGTCCTGGGATTTACTTTGTTTATATTACGTTCATCGAAATCCTTTTCATAATCCATGACTATGTCACTCCCTTAACATGTTAACTTATTATACTTAGTTAAGTGAGTATGTCAAATTGATTCATAGTTTTTTATTTTCAATTTTTAATTTTTATACAAAAATCGGAAACATCTTTTAAAATAATAAAATTTATTTTATCCTTAAATTTTTTATCATTTTCTATAATTAATAAACAGCGCCTAATTCATTCTTCAAAACAATAATCTTAACTTTATCGTTTTGATTTTTTATAACTAATTTGTTTTTATTTTCAAAGTCAAACTTAATAAATTCATATACCTCAACTACTTCAACATAATTCACTTTATAGGATGCCCAGTTGAGTTTGTTGTGCACCAATGCAATCTGAACAATCATTTGGCCGGGCGCAATATACTGATGTATAGGATTTACATCGTTAACAAGAGATAAATATGTCTCTATTTGTTTTGGTAATATCTCTATCATTTTATACCCTCTCCAAAAATGTTTGTTTAATATATATACATTTCACTCTATTTTTATTTATTTTCATTTCAAAAACATATTTGACAAATTGTCTTACCCTTTTCTGCTCAATCAATGATAATTGAACATCGTAAGTCATCTCAGTTTTCAAGGCATGTAAATATTCTATTTCTGTTGATTTCAATAACAGATTACGTGCAATAAATGGTTGGAACAATTCAAATTCAGGCCACAAACTTGCGCAATATAATGGCGATATGAAGGTTTCTAACTTTTGCTCAAATAATGGATTATAAGCAACGACGTCGCCTTTATGAAATACCATTTGTTTGTCTTCATGACCATCTTTCAAATAATGTTGCATTGCCCATACCTCCTCCAATGCCCATTGTAGCTATTGTTCTATATTTATGTTGCATATAAAATAACCTAGCAACAAGTGCAGGGCCACTTGCACCATAAGGGTGCCCAGTTGCAATCGCACCACCATAGATGTTTAACTTTTCATCTGAAATGTGCAATGCCTTTTGGCTCGCTAATACTTGGGAGGCAAATGCTTCATTCAATTCAACTGCATCAATATCTTTTACAGAAAATGCTTGTTTGGCTAACAAATTTTTTACAGCAGGCACGGGTCCTATGCCCAATACATTTGGGTCTACTCCGGTGCTTACATGATCAACAAATGCTAAACCAGTATGTAATCCGTATGATTCAGCCACTGATTTTTCCATTACCAACAATAATACGGCGCCGTCGTTTTTCATACAACAATTACCAGCAGTGATAGTTCCATTTACTAATAATGGCTTTAAACGACTCAAGACGCGTTGATTTAACTGTGGTTTAATACTCTCATCATATTGAAATATGCCCCCCTTTATCTTAAATGGTAGTATTTCTTGGGGAATAAGGTTTTGATTATATGCTTCAATCGTTTTTTGATGACTTTGCCACGCAAAGGTATCTTGTTCAATTCGAGATATATCGTATTGTTCAGCTACATTTTCGGCCGCTTGTATCATAGAAGGATCTTGGGATTCTGGTGCGAATGGTGCTCTTTCGTAAAATTCCGGCAGATGTGTATCATAGAGAGATTGAGGGCGTTTGATTTTCCAAGGTGCTCTACTTGTACTTTCTACACCGCCCGCAATATATACTGTGCCAGCCCCTGCTTGAACCATTCTGCAAGCTTGATTCACTGCTTCTAACCCTGAACCACATTGGCGATCAATTGTCATACCTGGTATTTGGTGCTTGAGTCCTGCTTCCAATAATGCTTTCCGAGCTATATTACCACCGTTTCCTACCACATTTCCTAATATAACATCATCGACATTGTCCATAATGCTGGTATAGTGTGTATTAAAATAGCTAAATAATGGTTTCAATAACCCTTCTGGCTCTATATGTCTCATTTTACCACCATATTTTCCAAATGCAGTACGTTTGGCTGCAACGATAACTGCTTCTTTCATTTACAATTCTCCCTTTAAATAATATTGTTTCATATGACTACGCGCAATTTTACCACTTTGCGTATACAACATTCGTTTAACTTTAAATATTTTAGAAGGAATTTGATATCGAGCTAAACGTTGCATCATTAATGATTTAAAGTACTTATAGGTCACTTCTTCATCCCCTGTATACAGTAATACAGCAATTTCTCCAAATTTTGAATGTGTTTCATTTATGACGATTACTTCATCAAATATATGTAATTGTTGTGCACTGTTTTCAATTTCAGAAGGATAAACATTGCGTCCACCAATAATCATACGGTCATGTTTTCTACCGCGTAAGTATAAATAGCCATTGTTATCATAAAAAGCGAAGTCACCTGTTTCAATCCAAGTATAGTAACATATCCCTTCTTCAACATAACCACTAAAAGCCAATTCACTTTGTATCTTTAATACACCTATGCCTAATTCATCAGGCTGATCAACATTCATTTTTACACTTTGGAATAATTTTCCAACTGATTCTGATGGTGCGCTATTATTAAAGTTATAACTTATAAAACTAGCTTCTGATGTCCCAAAGAATTCTATTAAATCACTATTAGGAAAAAATGTGTTAACCCGTTGACGATGATATAATGTCAGTTTATCTCCCGTACTCAAAATATAATGATTTCCTTTTATACATATTTGAGTTGAAAGACAAGCTTGTATCATCGTCGGAACTAGAAAACAAGCTATATTGTCTAGTCTCCCTTGTATATTTTTCATTATATTTTCAGCGTCAAAATATTGTTGCCCAATAAAAGCTCTTCCTGTATATAAAGCGTAAATACAAGCATATAATGATAACGAGTGTGATAAAGGCCCAGGTGCAATGATGGTACCAATTGCCCTTTCGAATAATTGCTCATTTTCAATAAATGACTTAACCCAAGATTTTTCTCCTCTATAATAGGCTTTTGGTATCCCAGTCGTTCCAGATGTAAAACCAATATGCAATAAGTCTTCATTAAAGTCCAATTTATCATTGTTGGCTTTAGTATGTATTAAGTGATGGTCTTCATACATCAAATAAGGGATTCCATATTTTTCTACTAAATTATTAATCTGTTCTTTCGTCCATCGATAATCAAAAACACACGGGACACAACCCCTTTTTAATAATGCTAAATATAAGGAAATTGTGGTTTGGGGGTTTTGAATAACCAATCCAACAAAGCTATGTTTGGGTATAGACCAAAATAATGTGCTTTTTATTTTCATGTCATTTTCTAATTCAGCATAAGTCATATGTTGTGCATTAAATGTCAGTGCTATGTGATGTGGTTGAGTTCTAGCTTGATTTTCCACTTTTTCTAAAATCTCCAACGTTATGACAACTCCCTTTGTTAACTTTTATACAAAATATATTAACATTTAATATATAAGATGCTATAACAAAAACACTTGGGTTTTAAATGACAAGTTTATCCCAAAAATTTAAAAGTTTCTCAAACTTTTTATCATTTATACCTTAAAAGTTTAAAAAATAGATAGAAAATGGGTAATAATCCCATTTTTTTCAAATAAAGAGAACAAATGAAATACCAATAAAAACAAGATAATTTGCTAAAGATACGTTGTGGTCCAATATGAACTATTGCCTTATTTATATGCTTTATTGATAAATGCTCTTTTATTTGAATTAGCTCATACAAAATAGGTAAGTTTCAGTCGTTTTATCTACTGAATTTAGCATACATGTTCATTCTGTATAACAATGTAGTATCTAGGTTTGTTATATGGTTGCTTTTAATTTGTATATCTACACATTTAACCATTAGCGAAAAAAATGGAGAAGAAATCTAATTTTTAATAAGATTTCTTCTCCGTCCTATTGTATAAATCACATACGATTATCGTAATCAATGTAAGAAATGTTAACTATTATTCTAAATTAGCATGATTTCGTTGCATTGTTTCTTCATCGACTTTAAGTTCTTTCATTAAATCAAGTACGATACTGTCTAGAAAAACTTGTGCAGCTTGTTCGAAAAGGCTTCCTAAGGGTTGTGATGATCCCTCTGCGTCATACTTTGTTCCAGCAGGCAATTCTATCACTGTATTAGCAAGTGCTCCAATAGCTGAACTTGGGTTTGTGGATAATAACACAACTTCTGCATCTACCGACTTAGCTTTTTCCACTAATAATCTCAAATGTTCCGTTGAACCTGAGCCTGAAATAACGATAAACAAATCATTTTCAGTAATCGAAGGTGTTGTCGATTCACCAATAACGTAGGCGTATTTTCCAAGCTGGTTCAAGCGCATCGCAAAGCTATTCGCTACAAACCCTGAACGTCCTTTGCCTGCTACAAATACATGATTTGCTTTAATCACTTGTGATAAAAACGCCTGTGCCTCACTATCTCTCACGTGTGAAAGTGTATGATCTAATTCATCTAAGATTAAACGATAATTTGTAATTTCAGTCATACTATCTGCCTTCAATCGCATCTTTACATTGTTTTGCAGCTGCTACTGGATCGTCTGCATTTGCGATACCGCCGCCAACGACAACTAAATCTGGCTCTTCTGCCACTACTTCCTTAATTGTATCAGGTTTAATACCACCAATTACTGCTACTTTAGAGTTTGTAATTACTGACTTCACCTGGCGTAAACTTTCCAATGGAGACTTGCCTTCAGCTTGTAAGTCATAACCAGTATGCACTGCGATATAATCTGCGCCTAATTCATCAAGTTCTTTAGCACGTTTTTGTAAATCTTGCACTGCAATCATATCCACTAATAATTCTTTATCATTTTTATGTGCTTCTTCTACTGCAGCTTTGATTGATGCATCTTCTGCAACTCCTAAAATAGTAACGACGTCAGCACCAAATTTAACCGCTTGGCTCACTTCATAATCTGCCGCATCCATAATTTTAAGGTCAGCTAACACTTTAACACCATCAATATTATCATTTAAATGTTGTACCGCTGGCAAACCTTCATTAATAACGATTGGCGTACCAATTTCTACGATATCTACATAATCTTTAACTTTATTTGCAAGCTCTGTAGCTTGCTCTTTATTTAATAAATCAATTGCTAGTTGTAATTCCAATATGATCATCCCTTCTTGAATTAATTATAGCCATGATATACATGAGCTAATTTACTTTATTTAAAAACTTACACATATACATGTTTACCCATTCAGAGATGATTTAAACTGAAAGTTTAAAAGCGTGGTGCCGCTTCATCGTCTACATAAATTTCTACATCTGGATGTGCGTGTAAAATTGTAGCAGGTACTTGTTTATCCACTTCATTTTTCGCTAATTGTTCTATTGCTGCCCTTTTTTTCTCGCCAAAAGCCAATAAAATAATTCTTTTTGCTTTCAAAATAGAAGCTAGACCCATTGACACAGCTTGTTTTGGCACTTCATCTTCATTATCAAAATAACGACTATTCGCGTTAATTGTACTTTCAGTCAAATTAACGACTTGAGTCGTACTATTCATATCTGTACCTGGCTCGTTAAAGCCGATATGACCATTTTCCCCAATACCTAAAATTTGAATATCTACTGGTCCTTGTTGGTTGATTAAATCTTCATATCTTTTAGTTTCCGCTGCTAAGTCATCTGCGTCACCGTTCGGGACATGAATCAAAGATTGCGTAAAATATGGATAACGCTCAAATAAAATATCATTCATATAACGGTGATAACTTTGTTCATGTGATGCCGACAATCCGACATATTCATCTAAATTAAATGTTTCGATACCTGAAACATCTAATTGGTTCTTTTTGAGCAAATCTACTAAAAATGCATACACATCAACCATAGTTCCACCTGTAGCTAAGCCTAATTTACTGTGTGATTGTTGGCTCATTTGTTTAAATAATTCACATGCAACATAAAATGAAGCATAGTCACGGGATCCTAAATTTGTAATTTTCATTTACCGTTGCCCTCCTTATGTCATTGATTTTTGTTTGCAACAAATAAAACATTATTATACTTCTTATTATACGTTTTTTCTATATTTTTTACAGAAAATGAATCCCCAATAATTTCCCATTATAAATTTTAAGCTCAAAATACCAAATGAGCAGACTGATACATTTTTCAAGGCTTTTTTAGTAAAATAGAAAGATAATCAAAATATTACGTACAAATCTAAGATAAAATTCATTTTTCAGGTAGAAAATGTGTTTAAGTCAGTTTACACTAAAGGTTAGACTGATTATTTTCAATGACACTTGTTTAAAACAATTGATATCATAAAAGTTTTGGGGTTTGGAATCAAGGAGGCAAAAGTTTGGAACAAATAATTGATGAAAAAGTACAAACATTACTATCTTCATATGAAGATAAACCTGTGTATTTACATGTCGAAACGACTAACGGCGCATACGCTGCTCACTTTGACCAACGTGTATTTAACGCAGGCACTTTTTTAAGAAACATTCAAGTAACTTTTGAACATGCACAGCTTAAAGGCGGCAATAAAGACCCGTATCGCGTAGGATTAAAATTGAAAGATGGCGGTTGGGTCTATGTGCAAGGTTTAACACATTATGAAATAAATGAGCATGGTGAGCTTCTATTAGCTGGCTTTAATTATGAAGGACAATTGGCGGCAGCATTAGAAATAAGTACTCAACCATTTAACGCATAAGGAGGATGAATCATGACAGAGGAGAGCCATGTATTAGTTATTTTTCCACATCCAGATGATGAATCATTCTCATCTGCAGGCACATTAGCACGTTATATAGATAACGGCGTACCAGTCACATACGCTTGTTTAACACTAGGTCAAATGGGACGAAATTTAGGTAATCCACCATTTGCCACACGTGAATCTTTACCAGATATTCGTGAAAAAGAATTAGAGAATGCAATGGAAGCAATTGGTATAACTGATTTACGTAAAATGGGTTTGCGTGACAAAACGGTAGAATTTGAACCACATGATGAAATGGACGAGATGATAAAATCATTAATCGATGAATTAAACCCATCAGTGATCATTTCATTCTATCCTCAATTCGCAGTGCATCCTGACCATGAAGCTACTGCAGAAGCAGTTGTTAGAACTGTTGGACGCATGAAAGCAGCGGAAAGACCCCGTCTACAACTTGTTGCATTTAGTAATGACGCACCCGAAAAATTAGGTGAACCAGACATTCTAAATGAGATCAGTGATTATAAAGAGGTTAAACTTCGTGCATTTGAAGCGCACGCATCTCAAACAGGGCCATTTTTGAAACAACTTGCTACACCTGATGTATCTGGAGAAGCGCAAAGCTTTTTAGAAGTTGAACCTTATTGGACTTATAACTTTGAATCTTAAGTGGAGGCAATATCATGACAGAATTTGATTTATCAACTCGAGAAGGTCGATGGAAACATTTTGGCTCTGTTGACCCAATCGAAGGGACAAAACCAACCGTTAAAGAAGAAATGAAAGATTTACAAAGCACAAACAAAAATTTCTTGTTTGAAATTGAAGAAGTAGGTATTAAAAATCTTGTATATCCGGTATTAGTAGATCGTTTTCAAACAGCTGGAAATTTCAGTTTTTCAACAAGTCTTAATCAAGATGAAAAAGGTATTAACATGAGTCGTATCTTAGAAAGTGTTGAAAAGCATTATGACAATGGTATTGAATTAGATTTCGATTCTTTATATCGTCTTTTACGAAGTTTGCAAGAACGCATGGAACAAAACGCTGCCGGACTTGATGTATCAGCTAAATGGTTCTTTGATCGTCATAGCCCAATTACAAATATTAAAGCTGTAGGTCATGCAGATGTAACTTATGGTATGGCTATAGATAAAGAAAACGTTACACGTAAAGAAATTACACTTCAAGTCGCAGTGACAACACTTTGCCCTTGCTCAAAAGAAATCAGCGAATACTCAGCACACAACCAACGTGGTATTGTAACTGTTAAAGCTTATTTAAGTAAAGACGCTAATTTAACAGATGATTATAAAGAAAAAATCTTAGATGCCATGGAAGCCAATGCAAGCTCCATACTTTACCCTATATTAAAACGTCCAGATGAAAAAAGTGTTACAGAACACGCTTATGAAAACCCTAGATTTGTCGAAGACTTAATCCGTCTGATTGCTGCAGATTTAGTCGATTTTGATTGGATTGAAGGTTTTGACATTGAATGTAGAAATGAAGAATCAATTCATCAACATGATGCTTTTGCAAAATTAAAATACAGAAGATAACGCTATGAAATAAAATGGATGATAAGTGGAAAATATTTTTAGAGTCGACTATATCGACTCATATTATTATGCATCAATAACGATATATGAAAAGTAACGCTTTAGAAGACATCATTTTTATAGACTATCAGAGACCCAGCTGGGTCTCTTTTTTTATTTAATGCATTGCAATATTAAATATAAGGTTTAAAATTTTATAGCAAATATCCCAAAATGACACCTTATTATAAAATATTAATAACCATAACTCTATTTACAATGAGTAACAATATGAACTATATATGTCTTACTAAAAATAAACGTCCCACCCATATAAACATACTTAAATAAGACTACTTTGAACAACAATTATAAGCGGCGTAGGATATTTTTAGATAATATGTATCTTCAAATTGGGAATTTTTGGAATACCAACATAGGGTTTCTATTTTTATTGTAGTGTACGCCAACAGTTAAATTTAAAATTTCAACTGTTGAGACTTGACTCCTTTTGAACAGAAAAACATTTTAATTTTGTATACGGATATGGGTGCCCCATTTCTTAACCCTTATTTAATCTACTTTCAAAATATTTTGTCAATGTAAATATTGCACTATATAAATTAATTTTTCTCCCAATCATTAATCAAATGTATAATAGTAAAATTTTAATGGTTCATTTAAAAATATTACTACTAAATACGTCCATATATAACTAATTATAAAATATTGTGTATTAACTGTTAAATTTTATTAATGTTCTATATACAATTTTCATATTAAAATAATGACTGTAGTAGTTTGAAATTAATTTTTATTTGATGTAAGTGGTGAAAAAGACAAAATGGATTACAATTTAAATATATATTATACTACGCATGCCCCGCTTAACCAATTAAGCAAACGACACTGCTTCAATATTTTTTTAATATTAGAAGGCACTTTAATCATTTTAAAAAACAATACTTTTCATCATTTTAAAGTGGGCGATATATTTCATATCCACGACTACGAATGCGTTAAACATATCTCTTTTAATGGCACTTTAATTTGCTTATCTATCAATAATTTTTATTATTATCAGTGCAGCTCTCACCAAAACGATAAAAATAATACATATATCCCAGAGAAATACGATTTACACATCCAATTTTCCGATATGATTAAGGCGATTCAACATAAATCCAACCACCGTTTTAATCAATCCATCAATCGATTAATCAAAAGTATTTATGTTTTAGATTATGGCGCTTCTCAATACACTGAAATTCAAAATAATTATAAACATCGTTTAATTAAAGACGTGGTTCATTATGTAAACACACATTTAACCACGAAAGTCTCTTGCCAACAAATCGCTAATCAATTTTTTGTAAATAATAGTTTTTTATCAAGAGAATTTTCAGCATTGATGGGTTGCAAACTATCTAACTATATAACGTCTTCTAAAATCCACGCTTCCATTTGTGATTTACTTGAAGACGATCAATTAAATACAATACAACAGCGTTATGGTTTTCGTACTCAAGATGATTATTGCTATCTTTTTAAACGTTTTATAGGTTATCAACCTTCTGAGATTCATAAGTATAGAAACCCATGGCGTGATATCCAACACATAACATTCGATTTCAATCATCGTTATCAAACTAAGGTGTAAATGTCATTTTAAAAAGGGTGTGATAATATGAACACAATTATTTATGAAGAAAAAAGAGGTCTCATAAATAAAGTAGTAAAACAGAATTTGAACCTTACTATATCTGAGATTATTATTTTAGATAAATTACGCTACCTTAATAAACGCAAAATGAATGCATTAGATTTAAAGAAACAATTACAAGTTCAAAACTCACCTATCTCTATGCAAATCAACCATTTCATAGAACTCAATCTTTTAAAAAAATCAAGAGACCAATACGATGAAAGATGTATCTACTTACACGACATCGACTTAGAAAAAATCAAACACATTATTGAACAATACCATTTAATTGTTGATTCAATGCTTCATTCGTCATCTTAATTAACATACCAAAAAGGAGAGCATATAAAATGAATCGTCATTAAAAATGACTTTGATTTTATATGCTCTCCTTTAAAAACTTGATTATTTTCCATAAAAAAATAGATATGCTATTATCCGTTTTAATATCACTGCAACCTAATGCGTAATGGATATGCTATACGTGCTATTTCAAGTGTTCATATGGACTATTATTCGCAAAAGCAATGATTTGCTCCACAAATAATCTCGCGCGTAATTGAAATTCTTCATTATCTAAATAATATGTAGCATCATCCAATTTATTATAATCCGTATCATGCGTCGCAATTTGTGTTGGCACTGCAATACCAAGTAACGAACGTACAATCAGACGTAAATGGGATAGTGGTTCAGCACTTACAATGCCACCACTGTTCCCTATTAAGCCAACTGGTTTCATTTTAAAGTCATCCATCGTTAAATGGTCTAGTGCGTTTTTTAAAATACCAGAATACGACCCATGATAATTTGGTGTACCTAAAACAAAGAAATCTGCTTCTCTAGCTTTAGTTTGTAGCATTTTCAAGTTATTTTTATATACTTCGCTTGGCTTAGATACGCCAGAAACATCAAGTTGATGAATGGGTTGCTCTGCCAGATCAAATATTTCCGCTTCAAAAGATTGGTCTTTAAAATGACCTTTCAAATAATGAGCCAGTGCATTAGTATGAGAGCCCATTTTAGCACTACCAACAATGATTAATCCTTTCATTCCCTCTTTCACCTCATGCTATATTTTGTTGTTTTCTTTAAGTAACGTCATAATTGCTTTTCCTACACCACTTTGTTCATTAGAATCTGTTTGGTATTTCGCAATCGCTTTGACTTCTGGCGCTGCATTATCCATAGCGACTGAATAGCCGACACGCTCTAACATAGATACATCATTCATGTTATCACCAATCGCCATAACATTTTCCATATCAATATTCAGGCGTTCTGCAATCGTGTTTAATGCGATGCCTTTTTGAGCATCTGAATGTGTAATTTCAATATTCCCTCTAGAAGAAGAAGAAACTGCTAAACTTCCAGATTGCGCTAAAATTTCACTAACTCGATCAATTTTTTCTAAATCACTATCAAATGCTAATATTTTCATGACGATTTCACCTGGAGTATCCTCAATTTTGTCGTAATTATCAACAACTTTTAAAGTCCCGTTATCTATACGTTTTTGAATACCACTTTTTATTTTTTCAACATCAGCCTCTTGGCCCGCGCGTTGAGCGATATCAATATAAATTTCTAAGTCACGTAATGGGTTTTCTGTGTAAATACCCAAATTAGTATATACTTGGTAAAAAATATTTTCTTTATTTAGTTCATCAGTAATTCGATTAATGAGTTCTCTATTTAAATTTGAAGTACTCATAATATTAAATGATTCATCTCGTACTTCTGCACCATTCAAACATATATAGGGCACTTTTAAATCAGTTTGATTGATTGGTGCATTGGCTTCATAAAATGCACGCCCAGTAGCGATAACTACCGTAATACCGTGTGATTGTGCATATTTGATAGCTCGAATATTTTCATCTGATATTTCGTGCGCAGCGTTCAATAATGTACCATCCATGTCTGTTGCAATTAAATTTATCATTTATTTACCCCGTTTCATCTATATCTCAAAATTACACATCTATCATTTGCCACAATTTTGTAACACATTTCATATTCTACCAAATGTTTCATTATTTGTATTATCCTCTGTTCGTATGAGTTTTTTCTTTTGTCTAATATCTTTAAAAAATACTTTTAACAATTCACTACATTCTTCTTCTAATATGCCGGTTTTAACGTTTGCTCGATGGTTAAATCTAGATTCCTGTAAGAGGTCCATAAGACTCCCTGCACAGCCACCTTTTGGGTCCTTTGCTCCGTATATGACTTCAGGAATACGACTCATCACTATAGAACCTGAACACATTACACAAGGTTCCAAAGTAATGTAAAGTTTACACCCTTCTAATCTCCAACTTTTAAGATATTGAGATGCCTTTTGAATAGCGATATGTTCAGCATGTGCTGTAGGGTTTTGAGTACTTTCTCGCAAATTGTGTGCTCGTGAAATCACTTCTCCATCTCTCACAATAATTGCTCCAATCGGTACTTCTCCGATATTGGCAGCCTTTTTAGCCTCTTCAATCGCTATTTTCATATAAAATTGGTCAGTTAACATGTGTCTATCACCTCACATATGGTACAATATTTATTGTCTATTTTAACATTGGAGCGGTAAAAACATGAAAAAACAATTTATTGCTGTAGAAGGCCCGATTGGCGTCGGTAAATCTTCGTTAGCACATAAACTTAGCCAAACTTTTAATTATTATGAAGAAAAAGAAATTGTAAACGAAAACCCCTTTTTATCTGATTTCTATGAAGATATCTCCAAGTGGAGCTTCCAAACAGAAATGTTCTTTTTATGCAATCGTTATAAACAATTTCAAGATCTTGCATCAATTTCTACTGGCATCGTCAGTGACTATCATATTTATAAAAATAAAATATTTGCAAATAACACTTTAACTCCTACTGAATTTAGCAAGTTTTCAAGAATTTATGATATTTTAACTGAAGACTTAGAAATGCCTAATATCATCATCTTTTTAGATGCTGATTTAGAAGTTTTAAAAAAACGTATTGCATTACGTAATCGTAGTTTCGAACACCAGATCGAAGATGACTATTTGCTTAATCTAAAACGAGATTACAATGCCTATTATAGTTCATTAGAAGCAGACGGCGAGCGCGTTATTCACATAGATACAACTGATTTAGACTTTATGAAACAAGAAAATGATTATAACTATATATTAAACTTAGTGAAACCATTGATCGGAGGAAATGAGCATGAATAAATACGGTATACCTCAAGATGCTGTAATTACAATCGCTGGTACAGTCGGCGTTGGTAAATCTACATTAACCAAGGCATTAGCTAAAAGGTTGAATTTCAGAACATCTTTTGAAAATGTAGACCAAAATCCTTATCTAGATAAATTTTATAATGACTTTGAACGTTGGAGCTTTCATTTACAAATTTACTTTTTAGCGGAACGTTTTAAAGAACAAAAACGTATGTTTGAATACGGTGGCGGCTTTATCCAAGATCGCTCTATCTATGAAGACGTGGACATCTTTGCTAAAATGCATGAAGAACAAGGCACTATGAGCCCAGAGGACTTCAATACGTATTCAGAATTATTTAATGCAATGGTCATGACTCCTTACTTCCCTAAACCAGATGTGCTTATCTACTTAGAATGTGACTATGACGAAGTCATTGATCGTATTAAACAACGTGGCCGTCAAATGGAAATTGAAACGGATCCTGAATATTGGCAGAAATTATTTCAACGTTATGAAGATTGGATTAGTGAATTCAATGCTTGTCCAGTCGTTAGAGTAAATATCAATGAGTATGATTTACATTCAAATCCCGAATCGTTAAACCCAGTGATTGATAAGATCCGTCATATCATTGATACTTATCGTAGTGTTGACCAACGCTAGTTTGGTTAATTAAACACATCCGACAGCTATTCACAATTCGGATTCAAATATGTTATAAACCATAGCTAACGTAATACAGATGTATATTGATTTTATAGTTTCTAACGCTCTTTGCCAATACTTGGTGAGAGAAGCAGAAACCATATTTTTATAAAATAATTTTGTTGTTCTACTTTGGCAAAAATGACTAGAAAAAATATAAACGCTGCTAAGATTGCGAGCTACAATTCATATGTAGTGTGCTATTAGAGCCCAGTAGACTACATAAACTTAGACTCATGCATAAGTGCTACTAAGCTTCGTAAATGAAGAAGTAGCACTTTATTATATTTTCATTTCAGCCATCTGCTGCTGATATCATAAGCAATGTCAAAACATTGCTTATTTTTGAACCTCTTTTTATTTAAACAGCGTAAATATGCTATAACTGATGCAAAAGCATAGACTTGCATTTACTCTATATGATTTCTATAAATAATTTTTTCTATTTCATCTTCATCAACGTATTTACTAAAATAATATTCATCTGTTTGACTGAGTCCAAATGCACTTGCTTTATCTTCGTCTTCTGTGCCTATATACAATTGGCCATCCACGTCTTGGTACAAGTCAAATATGGCACCACTATATCTCGCTTCTTGATAGAGTTCATACAATTCATCAATATCATCTCTTGCTACATGTTTGTAATATAAAGTGTGCGTCGTGTGACGATTGGTTTGCGCTTCAAAACCAAATGCCGTCGCTTGTTCATCTTCAGTTACTAATAACACTTCATTACTTACGATTTCTACAACTTTATAAATTTCTCCGCGATAATCTGCATATTTCCCATCAATCATTCAATCACCCCCATACGTTTCAAATAAAAAAATCATAATATACGTTACGTATATTATGACATATTTTATATACCTATCCTATTATTTTAATACATCTACAATATCATTTACATTGTCAAAAATGTAATCTGCTTTAGCAAATTCTTCTTCTAACCCAACGCCTGTTAAAACCGCAATTTTTAAGCCTAATTGTGCATTTACACCTGTTTGAATATCGTTAGCAGTATCCCCGACAATAGCAACATCTTTAGGATCTACTTCATATCTATAAAATAGCGAATTGAGTACTTCTGGGTTTGGTTTTTCTACTGCATCTGCTTCTGTAGAAATTACAATATCAAAAAAACGCTCAAATTGTGTATATTCTAAAAATTGTTCTACGCCCTTTTTAGAATCGCTTGTAACAATCCCCATTTTATAGCCTCTTTGTTGAAGTGTTTCTAAAGTTTCGTTAATTCCTTCTACTAATACATTTTCTGGGACTCTATTATCAACAAGTGTTTGGCTCCTTTGTTGTGCCCACTGCGTCACATCTTGATTTGCAATTTTACAAAATGCTTTAACCATCTCGTCTAATGCGCCCGATGCCATAATTGTCCCAGGTTGTATTTCACCGTCTACTACACCTAAATATGCATAACTTTCATCAATATTATTAATATCTTCTTTATATTTTTCCATAAAATCTTCTACTAATTGTAGTCCTATTTTCATCCAACTACGATCAAAATAGATAATTGTGCCATCTTTATCAAATAATATCCATTTCATGTTCTGAACAGCTCCTATGTATTAACAGTATGTATAATCTAATCTGCTTGTTTATTTTAATATAAAAATAGATTAAGGAACAAATTATGTACCTGATGCTAAGATTATTTACTGTGGTTTAAAATATTAACATCTCGGTAATGAGATATAGTAATAATAGCTAAAGAGGTGAAACCAATAATGTCAGATAAAAAAATTGAAGTCGAAACGATTTTTCGTGACCAGGATGGCGCCATTCCAAACAACGCTCAATATCCCTTATTATTATACAAAAATGTAATCAATGATGTGGACAGCCCTCTAGATATTTTAAAATTTAATAACTGGTTAAACACTTGGCGTGGGGGCATATTTCCAAAACATCACTATCATAGCAATACGCATGAAGTGTTAGTGGTTGTTTCAGGTAAAGCGACAGTTCAATTAGGTGGTGAAAATGGTCCTAAAACCGGTATTCAATATGGTGATGTTGTCATACTTCCAGCGGGATTCGGGCATAAACTTATTGATAGTCAAGACGCATTTGCTGTGATAGGTGCGTATCCAAACGGTGCTGATTATGACTTTTGTACTGGGCAACCGGATGAATGGCCTCAGAATTTAGAAAATATTAAAAGTGTAGGCTTACCTCAAACAGACCCAATATATGGCAATGATGGACCGCTATTTGGTTATTGGAAGTAATATTCTTTATAATTTCTGAATTTGTGTCGCATTGTTACATGTTATACAAAGATAATCTAACATGACTATGAGCTCAAACGTACCATTCATAAAAGCTATCTATTTAAATTAGCACCATATAAAATAATCAAATACCCATTCATTTTCCAATGAGATATCTGCTGCCTATATAAAATTCGAGGTTGAGACATTATTTTTATGCCCCAGCCTCGAATTTTGCATAACAATCGATTAGTTTTATATAAATTAATATCTAGGTACAACTACTCTCCAACCCTGTGGGTCTGCAAGTTTACCGCTTTGGATACCAGTATAATTGTCATATAAATCTTGTGTAATTTCACCTGTTTCGTTATTGTTAATAACGATTTCAGTGTTACCATATTTCAATTGACCTACTGGAGAAATAACTGCTGCAGTACCTGTACCAAATACTTCTGTCAGTTCACCTTTATGATGCGCTTCAATAAGTTCATCAATAGAAACGCGACGTTCTTCTACTTCATATCCTAAATTTTGTGCTAATTCAATTACTGTTTTACGCGTAATACCTGGCAAAATACTACCGTTTAATGCTGGTGTGACAAGTTTACCATTTTCTACAAAGAAGATATTCATGCTTCCTACTTCTTCTACATATTTTTGTTCCACACCATCTAACCACAATACTTGATCATATCCTTGCGCTGAGGCATTTGTTTGTGCTAATAAACTAGCAGCATAATTGCCTGCTACTTTAGCATGGCCTACGCCACCGCGTACTGCACGTACATATTCATCTTCCACATAAATTTTTGTTGGGCTTAATGATGCGCCACCATAGTATGAACCTGATGGAGATAAAATAATTAATAATTTATATGAATATGAAGGGCGGACGCCCAAGATACCTTCAGTAGCGAAAACATATGGACGTATGTATAATGACTGGCCTTCACCTTCTGGCACCCAATCACGTTCTATATCAACTAATTGTTTTAACCCTTCTAACAGTACCTCTTCATCAATTTTCGGCATATCCAAACGCGCCAATGAATTATTAATACGTTTAAAGTTCTCAGATGGACGGAATAGGTCTACTTCGCCATCATGTTTGTAAGCTTTCAAACCTTCAAATACTGCTTGGCCATAGTGTAATGCTTGAGCTGCTGGAGAAAGTTCAATTGGTCCGTAAGGCACAATCTTCAAATCATGCCATCCTTGATCAATATCGTAGTCGAAACTTAACATATAATCTGTGAAGTATTGTCCAAATCCTAATTGACTTGGATCTGGTTTTTCTTTAAGTGTTTCACGTTGCACAAAATTTATTTTTTCTGACATGACTATATCCTCCCAATGTTCTATTATTAAGTAATATAATAAAGTATATCAATCAGAATAGTTTCGTTCAATAATTTTCAAAAAATTTAAAAAATATTAATATGAAGTATTTTCACTATTTAAGCTTGATTTATAAGCTAAATGGAACATCAATATGACAAAATAAGCAAAACAAAAAACCGCTTTTTTCTAAATTAATTTCGTTGTCCAACCCACATCCCACAGGTGAAGCATCTTTCATATCTTGATATAAATACTTTAACAAATGGATTCAGCTATTACTGATAACATAAAAAAACCTTCTAAAGTGCCAACTTTTTAACGTCTACTTTAGAAGGAGCATATCATTTGGCCTAGTCACTCATCCTATTGAGTGCTCACAGGCTTACCTTACTTTATCTTTTTTTGCAATTTCATTTAACATAACTTCAGTCATTTTATTTAAATCATATTTCGGGTTAAAGCCCCATTCTGCTCTTGCACAACTTATATCGATATTATTTGGCCAACTATCGGCAATATTCTGTCTTATAGGGTCTACTTCATAATCTAATTGAAACTCTGGATAATGCTCTCGAATTGCTTCTTTTACCATTTCAGGTTCGATACTCATCGCGCTTAAGTTATAAGCATTACGGTTAATCAATTTCACCCCATCTGCTTCCATTAATTGGATAATCGCATCAATTGCATCTTCCATATACATCATATCCATAAACGTGTCTTTAGCAATATAACTTGAATAGTGTCCTTCTCTAACTGCTTTAAAATAAATATCAACTGCATAATCTGTTGTGCCCCCACCTGGCTCTTTAATATGTGAAATTAAACCGGGGAATCTAACACTTCTTGTATCCACTCCAAATTTATCAAAGTAGTATTGGCATAATAACTCGCCAGCAACTTTATTCACACCATACATAGACGTTGGTCGTTGGATTGTAACTTGTGGTGTGTTCACTTTTGGGGTCGAAGGGCCAAATGCACCGATAGAACTAGGGGTAAAGAATTGTAAATGATATTCTCTAGCTACCTCTAAAGCATTCAATAAACCTCCCATATTTAAGTCCCATGCAAATTGAGGGTTTTTTTCAGCTGTTGCAGATAGTAACGCAGCCATATGCATAAATGTATCTGGCTTAAACGATTCCACAATTTGAGTCATATGATTTTTATCTGTAACATCTAAAATTTCAAAAGGACCCTGAGCAATAGCAGAATCAACGTCTGGCTCTCTAATGTCTGTAGCGAGCACATTATCATTCCCATATAATGTTCTACATTTGATAACGAGTTCTGTACCGATTTGACCTAAAGCACCTGTAATCATTATTTTTTTCATAATTAAAAACTCCTTTGTCTATTACAGAAACTGCAATGTATTTTCGTAGTGGACAAATATCTAATATTTACATGTATTATACAATAAAAGCGCTTTTTTGTATACTATGTGTGTACAATATATGTAATTTTTCCTTTTATTTCTACGAATTGCTTTGCTTTTATTATTTTAACTATTTAATCTCCACTAAGAATAAGCAGCTATTGATATAACGCCTTATTGACATCCGTTTACTATTTTGGTATAAAGCAATCAAATATAGTATCTGGAGATGATGATATGTTGCATAACCATGCTGTATTATTAATACAAAGTAATGACTGTTTTTAGTTAAGATGCTTTGTTAAAAGTTTCTTTTCACAGAGCGTCTTTTTTGGTTTTAAAAATGAATGTGAAAGGAATTTTAAAATTGGAAAGACAAATCTATCCATATCAATTTAATGATATAAAAGTGCATATCGCGCATTTGTTTAGTGCCTATAAATCTGTTAATGACTTAAATACGATAGCATCCATAAAACAAATGACTAAAGAACAGATTTATAATACGTTTTATGAAACAGACGAGACAATTATTTATACAGTTGAAAAATTAATGTATATGCAAATTTCAAAGGAGCAAGTAGAAAAAGTTTTAGAAACCTTACAAACTTATGTTATACCGTTTGAGCAACCATCAAATAAGCAAATAGAAAAAGTATTCCGCAAAATAAAAAAACTAAAAGCACCATTCATAAGTAACGAAGTACTTTTAGAAAGTACCTATATAGGTTGGAATGACCTAGCTTCTAACAGAAAATTCATAATCTACTATGATGCACAAGGTAGGTTTAACGGTTTTTATGGTGATATATCTCATCAAACTGTAAAGGGGTTTTGTGCTATTTGTAATAAAGAATCTAACGTGGCACTATTCATGCGTAAAACACGCACTTCAAGTGATGGACAATACACTAAAAAAGGGGACTATATTTGTTACGATAGTACAAAGTGTAACCAGCAGTTGTCGGATATAACGCAATTTTATCGTTTTATAAATAAAATACATGCTTAAACTATAATATTCAAAATAAGCTTACAAGCATCCGACCTAACATTTAATATTTAATCGTTTAAAGCAATGCGTTTTTAAAAATTCTATTTAACCTAAGTGGGAATAAACAGATGGAATCAAACTATCTATGTATGATTTCTAGTTCGTTCCCACTTTTTGTTTCAAAATCTAAGATTCATATTTGTGTTTTAATTTTTTAAGTAATTAATAAAAGTACGAATAGTCTGTTCATCAGCGCGATCGACATTTGTCAGCGCTGTAAAATATATATAATAATCAAAAGGAGAGCCAATGGGCAACATCTCAATTAAACCATTGAGGATAAAGGGATCATCCTCTAACATTAAGCTAGATACAATACTAACACCTAATCCTTCGGAAACAGTTTTAATAAGTACACTAGGATTATTTGTTCTAAAAACAATTTTTAAAGGCCCGTTTTCATTTTCATAAGTTTTAAAATTATCGTGGTAAAAATTCCGATCATATAGTACAAAAGGAAATTGTTTTATTGCTTCCATATCCACCGTATGTTTTAAAGCAAGTTTAGATTTTTTAGGCACGATTAACTTAAAATCTGTAGATAAGTTCAATGAATGTGACACGATATTCTGAGCAAATGTTTCATTTTCCGTTCTACCTATTAATCCAATATCTATTTCATTATTTTCAATCATTTTAATAATGTCTTGTCTATCACTTTCAAATACTTCTACCTCAATATGGGCGTAATCCTTCTTAAAATTTGATAAAGCTTTAGGTACTATTTTATTAAATAAAGTTGGTATAGTAGCTATTTTTATTGAACCTTTAATGTTACTATGTAACGCCTCTACTTCAGACAATAAATTTGTTTGTGCTTCTAAAATTTCTATAATCAAAGGTATTAACCGCTTACCTACTGTAGTCGGCAAAGTCCCCTTACGAGAACGATTAAAAATTTTATAACCTAATTCTGACTCTAGGTTTGCTATGGACTGGCTCATTGCAGATTGGCTAATATGCATAGCTTCAGATGCATGAATGATAGATTCTAATTCGTAAATCTTCTGGACATATGATAACTGCTCAAAATTCATTAAATCACCCTTTTGTATTAGTAAAACTTATATAAACTTCAAAAATTCTAATTATACATTAGCATCTGTTATTCATTATAATTAATGGTGGTCGAAAAATTCATATTAAAGGACGGTATTAAATATGTACGATAAACTCTGGTCAAAAGATTTTATCTTCATTACTATCACAAACTTTTTGATGTATTTAATACATTATACATTAATTGTCACTGTTACTATATTTACTATTGATAAATATCATGCTTCCGAAAGCATGGGCGGTCTAGCTGCCGGTATTTTTATTATAGGTATGTTGTTCGGACGTTTAGCTTCTGGTCGGGTGATTGATAGTCTGCAACCGAAAAAAGTATTACTATTTGGTGTTACTTTTTCAATTATTACTGTTGGGTTATACTTTGCAATTAATAGTTTACTTATCTTAATGATAGTTAGACTATTACATGGCATTGCTTTCGGGTTATCTTCCACTGCTACAGGAACAATTTCATCAAGTATTATACCAGACAAACGTAAAGGCGAGGGTATTGGTTACTATGCACTAAGTGTAACAACTGCGTCTGCAATCGGTCCGTTCACTGGTATCCTTTTAAATCAACGGTTTGGTTTTGAGTCTATCTTTGTCGTAAGCTTAATTGTGATTATAATTGCTTTTGTCTTTTCATTATTGATTAAAGGGTTACCTAAACCAGAACCTTCAGAAGATGATGACGATCCAAGTACTAAAGGTATCAATGCTTATATCCAAAAAGAAGCATTACCTATTTCCTTTGTCGTTATATTCGTTGGTATTGCTTATTCCAGTGTCCTATCATTCTTAACTGTTTATACGGAACAAATAAACCTTACCACAGCATCTAGTTTCTTCTTTATCATCTATGCAGTTAGTACCTTTGTCACACGCCCATTTACCGGTAAAATCTATGATAATTATGGTGAAAATAAAGTAATGTATCCTGTATTAATTAGCTTTATGCTAGGGCTTATATTATTAAGCGCAACACATACAAGTTTACTGTTACTCATCTCAGCTATATTTATTGGTATCGGTTACGGTACAATCATACCTAGCGCTCAAGCAATCGCTATACAGCAGTCACCTGTTGAGAAAATTGGACTTGCCACTTCTACTTTCTATATGTTTGCTGATTTCGGTGCAGGTATAGGACCATTTATTTTAGGTATTATGATTCCAATCATGGGTTATCGTAACTTATATGTAACAATGGCTATACTCATTATTATTTCCATTGTGTTTTACTTTATATTACATGGTAAAAAAGCTGCTAAAAACCCTAATTATTAATGCTAAACAAATTTAGCATATACTATAAACTCACAAAGTAGGGACGAGAATACGAAAACGAACCAATTTTTTATTGTTTCGCATTCTCGTCTTATTTTTATTTTGATATATCCGTATTTAATTCTATTCAAATCACGGCTAGACTAGCTTCTATTTCAGTTTTTTTCGCATCAAAATCATAATTGTATTGGTCTAATGCTTCCCCTGTTTCAGCAATATTTTTAATACTTTCCAACTGAAATTGCCAACCTGCAAAATCTAATGCCGTATGAGGAAATTCAAAGGGTAGATATTCATAAAAAATGAGCGCCACATATGAGGGGTGTTCGTATAATTCAAATCTCACTTTACCAATATCCCATGTAAACCCAATCACTTTATTTTCTTCAAAATGTGTAATGCGCATTTCTATATTTTCACTCTCAGCTATATGAAAATACATTTTTCCTCCGACGGCCCTTTCTTGAAATGATAATTGTGGAAACCATTGCTGTATACCCTCTGTAGTACTTAAATATTTGAAAATATGATGGGCTCCGTTACTAATGTTTACAGTTATCGTTTGATAAACACCTTGTTGATCTTTTGCGTATTGGATAGTCATAATATTACCTCCTTAACATCATATAGGGAATATAACATATAAGTATGATGACTCATTTCATATTCCCTGTCATTTTATTACAGTAACTTATACATTGCCTTTGGATTGTAATTGAGCCGATTTACTTTGTTAGCTCTATTTAAAATAATAGATTATTGTATGGATTGCATTTGATTAACCTTATTACATTAAATTAAAAGAATTGATAGAATTAATCGTATCTATATCGAATCTTTCATATTTGAGTAACATGGGGTTATCTTTCTATTGTATCTATAACATTTCAATATCTATTAACCTTTTAGTATAATTAACCAATTTCCATGAAATTTTATTTATTAATAGTTTATAATAAACCTTCGCTTTTCATATACTTTACA
The DNA here is from genome assembly GCF_017891975.1 of Staphylococcus sp. GDY8P131P. NCBI lineage: Bacteria > Bacillati > Bacillota > Bacilli > Caryophanales > Staphylococcaceae > Staphylococcus > Staphylococcus sp. GDY8P131P. The sequence goes on from NZ_JAESKF010000006.1 coordinate 254,981, forward strand.
ATGATTTACAAGCTATAAATTATTACTATTTTTAAAATGTTCTATATACATTCTTTTACTGAATTTTCTAACTTTTACAAAAATTCAGTTGCTAAGTATTGATTTTATATCTTATTATAGATAACATTTATATATAAGTAACTTAAAATTTGAAGTAATAGATAGAGGAGATTAACCATGACAGAAAATAATGACTTAGTAACTTCAACTCAAGAAATTATGAAAGAAGCTTTACATAAATTAGGTTTTGACGATGGTATGTACGAACTTGTTAAAGAGCCTCTAAGATTTTTAGAGATCCGTATCCCCGTTCGGATGGATGATGGTACTGTTAAAACATTTAAAGGGTACCGAGCACAACATAATCAAGCTGTCGGTCCTACTAAAGGGGGCGTTCGCTTTCATCCTGATGTTAATGTAGAAGAAGTTAAAGCTTTATCGATGTGGATGACGATGAAATGCGGTATTACAAATTTACCATTTGGTGGTGGTAAAGGCGGCGTCATCTGTGACCCAAGAGAAATGAGTAATTTAGAACTTGAACGTTTATCACGAGGCTATGTCAAAGCAATCTCTCAATTTGTTGGACCAGCTAGTGATATCCCAGCTCCAGACGTGTATACTAACCCCCAAGTTATGTCTTGGATGATGGATGAATATAGTAAGATTAACCGTTCAAATGCGTTCGCATTTATTACTGGTAAACCACTATCTTTAGGTGGATCTCAAGGGCGTAATCGTGCTACAGCACTTGGCGCGGTTATCACAATTGAAGAAGCTGCCAAACGTAGAAATATGAGTATTGCAGGTTCTCGCGTTGCAATTCAAGGTTTTGGGAATGCTGGTAGTTTTATAGCTAAAATTTTACACGATAAAGGTGCCAAAATTGTTGCAATTTCCGAAAGTCGTGGTGCTTTATATGACCCCAATGGCCTAGACATAGAAAGTCTAATTGAGTTGAAAGCGCAACATGGTCGCGTAACACCATTATTTGATGAAGTCATTCCAAACGAAAAATTATTTGAAATCGATTGTGATATTTTGATCCCTGCTGCATTATCCAATCAAATTAATAAAGAAAATGCACATTTAATTAAAGCAAATATCGTTGCTGAAGCTGCAAACGGTCCAACAACTCCAGAAGCAACTAAAATATTAACGGATCGAGACGTCTTGATTATACCAGATGTCCTTGCAAGTGCGGGTGGCGTCACAGTTTCTTACTTCGAGTGGGTTCAGAATAATCAAGGCTATTATTGGTCAGAAGAAGATATCATTGTTAAACTTCAAGAAAAAATGGTGGAAGCCTTTAATAAAATTTATGACTTAGCAGAAAATAGGAAAATGGATATGCGCTTAGCTGCTTATGTAGTCGGTCTTAAACGTACTGCTGAAGCGACACGTTTCCGTGGTTGGGCATAATATTAAGCTTTTTATTATATTATTTTAAAACAAGCTGGTTCGGTGTTCGAATCAGCTTGTTTTTATATAAGCGCTTCATTTTCAAATTCACACTTCAAATAAAAAAATTATCTTAGTATTGAAATATTAGCATTTTCAAAAGTATTGAAAATTGAATTTTCTGAATTTATTTGAAATAAAAAACTATCCAATATATACTATTTACAACAAAGGGGTGTAAATACATTATGAAAAATAATATTTATGGTAATATACCATGTTTTTTAAATAGCAAAAATCTGACTTTAACAGATGATTTAAATACAGATGTCATTGTTTATGGTGCACCTTTTGAAGGTGAAAGTACCTGGGGTGACTATACTGGCGTCGAATTAGGCCCTAAACAAATTAGAGCGTGTTCGGCACGTTATAGTCAATATTTACCCGAATTAAACCATATAGATATAAGTGAACATTTAACTATCGGTGACGCCGGAGACGTGCCATTTGTCGCCCACAATAATAAAGAAAGTTACGAAAACATTGCTGATTTCACGAAAAGGTTATGGGAAAGCGAGAAATTTTTAGTCGGATTTGGTGGTGAACATGGCGTCACCTATCCTATTCTTAAATCTTTGGCAAAAACAGGCAAAAAAATAGGTATTATACATTTAGATGCACATTATGATAATATGCCTGATTATGAAGGTGAAAACTACGCACGAAACACGCCATTTATGAGATTGTATGAAACGGATGGTGTGCGTAATGAAAGTATTATTCACACTGGTATACATGGTCCTAGGAATAAACCAGAAACAGGACGCTACGCTCAAGAAGCTGGCGCAGTCACACTTACAATTAATGATATACGTGCAGCCAAAGATTTAAAAGCATATGCCAAAGCTATTTATGACCAAGCAAGTAAAGACGTAGATGTTGTTTACTTAACTATTTGTAGTGATGTATTAGACTTTGCATTTAATCCAGGTGGCCCTGTAGATGGCAATGGTCTAACTTCTTATGAATTATTAACGATGATTTATGAATTTGGCGCATTAGGTTTATGTGGCATGGATTATGTGGAAGTTTATCCGATGCAAGATGCAAATCAAAATTCTGCGCATTTTGTCTCAACAGCCGTGTTATATGTACTAGCTGGTCATGTAGCATATTTAAACAAAACGAAATAGCTGAGGGGTGATGATATTGGTCAACAGTATAAAAAAAGTTATTAAATCACTTGGTCCAGGAATGATTATCACCGCTTCGTTTATTGGCCCTGGCACGGTTACCACTATGACACAAGGTGGCGCAGGATTTGGATATAGCTTATTATGGGCTGTCGCTTTTTCAATTATAGCAACTATCGTCTTACAAGAAATGATCATCCGTTTGTCACTAGTGACAAGAGAAGGATTAGGAGAAGCCATCCAAGAATTATTTGCTCATAAAGTTGGAAAGCTGATTATTGTTTGGTTTACATTAATCGCAGTAGCCATTGGTTGTGCTGCTTACATAAGCGGCGATTTAATTGGCACATCACTTGGTGCTGCCTATCTATTAAATTTACCAGAGCATGTCGTAGCACCTGTCATAGGTATTATTATCTTACTTATTGGCTTATTTGGTAATTATAAATTTCTAGAAAAAGTCATGATTTTTCTGATGGTTATTATGGGGGTCATCTTTATAACAACCATGATTGTTATTAAACCTGATGTCATAGGTATCTTAAAAGGTATTTTTGTACCAACTATTCCTGATGGTTCTATTATTACTGTCATCGCATTAATTGGAACCACTGTAGTACCTTATAATTTCTTTATTCATTCAACGGCAGTACATGAACGTTTTAATGGTATCAGAGAACTTAAGTTTGCACGTTGGGATACAATCATTTCAATTACAGTAGGCGGTATTATTTCAGCTGCTATCTTGATTGCTGCTGCCACTTTAATACAAGGCGATGACGTCAAAAGTGTTATTCAACTTTCTGGCCCACTCAAACCTGTGTTAGGAGATGCAGCACCATTTGCAATTAGCATTGGACTGTTCGCAGCAGGACTTTCATCAGCAATTGCCTCGCCTACTGGTGCAGCTGCTACAATTAGTAGTTTATTAGGTTGGAAAGGTGGAATGGAAAGCAAAAAATATAAAGCTGTTTTCACGGTGATTATACTCGTTGGTATAACTACCTCTGCACTTGGATTTGAGCCATTGGAAGTATTATTAATAGCACAAGCACTAAATGGTATTATATTACCTATTGTAGCTATACTTATCTTTATTATTATCAACAAGCAAAATCTCATGGGACGATTTGCGAATACGATTTGGCTCAATATCATCGGACTCATTGTAGTATTAATCGTCACTTTTCTAGGATTTTATAGTTTAATTGATGCAATCACGAGTTTTATTTCTTAAAAATAAAGGGACGTATAGTGTTCAGTTAAAATAACTGAACACTATACGTCCTCTATTGATATCCATTACATTAAGCGTTTCTTACTAAATTTATTATATACCCATCTAATTAATAATGCTGCACTAATAAATAACCCAATATAACCAAATGTTTTAAATACAAAGTTCACGAGATCCACAAATCCAATGAAACTTAAGATAAAGGCTACAATTAATGAAATCGTTAATAGCGTCACATAGCCCTTACTACTTGGCTGTGTAAACCTACTTAAAAATGGATACAGCATACCAATACAACTATTAAAGATAACACCTATCATCACTGCAGACATAAATATACCAATATAGGGGTGAATATCGTTTGCTAATAATAACGTTGGAATATCTACGCTATTGGCATTTTGAATATTTGTCATCAAACCGCAAGTCATGATTAATAGCAAGATACTAAATGAAAGGCCGCCATAAAATGCGCCTCTACGTGCTGTTTTATGACTGATTGAATCGCTCCCCACTATCGTTAAAAAGCTGAAGCTGTTTCCAATTATCAACCCGCCATATACAATAGCATCCCACCACCATAACGAACTAGACGTTTTAGATGGTTTAATATATTGTTCTACGTCTGAAAACGGGATAGTTGGATTAATGATATTATAGCCAGCGATAATCAATACCGCGATAACTAAAAAAGGTGTAACAATGCTGAGTATGGTCATAATCTTATTAAATTTAAGTTGTAACACAACGAACAATAAAATAACTATACCTAAAGAGCCGGTCCATACCGGGAGACCAAAGCCTTGATATAAAGCAGATCCTCCGCCTGCAACCATAACTACGGTTAATCCAAATAAAAAGAAAATCGTTAAATAATCAATGATTTTCCCCACATATTTACCAAAAATACTATTTAATGAAATTTCATATGTATTCGCATCTAATCGATAACCAATCTTTGAAATTTGTCTAGTTGCAAACGTCACGATAATCCCTGTGAAAATCACAGCAATGTACGCATAGTTACCATGATTAACGAAAAATTGTAATAGTTCTTGGCCTGTAGTAAACCCAGCGCCTACTATAAAACTAAGATAAGCTAGCGCAGTCTTAACTGCAGCTTTATTATCTTTACTCATTTATCATACATCCCCTTTAAATTTGATTAATTTATACTACTTATTAATTTTTCAATGTAAGCTTAACCATTATTAAAAATAATTAATCACTACCTACGAGGACAAACGTTAAAAGATAGTGCCGTATCAAAATCTAAAATAAATAAGGGCAAGACAGAAACCCTTTTTTTACAAAGGTTTCATTGTCCCGCCCCGGCAAGCATGATGAGGGTTAAAAAAATGAAGTCAGTACGTTTCCAATCCAATCATATACTGTTAACATCATATAAAAGGCTATGCGTTTTATTTATTTCAGCCTCTTAAACAATAATTACGTGTTTTTAAATAGCGCTTGTCTCTTCTAGATTTTTTCTTTTGTTTCTGGCGCCATACTCAATGATAGTATAAAACCAATAAATAATAGTGATGAAGAAAATATACATGGTTAGACTTAGCCCATAATTTGCTAAAATCATAGGGAAGAAAAATGTACTTAAAGTAGAAGCTAATCGGCTTACTGTAGTAGTAACCCCCCGCCGGTGCTTCGTACATGCGTTGGGAATAATTCATATGGATCAATCCATTGATGGCTCCCCATTGCTGTATTGAAAATGCCATATACAATAAATAGTACAAGTATAATTAAAAATGAAGTATTTCCTTCCGATACTATACCTAATGATAACAAAGCTAGCGCAGTAATCAAGAAGGGTTATATTAAAGTTGGTCTTCGGCCATATTTCTCCACTAAGTAAAGTGCAGGGAAAACGCCTATCAAATAAAACATATTGATAACTGCAGATCCTAAGTATTTTAGCGATCCTTCATGAAATCCAAATTGTGATAATATTTCCGGTATATAAGTTCCAATAGCAAATGTAGTCATAACTTGTAATGACCAAAATATAGAAACAAAAACTAAGCTACTTATCTCTGATAACGTCTAGAAAATAAGTAGCTTAAAATATTGCATTTTTATTCAATTATCATTTTAAAAGTTCAGAGTACTGCAGGTTAATGATACGCGCTTTACTTCAGTTCATTTAAAAGGTCTCAACGTCTGTAAATTGTGATAAGTAAAGTTGCTTATAGGGACCTTCATGTTGCATGAGTGCCTCATGGCTGCCTTCTTCTAATATCTGACCGTCTTTAATAAAGATAATACGGTCAACATCTTTAATCGTTGATAAACGATGGGCAATAATTAAAGATGTTCTATGTTCAGAAAGTTTTTTAAATGCTTTTTGTATCTTGTTTTCTGTTTCAATATCAAGCGCACTCGTCGCTTCATCTAAAATAATAATAGAGGGGTCTTTTAAAAACATTCTCGCAATCGATATACGTTGCTTTTGTCCGCCTGATAATTTTGTACCTCTTTCTCCTACGAGCGTATCAAGCCCAAATGGCAATTCATTGATAAAGTTTTCCAGTTGGGCGTGTCGGATTGCTTCCCATATTTGTGCTTCATCAGCCTCTAAATGTCCGTATACAATATTGTCTCTTAACGTGCCAGAAAATAAGAATACATCTTGCTGAACCACACCTATTTCTGAACGCAGAGATGCTAACCGAATAGATTGAATGCTTTGACCGTCAAATAAAATATCTCCTTCATCTACTTCGTAAAATCGAGGTAATAATGAACTAATCGTTGTCTTACCGCTGCCACTTGGTCCTACTAACGCAATTTTTTCACCTTGATAAATTGTTAAATTCATTTTATTTAGAATAGGTGTTTCTCCATAGCCAAATGATACATCCTTATATTGAATTGTTTTAGGTTTAGAAGGCATCTTGATAGCCTGCGGGTCGTCTTGTATTTCTGGGTCTATCGCCAAGATTTCTCTGAAATTATTGAACCCTGCAATGGCTTTTGGAAATAGCTCAATAATCATATTAATTTGTTCTAAAGGTTTAAATAAAACATTCGTAATCATAATAAATGCAACGATGCCCCCATAGCTCAAGTCACCATGCAATACGAAGTAACTGCCAACGATTAATACAATAACCAGTGTTAATTTTTGAGCAATGTGGCTAATCGTAACGTTCCATGACATATAATTATAAGCTTTTAATTTTGTGGCTCTAAAGTCATCATTAATACGATTAAATTTTTGTTGTTCGTGGCGCTCATTAGTGAATGCTTGAACTAATCTAATACCACCAACATTATCCGCTATTAATTCATTAAAACGGGATACATTCGCAAATAGTCCTTTAAACGCACGAGACATTTTTTGATTGAAATATATCGCTAATATAAAAACAATTGGCACTACACAGAATGTAATCAATGCTAATTTCACATCAATTGTCAACATAATGATAAATGCACCAATCAATGTCATAATAGATAAAAAGATATCCTCGGGGCCATGATGCGCCGCTTCTCCAATATCCATTAAATCATTGGTTAAGCGACCAATTAATTTCCCAGATTTTTGGTTATCAAAATACTTAAAGTTTAGTTTTTGAATATGACTATATAAATCATTACGCATATCACGTTCTATATTTGTACCTAACTTATGCCCCCAATAGGTTACAACAAACTTAAGTACTGATGCAATAGCAAAAACACCTAATAAAACCAACCCAAAAATCACAATGAGATTCCAATGATTTGTAGGTAACAAACGGTCTATATAAATACTTGTAATAAGTGGAAAAATTAATTCCAATAAACCTACTACAATAGCAGAACCAAAATCTATAAAAAACAACCCTTTATACGGCTTATAGTAATTCAAAAAAGCTTTCACAACATCCCACCTACTTTTAAATTTATAAACATTCATATGAAGTATATTATGGATTAAATGATAATTATTATCAATGAAATTTATTAAAATTTTATAAATGTGTAAAATCAAATATTCATACATTTTAAAAAACATTATATACGTTATACCAACCAAAAATAAAATAAGAGTGGCACAGACACCAAATATTCTAATTTGGTGACCAATACCACTCATATAAAAACATACCTTTATTATAAATAAACGACAATACTTTTACTTAAGAATGCACAATCATAGATTAACACGACTTTTATACACCAGAATAGGATGAAAATCCGCCGTCTACAGGTACTACAATACCAGTTACAAAACCACTCATATCATGATCCATTAACCAGTATAATGTGCCTAAGATGTCTTCAGGAACACCAAATCGATCCATTGGTGTTTGTGAAAGAATTTTTTGAGCACGTTCTGAATATGAACCATCTTCATTTCTGAGCAATGCTTTATTTTGATTTGTTTCGAAAAATCCTGGCGCAATCGCATTGACGCGTATTTGTCCCGCGAAATATGTGCTTAACCACTGTGTGAAGTTACTTACAGAAGCTTTTGCACCACTATACGCTGGAATTTTCGTCAACGGTGTAAATGCATTCATAGAAGAAATATTGATAATCGTGCCTTTTTCTGATGCCACTACATCTTTACCAAATACTTGTGATGGTAAAAATGTACCTGTATAGTTCAATTTAAAGACTTTGTCTATACCATCTTCTGTAAGGTCAAAGAATGTTTTATCACCTGCTTGATCATACATTTCATCATTTGTGGTCGCATCAGGATGATTTCCGCCTGCACCATTAATCAAAATAGTAATCGCACCAAATTGATCATTGTATGTTTGTTTTGCTTTCTCTAAAGCTTCTTTGTCTAACACGTCTGCTACTAAAGCGACCGTTTGTTGTCTATTTTGATCAATTTCGTCTTGTAATTGTACAATCTTATCTTCAGAGCGGCCTAATATACCTACATTCGCACCTTTTTCTACAAGTGCTTTTACAAATGTAGCGCCGATGACTCCCGTTGCCCCTGTAATAACAACATTCACATCTTTAAATTGTGTTGCCATTATTTTCTCACTCCTTCAATTAATCCATTTATATATGTGGCACCTAGTGCTCTATCGAATAATCCATAACCAGCCTTACCTGTTTCTCCCCAAATCATGCGTCCGTGATCTGGTCTGATTGTGCCTTTAAAATCAATATCTCTTAATGCTTCTGCTATCGCTTTCATATCTATAGAACCATTTTTGGATAAATGACCTGTTTCAACGAAAGAATATTCATCTAAACGTTTAACATTACGCATGTGTACAAAATGAATATGGTCGCCAAATGTTCGAATCATACTCGGTAAATCATTTTCTGCTAATGAACCTAATGACCCAGTACAGAAACAAATGCCGTTATGCGTATCATTATTAATTGATAATAGGCGTTCATAACTTTCCTTATTCTTTATGATACGTGGGATACCGAATATAGCCCAAGGCGGATCGTCCGGATGAATCGCCAGATCAACGTCATGTTCTATCGCAGTTGGCAACACAGCATCTAAGAAATATTTCAAGTTATCCCATAACTGTTCATCTGATGTTTCACGATATGCTGAAATAAGATGATTCATCTCTTTACGTGAGTAACTTTCGTCCCAACCTGGTAAATTTAAATTAGTTGTTAATGGGTCAATATCTTTAATTTGATCGTGGTTATAAATTAATGTATTTGAACCATCTGGCAACTCATAATCTAATTGTGAACGCGTCCAATCGAACACGGGCATAAAGTTGTAAGTCACTGTTTTAATACCATTTTCAGCAAGATTAATGAGCGAAGTCTTATAATTTTCAATTAATTCATCGCGCTTTTCTGTACCTAATTTGATTTCTTCACTTACAGGTAAACTTTCTACAACTTCAAATTTCAAACCTGCATCTTCAATCGATTGTTTTAATGCTGCAATTCTCTCTTTAGTCCAAACCTCTCCAACAGGAATGTCATAAATAGCTGAAACAATGTGTTTCATATCTGGAATTTGTCTAATGTTATTTAATGTTACTGGGTCATCTTCTCCATACCAACGAAATGATAATTCCATCATTATACCTCCTCAACGCCTTCAATTTTAAATAAGTTTACTGCATTGTTATAACAAATATCTTTCAATATTTTAGTAATTGTGTCATCTGACAGTTGAATTTCACCTTTTTCAATCTTATCTCCTAAGAAATTGCATAAAATTCTTCTGAAATACTCATGTCGTGTATATGAGATCATGCTGCGTGAATCAGTGAGCATACCAACAAATTTAGATAATAAACCAACGTTAGCGTAATCTATTAAATGTTGTTCCATACCTTCTTTAGTGTCGTTAAACCACCATGCTGCGCCAAGTTGAACCTTATGACTGCTATTTGTAAAGTTACCTGCTGTTGCTTGAACCATTAAATGGTCATTTCCATTATTAGGATAAATAATCGTATCCGATAAAGCTTGGTTTTGCTCAAGATGATCAAGTAATGCATTTAATTTTTTAGCGCTTAGTTGTTCACCTACACTGTCAAAACCGCTATCTGGCCCTGTAATACCAAACATATTCGAATTATTATTTCTTGTTGGTCCAAGGTGGAATTGTACAACCCAACCTAACTCTTCATACACTTTACTAATTTCAGTTAAAATATAACCTGCTAATTCATATTGTTCTGTTTCAGATACTTGCTCGCCACGTTTTAATGCATCATATACCGCATTAGCATCTTTAGCAGATGCTGTAACTAATGGCGTCTTTTCAAAACTTTGATCAGAACTACGTGCACCTTGTCTATCAAAGTAATGAACACGTGCTTTTAATGCGTCAATATAAGTACTTAAATCTTTAATATCACAATCTGTTGTTTCATCTAGTTGATTAATTTTTGTATTAATAGAATCTTGATTTAAGAAAACATAACTATCTGGTCTAAAAGTAGGTATAACTTTAAACGTCACCTTGTCGTCTTCATTTAGCAACTTATGATATTTCAAATCATCGCATGGATCATCTGTGGTACAAACGACTTTAACGTTACTTTGTTTAATTAAACTTTGCGGCGTGTGTGAAGGTTTTGCCAGTTTTTTATTAAGTGATTTGTACAATTTTTTGACGTTCACTTTATCCAAATCTGTGTCTTCGTCGAAATAACGTTTTAGCTCAAGTGCACACCAATGATACATTGGGTTCACAATAGCGTAAGGTAACATATGCATAAATGCTTTGAATTTATCAAAATCATCAACAGTACCTGTAATGAATGCCTCTTCAATGCCATAAGCTCTCATTAAACGCCATTTATAATGGTCGCCACCTAGCCATAATTGTGTGATATTGTCGTAATTTTTATTTTCATAAATTTCTTTCGGATCTAGATGACAGTGAAAATCATAAATAGGTAAATCTTTAACTTTTTGGTATAACTTAACTGCTGTTTTATTATTTAATAAAAAATTGTCATTAATTAAAGTCATAACTTTGCCCCTTTTCTATAATCCTAATAATTTTGGAAGGAATAATGATAATTGTGGAATAAATGTGATAATAAGCATTAAAATAATTAGTGCTCCAAAATAAGGAACTAAATATTTAAATACTGATTCTACACGAACGCCACCTACGCTTGCTCCCACAAACAGTGCACTACCCACAGGTGGTGTGATATTACCAATACATAAATTGAAAGCAATAATAATACCAAAATGTATTGGGTCAAGTCCTAACACTTCTGAAATCGGTAAGAAGATTGGTGTAAATATAAGTACAGCTGGCGTGATGTCCATAAATGTACCAATCACTAATAAAATAACGTTGATTAATAATAGAAGTGCAATCGGATTGTCTGTCATTGAAATAATACCGTTAGATATTGCTTCTGGTAGTCCTGTATAACTCATAACAAGTGAAAACAATGCAGAAGCGGTTATTAAAAATAAAATCATACCGCTAATTTCTGCTGTTTCTTTGATAACATTTGAAAGTTGCTTTATTTTCAAACTCTTATAAATAAGCGACAACACTACAGAATATAAAACTGCTACTGCAGCGCCTTCCGTAGCTGTAAAGATACCAGATACAATACCTCCTATAACAACTACGATTAAAAATAAACTTGGCAACGCATCAAGTGTTAGGAATAATTTATCTTTCCAACTTATTTTTTCTGACACTTTATAGCCTTGTTTTTTTGCCATAAAATAAGCGACAATCATACAAGCAATACCCCATAAAATACCAGGGATATAACCTGCGATAAATAGTGCAGCAATAGATGTACCACCGCTGACTAATGAATATACAATCAATAGCGAACTCGGTGGAATCATTAAACCTGATGGTGCAGATGCAATATTTGCTGCTGCGGAATATTCTTTTTTATAGCCTTGCGTTTTTTCCATCGGGCCCATGATACGTCCCATCGCTGCGGCTGCAGCAACACTTGAACCAGAAATAGAACCAAACAGCATATTCCCCACAATATTGGTATGCGCTAATGAACCCGGTAATCGCCCTACTAAAACTTTAGCAAAATTCACTAATCTAAATGCGATGCCTCCGTTATTCATAATGATGCCTGCTAATACAAATAGGGGTATGGCTAACATTGTAAAATCATCAATCCCTGTCACCATCCGCTGTGCGGCAGTCACAATTGTGACATCAAATGGCAGTATTAATAATAAAGTGATAATTGAACTTAAAATAATCGAAAGTGCAATAGGCAGCCCCATAATCAGAAAGACGAAGAACGTGATGAACAAAACTAACCCTGCAGTTGTCGTCATAAACCATCACCGCCTTCAACCTCATTACCTTCTTGAACTAATTCCTCTTTGTTCAATAAATTGTAAAATGCATAGAAAATGATAAATATACCCGACACTGGTAACGCACCATACATCAATGCCATCGATAAACCTGTAGATGGCGCGATCTGAGACCAAGTTAATTTCACAACTTCAAATCCGCCCCAGATCATAAGTATAATCGCGACGATAATTAAGATAACGTCTGACATTTTCTCTAAAATAACTTGTGCTTTCTCAGGTAATTTCTCTCTCATAAACACGATAGCAATATGTTGTTTAATTCCAAATACATAACTTGCACTCAATAAGCCAAACCAAATTAACAAGAATCTAACAATCTCTTCACTCGTTGTACTGGGTGTGTTAAATATAAATCGCGTTGCCACTTGATAAATGGATAAAATCACCATTACAAAAAGCGAGATACCTGCCAACGTCAACAGCAATCTATCAATGATTTGCTTTGTTTTCTTCATAGCGTTGTTCCTCCTTCTCGATTAATTTATAATCCTCTTTTGTGTCTGGATTATTTTTAAATTCATCTTGAAGTGGTTTAGAAGTCGCTTTAAATGATGTTTTATCTACATCATGAAATTGCACTCCCATTTTTTCTTTAGCTGTTTTCTTGGCGTTTTTTACTTCCTTATCCCAAATCACTTCATGCTTTTTAGTAGAATAATCAGCAGCCTCTTCTAACCATTTTTGTTGTTGTTTTGTCAAACTGTCGTAGGTTTCTTTATTCATGATTAAAATATCCGGTACGGTTGCATGTTCTGTATAATAATAATTTTTAGCAACTTCACCATGGTTATTAGTCGTTAAGGCTGTTTCATTATTCTCTGCTGCATCAATCACGCCTGACTGCATGGCTGTATAAACTTCGCCAAAATCCATTGGCGTAGGCGTGCCACCTAATGACTTGATTAAATCAACACTTGTTTTCCCTGGTTGAACTCGTACCTTCAACCCTTTCAAGTCTGTGTTGTCTTTAATTTTTTTATCTTTGGTATAAATATTACGCATACCTGCATCATAATAAGTGATACCTAAAAAACCTTGATCATCTGTGGATTTAAAAAACGCATCTTGTACGTTCTTCTGCTTCATCACATGGCGATAATTATCTTCAGATTCAAATAAATATGGCATATTAAATAGTGAGTATGTCGGTGAAAAGCTTTCGAGTGCGCCTGCTGATACTTTTGTCATTTGTATAGCATTGGTTTGGGTCATTTCAATCGCTTCACGTTCGCTGCCGAGTTGGCCGTTGGGGTAAATATTCACTTTAATTTGACCATGTGACTTTTTTTCTAATCTCTCTTTAAATATCTTTAATGATTTATGCACAGGATGCTCAGTTGGTTGATTATGTGCTAACATAATTTCTTTTTGCTTATCTTTAGCTTTAACATCCCCATTTGTTAATATCATCGATGCCATCCCAATCATAAAGAATGCGCTTACAAGTAGAAATAAAATTTTTTTCATAAAGATAATGCCCCTTGTATTGCAATTTTTATCGTTTTAACGCTCCAAAATGTGTTGATAAATTAAACACATCACTTTCTTGTACGTTGAGTGCATCTTCATTTGTCGTATGCTGTAGGACTGAACATTTCGTTGCAAAGTCAACCGTTTCTCCTAGTTGCCACCCTTTATTCAATCCATGTAAAACACCCGCCATAAATGCGTCTCCTGCGCCAATACGGTTTAATACAGTATATGCATATGCTTGACTTTCGATATAATCGTCCTTTGTAAGGATAATACCTTGTAAGGTACTTTGTTCAATATTTCTATTACTTGAAGCCATCAACGCAATATCATATTGCGATTGAATCGTCTTTGCACAAGTTTTCATATCGTCATCTAAAGCATTGGTTTCAAGCAAATGTGTAGCATCCTTTTTCCCAAAAAATAGTACATCAACTAAAGGTAAAATTGACTTAATAACTGGAACTGCTTCTTCTTTATCCCACAAATTGCTTCTAAAATTAATATCAAATACGATTTTAACGCCCTTTTCTTTCAAATGTGCTAATACATCAACAATCTGACGACGTATCGCTTTATTTACAGCTAATGTAATACCTGTAAATACAAAATAGTCACCATTTTGAGCGTTAATATCATTCATGACACTGGCACCATGTTCAGCGAATGTTGAATGTTCCCTATCGTAAATGACTTTACCACTGCGAAAACCAAAACTTTCTTCCATATAATAAGTGCCTACCCGGCCGTTATTATATTTGATAAATGATGTTCCCACACGTGTTTGAAACATTTTTTGCAAAGCTAAGTGACCAAGTGCATGATTAGGTAATACCGTTAATATTTCAGTAGGATGACCAAATTGTGCTAACGTTACAAGTGCGTTTAATTCTGCGCCACCCACGTTTACTTTAAACGTGCCTGCGTCTTTCAACTGTTCGTAATCAGGTGGCGTATAACGTAACAACACTTCACCAAACCCATAAACTGTCATTGTTATACCTCGCTTTTTATTTCTGAAATATAGCTTTCTAGAGCTTCTTTACCTTCTTGTTGATAAATTTTTGTGATTTCACTACCTATGCCCACTGCAAAACTTCCAGCATCTAACCATTCTTTGTGATTCGCTTTTCCTACGCCACCCGTCGGTACAATTTCAATTTGTGGTAACGGCCCTTTAAAATCTTTAATAGACTTAGGCGTAAATTGAGTAGCAGGGAATAATTTAAGCACTTTGCACCCATATCTTAATGATTCGACCATTTCTTTGACTGTCATACATCCAGGAATATATGGTACATCATACAAATTGGCAATTTTAGCTGTTTCTTTATCAAAACTAGGGCTTACAATAAATTTTGCCCCGTTTAAAATAGCAGTCCGCGCAGAAACACTATCTAATACTGTACCAGCGCCTATCAATGCGTCTTCTCTTTTTGATAATTTAGCTATTATGTCCATAGCATTAGGCGTCGTTAATGTTACTTCGATAATATGAAGCCCCTTATCTATAATTGTATGCGCAATATCCAAAAACGATGCTGCATCATCCGTGCGCATCACGGCAATATGCTGACCTTGTTGAATTTCTTTCATTGTGTTAATTGAATCCATCTCTTCAACCCCTCATAATTATATGATTTACAATACTATTTCAAAATAACAACGTTGTTATTATCATACAAAAAAATATTGTAATGCTTATCTCTATGGTATAATTAATTCGAATTTAAATCAATCAATTTCAAGGAGAAATTTTATGGCTGTAACTTTAAAAGACGTTGCTGAAGCCTGTGGAGTCAGTTATTCCACAGTTAGTAAAGCACTTAAAAATTCTCATCTCGTTAAACCCAAAACAAAAAGCATGATTCAGCAAAAAGCACTCGAAATGAATTATATCCCTAATCATTCAGCAAGAGCACTCGTATCTAAGAAAAGTGGCACAATTGGATTAATATGGCCTTCTGTTGATCGTGTAGCAGTTACTCATCTGATTTCAGAAATAAACCATGCGATTAAAGATTTAGGTTATGTCATGTTTGTTTCAATAGATGACGTTGCTGCAGCCTCAAAGAAATTTGTGGAATTCGGTTGTGATGGTATCGTCATTTTTGATGAGGGAGATGCTACAAATTTATCTCCAGAAATTTATAATAATGTGCCTGTGGTAGCTTATGGTGTTAATCGCGATATTCCTTATCCAATGATTAATGTAAATCATTCAGAAGCGATGATTATGGCAATTAAAGCACTCGTAAATCAAGGCGTAAATTCCATTGACTATATTGGTGATATACATACAAGCGATACACGTCAAATTGCTAAAAAAGAAACTATTACACAGTACTGTGAAAAACACCACATCGATTATCGTATCATTGATTCTACAAGCTTGAACGCTATCGAAACTGAATCTTCCGTTAAACATTTTTTACAGTATAACGATCTTGCTCAAGGTGTAATTTGTGGTAGTTATGACATCACAGTCGGAACCATTAATGCACTTGGTCCAAACGACCACCCTATTTTGTATTCTTATGATAATATTCCACAAATTAAAAAATTAGATTATCCTGTCAATGCTATTGGGGTCCCAACGACAGAAATTGCACAGAGTATTGTAGATACTTTAGATAAAATAATCAAAAACGAAGAGACTCAATCAACTTACCATCTTCATCCCAAGATTCAAAAATACATATAGACATAAATATGCCCAAACCTTAGTATTGCGGTTTGGGCATGTTTATGTGTTTGATTGATGTTTGACAAGAGGGCTACTTTTTATCATTAACCTACTTGATATAGAAGATAAGCTTAATGTATAAATATAGATACTCAATATATTATAATAAGAATAGGGAGTTCTTATTTAAGTGAATGAATGGGGAGAATTATGTTATTCTAGATAAATTTATTATGAGTTCTGAATTATGAAACGCAATTATGCTCGCTACTTTGGCGTTAGGGATTATCATTAACATATTAACTTTTTCTCTTCTATCAATTAATAATAACCAGTACGCATAACCCTCTATACATCTATTATATTACGCATATCGTCATGATTAAAATACATAGTTGGAATATATCGTATTCTACTACGGAATACATTTTAACTATAATGCGTTCAAGTTTTATTAACGCATTTTATTTTGTTTCTTTTAAAAAATTAATCCATTCATGCGT
Organism: Staphylococcus sp. GDY8P131P; assembly: GCF_017891975.1. Lineage (NCBI taxonomy): Bacteria > Bacillati > Bacillota > Bacilli > Caryophanales > Staphylococcaceae > Staphylococcus > Staphylococcus sp. GDY8P131P. Next base: position 272,267 of record NZ_JAESKF010000006.1, read on the forward strand.
TACATAATTCATATAACTATCTTTTTTCCAAATAATACCTAAATTCCATGACACATCAGCGCCCTTAATGTCTAAGCCTACAACATCATCATTCAAAATATTTACAATACTTTCTGGTAATATACTGACACCGATACCATCACGAATCATATTTTCAATAAATGTAATTTGTGACATTTTCGCTACTGTTTTAGGATGAAATCCAACTTTTCTGCAGCTTTCAATAATTTGATCCTTTAAATAGTAGTCATCATGAAACATAATAAAACTTTCATTTTTTAAATCACCTAAGTAGACCGATGATTGTTTGGCAATTTCAGACTGCTTATCTACTACTAATAATAATTTTTCATTGTATAAAGGGACAGCGTGATAAACATCATCATCTACGGGTAACGTTGTGATACCTACGTCAATCTCATCATTATTTAAATATAATTCAACTGCTTTACCGCCCCCTTCAATGACTTCATAAGTCACATTGGGGTATTTATTATGAAATTGATTCAAGCTTTCTGTAAAAAGCCTTACATTCATAATCGCTGATATCCCAACTCTAATATGACCTCTTTCTAAATTTGTTACATCTCCCATTTCTAAAGATAAATCATCTAAGACGGCTAATGCTTCTACACATTTATCATAAAATATTTGGCCGATATCCGTTAAAATAATGTGTTTTTTTCTTCTATCAAACAAGGTAATGTTGAATTCATTTTCAATACTTTTAATATTTTTACTGATTGTAGACTGCGCAATATATAAATGTTCAGATGCTTGGGTCATCCCACCATTTTTCACAACTTCTACAAAATATTTCATTTGCTTAATTTCCATTTTTAACCCCTCTGAATCGCTCTATAATCGTTTGCATACGTAATTATTTCAAAGCTTCCATTGCTGTTTTTGTTGCCATTTGAATCACTTTATCATTAGGTTTTGCATCTTTGCCATCTTTTTTCGTATAAATAGCAAGCACAATCGGCTCTTTTTGGTTTTTAGGATATATAAAAGCCAAATCATTGCGCGTACCATAAGTTAAACCTTGACCACTTTTGTCACCTACTACGGCTTGTTTAGGTACACCAGCCTTAATTAAAGTATCGCCCGTTTCATTATGAATCATCACATTTTTTAATAAATTACGATTAGCTTTACTCATATCTTCATTCGTTAAAATGTGTTTTAATGTCATTGCCGCAGCTTTAGGCGTTGTAGTATCTGCAGTACTTGTTGGATCATATAAATTTAATTCGGGTTCTAATCTTTGCGGATTTGATATATTATCTTCGAGTTGTTTTAATTCTTCATGAAAACCCTTGATGCCACCAATTTCATTAATAATTTTATTATTAGCTGTATTATCGCTTTGTAGCATAGATGCTTGGATTAATGCTTTTAAAGTCATCTGACTACCTACATATTTTTCAGTTACAGGTGAGTTTGCTACAATATCATCTTTCTTTATATCTATTTTTTTATTTAGTGTTGAGGTAGCAGTGTTTTGTAATAATATCCCGCTGGCGATTGCTTTATATGTAGATGCAAATGCAAATCGTTCATCTGAGCGATGTTGTATGTGTTTGCCATTAGCTGTATTTACACCATAGACCCCTACGATTGTATCATTGTCTTGTTCAATTTGCTCAAATGTCTTTGCTGAAGCAGTATTCCCCGTTAAAATGAGCAACATGAACCCAACCAATATACTTAAACATAATTTCCTCATTTTTTATTCTCCCCTTTTCCTATATATGATTGCTATGTCTTTACTTAAGTTTAACTATAATCATAAATATTATAAAATACAATTATCTTATAAAAGGAACTCATAAAACGTACAAATGGAGATAGATTAGTAATCTACCACGTCTATTTAATTTTTCTATTAAAGTCATTATAAGCGCTTTTTAATAAAATCTACCTAAAATTCAAAGCACTTCATGCACATGTGTTTTTCAATCCATCGTCCTTATCATATTTAAAGCTGGGACATGTATACATGCCCCAGCCCCATATTGCTAACTGTATTGAGTCGTCTGAGTTCGATTGACTCATAAAACGTCTTGTTGATAACAATAATTAGACACTATTATCAAAACACGTCACGTTTTATAAATACCAGTTACAGTTATTGACCAATTGTCATTTCCATTAAGTTATCGTTTTGATCAAAGAAAGCAGTATAAGAGCCATTATTAGTATCATAAGTTACAAATGTGCCATCGCCGTTACCTAATTTACCTTCTTCAGTTATTTCGTTAGATGTATGTGCTTTTTTAAAAGTATCTTTAGAAACTGAGTCAGGTTTAGTAAAGAAAGTGATTTGTACTACTTCATTTGCGCTATTAAATTCTACTGTCGTATCATAAACTTTCTTGTTATGATCAAACTCTTCTTTGGCTCCTGTATCAACTTTATAACCATTGATTGAGACGTTATCATATTTCAAAGCACGTACAAAGTTATAATCTTGAGTGAATGAAGGATCATATGTGGTATAACCTTCATAATTGTACCATGGTGTTTCGGCTTTTAAATTAACGTCACTTTCACTGCTGGCACCACTTGCGCCACCTTCACCGTGGCCCCATTTTTGAACCTGTTCTGCTGCTTGCACGTTCGGACTACTCGTGGCAACATATGCTGCTGAAGAACCTAAGACAAGTGTGGATACAACGACTGTTGACGAAAGTATCTTTACTACTTTATACATAATTAATTCCTCCTTATTCGTAGTCTCTCAAATGCAAAGTGTAATTATTCACCTTAATCATACACCTATCATTTATATTTGCAAGCAAAAAATACCCTCTATTTCTTATATACTTAAATAACCTTTTAGAAAGCGTTTTATTGTAATAGGAATTGTTTTGTTTTACAATTAAATTTATGATTAAAAATATTTCAATTAGTTCAATTCATTGTAGGCATTTGTGGTTTAATTATGATGTTGATATTAAATATGTTACTAGGCCTATTTTAACTACAGCATTTCAATCAATTCCTATATAGTTAAGGCGAAATTTTACTGAAATGCTACTTAATCTGGTAAAGTTACATAAATAAGTATTTTAGAAAGGATGATTTATAATGCGTTATATTTTACAAGTTGATTTTCCTATTGATGGCCCTTTTGGAGAAGAGATGGCAACCCAATTCTCTGATTTAGCCAAGTCTATTAACGAAGAACCAGGATTTTTATGGAAAATATGGACTGAAAATGAGGCAACCAAAGAAGCTGGCGGCATATATGCATTTGATAGTTACGAAAATGCAGAAAACTACTTAAACATGCATAGTGAACGTCTTAAATCTATGGGTGTGCCAAACGTAAATGCAAAAATTCTAGCTACCAATGATGTGCTCACTCAAATAACGCATGGCCGCTTAGATTAAATCAATGAATCTATATAATCAAATAAGCCTTTCATATCAATCAATATTTTGATATGGAAGGCTTATTATATTTATATCTTGACTATCCAATTTTGATAATTAAAATATTTTCCAACGGTATTTCTAATATAGTTGCGCCATTTCTTTTAAGAAATCTTGATACGTAATTTTATTTTGAGATAGACGCGCAACAAGCATATATATCTTCTCATTTTGAGTAAATTCATTTTTGTACAAATATGATTCTTTTTCTGCCTCATTTGCTAAAGGGTGTTGGATGTTTCCCCTTTTTGAAAAAGCTTCGTAATAACGCAAACCAAACAAGCGTTGAGAATAACCATCAATATGAATGCCATCTGGATTTGCTGTTAACCCTTCCGCTGTGACATAAAAACATTGTGCATTTTTATTGGCTACACTTTTAATGATTTCGTTAATTTCTTGATATTCTGTTGCACTCGCACCAAACCCATCTTGTCCTAAAAATTCTCCTAATAAGCCCATCACAAAAGTAAGTTGCGGTTTATGAAGCGCTTCTCTAAAATACGTAATTAAATGCATTAATTTCGATTCATATGTTTGAAATTGCTTATTTTGGCTATCACTTTCCCCTTGATGCCATAACACACCCATCAGGTCAGATGTTTCCATTGCGAAGCGGGCTTCACTTAACGCATGACGTGTCAATGCGCCATTATCTGCCCAATCATCAATAGAAGTACCTCCATCTGCACATGGGATTAAACCAATAGTTTCATTGGGATGATTATCTAACCACATCTTTGCAAAAGATGCAGCCGGCCCTATACCAGCAACAGAACGGTCGCTATGTATTGGTTCTTCCACCATCTGCCATCTACCATTTCTTAATACAAAAATACGCTCATCTATAATAGGCTTCACACTATTTAAAAAACCACGACCTGCCATATTTGATTGTCCAATAAGTAAAATTGATTTCATAACTCATTTCCTTTCAAATTCCAACTTTTTATTATTTTAACATTTAATAACAAATACTGTTATTCTATACACATGCATTAAAAATTTAAAACTATTACCGCATTGCTTATTCTATAGTTAAACTTACTCTCTTTAGTTTTTTATTTTCTTTATTTATTTTCAAAATTTATACGGTACGATACTTTATATAAATAAATTATAAAAATGGAAATATATAAACTTTACTTTTTACTCTAATTATCATATCATGGAATGGATTTTTGAGAGGAGTTTGTTATTTTGGAGAGGAAGATAGAGCTCACATATGCTAGGGCGATTTTTTGTATTACTATAGTTATCGTTCATTGTTTAACTGGTTTAGTCAATGATCCTCATATTACATCATTTGAAAAAATAAGTTTTAGTTTTGTGCAAGTTATTTTACTATTCGCAACACCATGCTTTATTATTTTGTCGGAAATTTTGTTAGGTATGCGATATTCAAATAGCATCCCTAAAAACTTTTTACTAAAACGAATGAAGTTTATTTTAATCCCATATGTTTTATTCGGTTTATTCGTTACGTTTAAATTATTTTTAGGTGACGGCTCAAATAAATCATTTTTAGACATTTTTATAAGCATTGTTATAAAAGGTAATTTTTTTGGGTGGTTTGTAATTGTTATTTTCCAGTTTTATATATTACATCGCTTATTCTATAAATTATTAAGCAAAGCCAATCCAGCCTTTGTACTTATTACAACTTTTATAATTAGTTTTGCACATTCTTATTTAATGTATTATAGTACGTCGTATCTTGAGTTTTGGGGTTTTTACCCTTTGTTTAACAGAACTATTATTTTATATTGGTTATTTTATTTTGTAGTTGGGTTCTATTTCGGAAAATATTACGACACCGTAATTCAATTTTTAAAACGGCATTTAATTTGGCTTATTTTAATCTGGATTTTAGCTATTTTATATATGGCATTTAATTTCTTTTATTTAGGTGTATATTTAAATGAATCCAATCGGTTTGACTTAGTCTTATTTTCTGCAGTTAGTTTTGTGTTTATCGTATATTTTTCAAAACTATTGGCTAAATTTAATTTAGTGTTTATCTTTTTGATTAGTGAAATTTCCTTTTTCATTTACTTATCACATCAAATTATTGTAGATGCTATTTCTAGGTCACTGGCGTCATTTGTCACATTGCCAATACCATTTTTAATAATTAATACTATTTTCACACTTGGTTTTTGTATTGGTTTAGCTGTTATTTTATCATTTATACCTTATGTGAGAATGATTGTAGGGAGAAACACATTACACCCTATGGTTATTAATAATTATAAACATCATAGTTAGTCATATTAAAAATGCTGAGACATTCAAAATGTCTCAGCATCTTCTATAATATTAATCATAGATGATTAGAATGAAAATAGCCTTAATATCAATCATTTAAAATGTTGTTTTTTTAAAGAGCCATTTTTCATTGATGAAGGAGTATATCATTCTTATACAAGAATAAGCATCTTAGTTCTTGTAATCATGTCGCATTTGTAGTTCTTATACATGAACCTTAGCTTATTTAGTCCACTTAAACTCCGTCATTTTTACATAAATTTCTAATTCTTGTACGCTTTTTACTTAGCCATCTTGCCTTCTTGTTTACGTAACAAAATCACTAAAAAAATGTGATCCTTGTCTTGGTTTCTTATTTCAATTTAATCATCTAATAAATGATAAAATTGTTCAACCGCTTCTTTATTATATAATTCTGGATCAAACTTAGCATAATCAGGCGTTTCACCGCTGATAAACTGTTGTATGCTTGCTTGTAGTGATTCAGAATCATTGAAACTAAGCATGCCGTATTTACCATAATCAAGTACATATTGATTAGCTGGTATATCTGAAGCAAGGATATCAATGCCTACTGTCAGGGCCTCTAATAGGACCATTGATTGGCCTTCATAATAAGATGGTAAGACAAATAATTCACAATCTTTCATAATATTAAATGGATTTCTTTTTTGCCCCATTAAAAATACGTGTTCTGACAAATTCAATGACTCTATTAACTTGTTAAGCTGATGTTTAAGCGGGCCATCGCCTAAAATATACAGTCTAGCATTCGGATTGGCTTCTACGATACCACTAAATGCTTTAATTAAATTATCAAATCCTTTTTCAGGTGATAATCTGCCCATCGTCATTACTTTATAATCATTTTTATGGAAAGGCACACTAGTAATTTGCTTATCTTGTTCCCTAACGATGACACGTTCTCCGTTTTTCATAAAGATATCATTGTCTTCATTAATCGAATTATAAATTCTATCTAAATTAATCGTATTCATTGAAGCATTAAATTTATTAATTGTTTTTCTAGTTGCTATTTTTTTAATATTTTCTTGTTTCGTAACTTCAGAAACACTTACAAGCTTATCATAATAAGGATATAAGGACATAACGCCTTTTAAATTAGTGTAATGCGGTCTCACGCCATTTACTTTACGTTCCATGTCCATTTTCATATCACTATGCAAGTATATTAACTTTCGTTTAGCGTTACTTGCTAATAATAATTCTGACCAGAACATGGCATAGCCACTAAAGTCAATGACTACATCAAACTCTGAATTACCAAATACTTTCCTAAACTCACGCTCATACAATTCATTAGGGTAGATTTTTTCTTCAATTTTAGATTTAATACCTCGATTACGTACTAAAAGGTTACGATAATATTCCATAGTAGTAGCTAGTAACGGACCTTTTCTTAAAATAACCCTAACATTTTCATTTAAACTCTTAAGGTTATCCACGACGTCCTTATTTCTATTGAAACCTAAGTAAATTGTAATATCATACCTATCATAATCCACGTTTTCTAATAAATTCATCATGGATGTCGTTATACCATTTGGTTTCATGCCACCAGGGTAAATTAATAATCGTTCTTTTCGATTTTGTTGTTTTTCTTTGTGCTGTTGGGTTGTATTAAATACTTTGTTAACTACACGCTCTGTAACATGACCATCATCATAATTAGCAAACTTTTGTTGATAAGCACGATAATTATCATTATATTGAGTCAATATATTTTGTTGGTGGTTCACTGTATCTACCAATGTTTCTATTGAATGTACGCTAGGCCCTGGCAAACTATCAACCGGTAGATAGAAGCCTCTGTTTTCCTCATAGTCTTCATAATCTGGCGTATAGAAAATAATCGGTTTATTAGTAACTAAATAATCAAAAAAGATGCTCGAATAATCTGTTACCAATAAATCAACAATACTTAATAGCTCATTTGTATCAAAGGTATCATTTACTAGATATTTTTTTAACTTCTTATTGCCTTCTGCTTTCCTATAAATGAATGGATGCACTTTTAACAGTACTTGATAGTCTGTTTTTTTATTTAATACTTCTATCATTTCTTCCATTTCTTCAATATTATCTTCTGGCGTGCTTACAGTATGACCGCGCCACGTAGGTGAGCATAATAATATAGGTGCATTCGTCATTTTAAGGCCTTGCTTTTTCAATTTTTGAATAACTGTTTCAGATTGTGCTTTTAGCGTTGCATCAATTCTAGGGTATCCTATTTCTAAAATTGCATCGTCATTTAACTCTTCTAATTTAAACGCTTTTTTAAAAATATCAGTAGTATGTTGATTAGGTGAAATAATGTAATCAGAACTCAAGAAATTCCTAATAGTATTTTGAGATTCTAATAAATTATCTTTGATATCCAATCCCATTGACTTTAACGGTGTGCCGTGCCAAGTATTCACATAAACTTGATTTGGTTTTTTCGTGAAATATGTAGGGAATGTTGCATTATTAATGAGATATTTACACTTAGCTAAATAATGTAAATAATCATCACTTTCTTTAACAATAAACTTTACGTTTTTATATTTATTAAACTTTTTTGAATATGCCTTTTGCATTTTTTGAGATGCAACGACCCAAATATGTATATATTTTTGATAGGCTTGGTGTTCCATTAAATATTTAAAAATAGCGTACGGACTATCTGTCATACTTTGTCCGTCTCTAACTTGATATAAAATATGATTTTCATCTACTTCGATTGTTTTATATAAATTGGCATAATGCATAATATTTTTGGTGTATTTGCTTCTTAATTGTAATTTTAATGGTTCTAAAACAAATTTTAATTTTCTTTTTCCTTGATTTAATACAAACTTTTTAGCTTTCCCTGCCATGATTCCACCTCATCATTTATTTATCTGTTTTTGAGTAATTAATATATTCTGTTAAGCCTGATACAATATCATATTTAGGTTTAAAGCCCAGCGCTTCTAAACCTTTAATTTCAGCACATGAATGCTTGATATCGCCACTTCTTGGCTCAGCAAATTGATAGCTAATAGACTTATTATAAATCAACTTGAATTTTTCAAAAATTTGTAGTAATGATATTTGTGTACCGGTAGCTAGATTATATATTTTACCATTTGACGCTTCATTATCAATAACGATTGCCACTGCTTGTACTAAATCCTTTATGTAGACAAAGTCTCTAGTTTGCTCACCGTCTCCAAAAAATGTAAAGGGTTCATCGTTTTTAAATTTTTTATCCATAATTGATAGAACGCCAGAATATGGAGAGCTTGGATCTTGTCTAGGACCATAAACATTAAAGAATCTTAATGCAGTTGTTGGTAAATCATATAATTTATTATAAAGTTTTGCATATTGTTCCCCAGCATACTTTTCTATAGCATATGGTGATTCAGGATCAATAAATGTTTCAATCTGTTTTGGTAATTCATCTGTATTACCGTATACAGCCGCAGATGAAGCGAAAATAAATTTTTTTAACTTAGCATTATATTGACGATTTGCTTCTAAAAGATTTAATGTACTATCTATATTAATAGATTGCGAGTTTATAGGATTATTTATTGTTTCTACAACACTAACTACTGCTGCTAAATGAATGACAATATCAAATTGTTTCTGCTTTATAAGTTCTGTCACGAAAGATTTGTGCATCACATCTTCTTCAATAAAGTGTGCGTCATCTATAAAATCAACATTTGAACGATGGCCTGTACTTAAATTATCTAATATAAAGACTTCGTTATCATTAATAAAATACGCCGCTAAGTGAGAACCGATAAACCCAGCACCGCCAGTAATTAGAATTTTCATTTGTTCACTCTCCTACTTCCTCGTTTTATTATACATTGCACTGTTTTGATTAGTCGAAAAAATTATAACACATATTCTTTAAAAAAGTTATTAATTAAATAAAATAATTACAAGCATGTGATAAACAATATATGACAATATATTGTTTATTTCGTATTTTCTTATTTAAGTTCAAGTTTAACAAGTTTGCATTACAAATCAAAAGAAAAAGAGGTAAAATTGTAATAATAATTGAACAAAAACACGATTAACTCATGTATTTGTGTCGGTGCTTACGAATTAAACTAAGTAATATCAATATACAAATCATCATAAACAGGGTAAACGCACCGCTTATAATAAAAGTTTTATAATTCGTTAATGGGGTCACAACCACGCTCGGGGGTTTCATATCGCTTGTTAAATAGTGTCTATCTGGGTCAAGTACAGTTATTTTATTATTCAAGATTTCAAAGCGCACTGGCTTATCTTTTTCTACTACATCTTTTAATGGGTGTTCGACTTTATACCATCTTCCATTTATATAATGCATCCCTTTTGAAAGCACTTCTTTATATTGATATCGTTCATATACTCTATCCAATAAAGCATTACCTATCACATGACGCTTATACTCAGAATCATCCACGTCCCAATGTCCAACGCCCAACAACACCTGCACAATTCGAAAACCACCTTTTTGGACAGTAGCAGTATAATTATATGCAGCATGTCCACTTGAACCAGTCTTTAACCCGTCTGTGCCTGGATATTCATGTACATCCCCTTTTAATGAATGGAGATATGTGTGAAACTGTTCTTCTAATTCAGTGTTCGGTTTACTAACATAAGTCGCATGTTTCGTATATTTTGTTATGTTAGGGTAGGTATTCATCATATAATATGCTAATTTTGCAAAATCTCTAGAAGTTGAAATATTATCTTCATTTAAAGCAAATCCTGTAGGCAAATATTGTTTACCAACTATTGCATTTTCAGCGCCAAATGGGTTTGTAAAATAAGTATTTCTCATACCTAAATCTTTAGCACGTTGATTCATGCCTTTTACAAACTGACGCATGTCAGGCTCTACTTGTTGCATTAGCATGCGCGTAGCTACATTAGAACTAGGCACAATCGTAAGATAAATAAGTTCTTCAACACTGTAAACTGCACCTTTTTGCATTTTATTATTACTTAACAAAGGGTGTTGACTAAACACTTCATCATCTACGGTAACAGTGATCTTTTTATCTAAAGGTAATGTGCCTTCTTTAATTTTATCTAATACAAATGTCAAAGTCATTAGCTTAGACATACTTGCTAAAGGCCATTTCCGATCAATGTTTTCTTCCCATAAAATTCTACCAGTATGATTATCTGCGACAATGCTTCCTTTAGGTTGATAAAATGAACTCATTTCGATGCCGTAAGACTTTGTGACATCAATAGAGGTTTCTGCATGCATTTGCGAGGGAAATATAAAAATATTAATTAAACATAATAGAATAAAAAAACGTTTCATTGTAATATATCCTTATAAGTATAAAATAATACATATATTATACTATAGAGATCTACAATAAAACGCTCATTCATTTTACTATAAACTTTCAAAATTTTACTGCTTATTATATACAATCATTATAGACACAGTTTCTTTTTCTGACGCTTTTGATAAAAATAATTAGCAACAACAATATCAACGATAGCTACACCAACAGATTTAAAAATCGTTATTTCATCTTCGGATTCACGTCCAGGTAAATTTGATTTAACAATATGACCTAATTCACCGTATAAATCTTCCTGACTAAACAGACCTTCTTTCAGCGGAGTAATTAAATCGCCTGTTTCTTCTAATGCTGCTTGTGATGCTTCTACGACAATTTTATCTGCATTTGCTATTGCTTGTGAAGGTAACTCTTGCATATCAGGCTTAAATGAACCTACCGCATTAACGTGGACACCCGCTTTTAATGGCTGACTAAAAACTGGCCTCACCGCATTTGTAGCAGTGACAATAATATCTGCATTGGTTATAGCGTCATTTACAGCTTCCATTATTTCAATATTTATAGAAGGATATTTATGTTGAACGGCTTCAGCAAATGTTACTGCTTTACGATATGTTCTATTATACAGTTGGATATATTTAATATCTCTAACAGCACATACGGCTTCAATCAGTCCCTGCGCTTGATCGCCAGTCCCAATCACACATAACGTTTCTGCATTTTGACGTGCCAGATATTTTGTGGCTACCCCCGATATGGCACCTGTACGTATCTTAGTTAAGTACGAACCTTCTAATACAGCTAATGTTTCTCCAGTTTCGTAATCTGATAATATTACAGACCCTACTATCGTGTTTTTACCAATTGTCGTATTATTTGGCGCGACTGTTACTGTTTTAAGGCCAACAATTTTTAACTCATCCGATAAAGCAGGCATGACAAGGTAACGGTTATCTCCATTGAAAGGTAAAGCGTAGCGCAATGGCGTATCAGTTTTACCTTCAGAATAAGCACTTAAAGATTCCGCCACCGCTTCAACAACTTCTTCCATATTTAATAATTGTGCTTGTTCATTTGCATCAATAAATTCCATAAGTCACCCCTATTCTTCAACACTTTCACTTTCTGATTCTAGAATACCACTCTTTTTATTCAATTTACTTTCGAACATAATGAGCCCAATCATCAATACAATCAGTAAAGGGATAATCAACCATGCGAATTGATTGTTTACATACACCGAAACAAAGTATATCGCTAATAACGACCCTAAAGCCAATATATTTTTCGCAAATAATAGCCAATAATCTATTTTCACACTAAACCATGATTTATGAGTTCTTTCTTCATGTTTAATTTGATATATCGTAAACTTTAAATGGGTAATCAAACTATAAATCATTACTAAAATAGCTGCCATTAATATCAGCCTATGATAAAAACTGTTTTGCAATAAATCTGAAGCAGCTGCCAATAAGATGGCAATACCAAAGCTCTTCACTTCTGAATGTTGCTTCATACTTATATCCTCACCTTTGTCGTTAGTTCTGTATGCTTATGTTTACAATAACATACATTTTTCCAAAATGACGCTTATGTTTAAACACCCCATTATGGATTTAAACGAATTCCAGTGATCACTTAACAGCACTTTTAATGATTTCCACATTCGTTGGTTTTAAAGTTGACCATTCAAACAGTTTTCAAAATAAGCATCAGTATTTGTTTGTATTTGTTCGAGTGTTGCACCTTCTTGGATCTCTATTAATTTCATAACATTATCTTCAAATTTAAAAACAGCTAAATCTGTAATCAATGTATTAACAACGCCCGCACCAGTTAATGGCAATTCGCATTTTGATTTAATCTTTGACTGTCCGTGTTTATTCATATGATCCATAATTACAACTACCTTTTGCGCGCCAACGACCAAATCCATCGCACCGCCCATGCCTTTAACTAGTTTGCCAGGTATCATATAATTTGCTAAATCGCCTGTTTCTGATACCTCCATACCGCCAAGAATAGCTAAATCGATATGCCCTCCACGAATCATGGCAAATGACTCTGCATTATCAAAATAAGACGCACCTTTAGCAGCAGTTACTGTTTCTTTACCAGCATTGATTAAATCAGGATTCACTTCATCTTCCGTCGGATAAGGTCCAATACCTAGTAATCCATTTTCAGATTGGAAAAAGACGTTTTCCACATGATCATTGATTTCATTAGCTACAAGCGTGGGCATCCCGATACCTAAATTAATCACCATATCGCTTTTGATTTCTCGTGCAGCACGTTGAATAATCTTCTTGCGTTGTGCTTGTTTATCCATGGTTAGCCTCCTTCACTGTACGTTTTTCTATACGTTTTTCATAATCCTTTCCTAAATATATAAAGTCTACATATACGCCTGACATATGCACGTCATCTGGATCAATGTCTCCTAGTTCAACAATTTCTTCAACTTCAACGACTGTGGTTTGAGCTGCCATGGCACATAAAGGATTAAAATTACGTGCAGTCTTTTCAAACACTAAATTGCCAAAGGTATCCGCCTTTTGCGCTTTTACAATCCCGAAATCACCTTTAATAGCACGTTCCATGACATATGTTTCTCCGTCAAATTCACGCGTTTCTTTACCTTCAGCAATTAATGTACCTACACCTGTTTTTGTATAAAAAGCAGGTATGCCTGCACCGCCTGCACGTAGTTTTTCAGCTAAAGTACCTTGTGGTGTTAACGCTACGTCTAATTCACCATTAATCAGCTGTTGTTCAAATATTTTATTTTCACCTACGTATGAACTAATCATTTTATCGATTTGTTTTTTCTCTAATAGGCGACCCAATCCAAAATCTTCGACACCACAGTTATTGCTTACTACAGTTAGTTTTTTAGTACCTTTTGAACGAATTGCTTCAATAGCATGTTCCGGTATACCACATAAACCAAATCCTCCAGCAAGTACTGTCATGCCATCTTTTAAGTGGTCAAACGCACTATGTATATCTTGAATTACCTTTGACATTGTAAAACCTCGTTTCTATATTTAAATTTAATACCTAGTATTAAAAACAATTATACTTGAAATTATTTCTGAAGTCTTTTAATTGATGTTGGCGTTTTCATTTTAGATAAACAAAAAAGTTGCCAGTAATAATAACTGACAACTTTTAGACTATTTTGGACTATGCAATTTCGATTTGGAAACGACGAATTACTGTACCATCTTCTAAGATAGAGGGTTCAATTTCTTCTCCACCATTGTGTAAGATAACAGATGCAGAAACTTCATTATCTTTATCACAAGTAATTAAAGCTTCTTGTACGCCAATGCGTGATAAATAATCTAATGACTTTTTCAAAATTTTGTTACCAAAGCCTTTGCCTCGATAACTATTACGAATACCGTAGCCAACATGGCCACCAATAACTTTCAATTTTTCATTCAAATTATGACGAATATTGGCAGCACCAATGATTTTATCATCGTCAATTAAAAACAATGTTGTGTTATCTACCGACTCATCATTAGATTTGTTATCTGCTAATTCGTGAACAATTTCTTCAAAATTACTATACTTGGTGATATTCGTAATCTCAGGCACTACCATTTCATCGTGATCAATCCATTCTTTCATATAATCACAATATAATGATTCGTCACTCATTGTTAACTCTCTAAATTCAACCATGTTGACACTCCTTCCCTTTAGTCGCTATTCAATCGGTTCGTCATGGGTATTAAGATAAAATACGTAATGATCTGTCCACGCACCATGCTCAAAAATAAATCCTTTACGCAGACATTCAAATTCAAAGCCAACTTTTTCAATGAGCTGTATTGAAGGCTGATTATCCAAATTAATATGGGCTTCAATTCTGTGAAACTTTAATGTTTCTTTCGTCTGTTTAATAAGTTCAGTTAAAGCTTCATAAGCGTAACCTTGACGCCAATATTGGTTATGAATAAAATAACCTATTTCTGCCCATTGAAATTGGTCTCGGCTTAAATTTTTAATATTAAGCATGCCTAAGTGATGCCCAGCTTTATCAAAGACAGCAAAAATATATATATCATCTGCTTCAATCGCTTGTTGATGCTTTTGTATCATTGCTGCAAACCAAGGTTCTGTCGCATCTGACATATCTATTTGTCCTTTGTCATATTTATATTGAGAAGCATGACGATTGACAAACCCAGACAACCAAGATTCATAATCTTTTTCTTCCAACGGTCTAATGATAAGACGTTGTGTACTGAATTGCAACCCTAAATTATTATTCATTCAAAAACCCCTTAATAAAAGGCTTTAGCAACCAAACTATAACATCGTTTGGTATAAAATCAACCTTTTAATTTGAAACGATGAGACACCTATATAAACAATCAAATACATTACTTTTAATCATTATATAACATAGTTTTTAAAATCATTTTTTACGATTTTATTTTCTATCATTTCTTCTATAATTCATTTTTATTATTAATGCATCACAATCATATAATTTTCTATAAAATCAACAACCTATCTTAAAATCATACCCTATTCAAAAGTCAAAAAACGAAAGCATAAAGAATATAACCTCTTTTTCTAAAAATTGCGTTCTTCAACCCATTCTTTGTTAATTTAGAAAAAAGATATAAGCACTAACATGCTTACATCAGAACGACTATACTTCATATATAGATGACATAATCTAAAGCTGTTGCACGCTTCATAGCTCAATTAATAAAGGAATGGCATTTCATATTCCACTTTATAATCACCTTACTGTCAATATCATAAAAAAACCTGAGATACATAAATATCTCAGGCATTTCTTACGATTATCATAACTAGAACCCTCAACACACTTATATTGCGTTTTTAAAGAGTCATCTACGCTGCCTAAGTATGGTAACAAAATGATTTAGAAATGATAGCTTTTTTCAAGTTCCCATCAAGTATGACTGGCATAAAATACCATTGGACTCTAGCTTTATATCGTTCTTTAAATAGTTCCTAATTCTTTACCTACTTTTTCATATGCAGCTAATGCTTGGTCAAGCATTTCTTTTGTATGCGCTGCTGTTGGCATATTACGTACACGACCCGTACCTTTAGGTACTGTTGGAAAAACAATAGATTTCACATAGATACCTTCGTCTTTTAAGCGACTACTGAATGTTTGTGTTTCTTTTTCATCACCTATAATTACTGGCGTAATAGGCGATTCAGAATTACCAATATCAAAACCTAATTTTTGTAAGCCATCTTTCAAGTAATTACCATTTTCCCAAAGTTTATCATGTAACGCTGTAGATGCCATTAATTTTTTTACAGCTTCTGTGATTGCTTTCGTGTCTCCAGGTGCTAATGATGTTGAGAATAAAAATGGTCTAGATTGCGCTTTTAACCAATCGATTAATGATTTCGTGCCTGCTACATAACCACCAACAACACCGATGGCTTTTGATAATGTACCAATTTGGAAATCAATCTTATCTTGTAATCCGAAATGTTTAACTGTTCCAGCACCTTTACCCATGACACCTGATCCATGTGCATCATCGACATAAGTAATTAAGCCAAATTCTTCTGCAATCTCAACGATTTCTGGTAACTTAGCTACGTCACCATCCATACTAAATACACCATCAGTAATATACATGACTTTGTTATATTGTCCAGATTCTACAGCTTCTTTCGCTTTAGCACGTAAATCAACCATATCTGAGTGGTTAACACGAATAATCTTTGCTTTAGACAAACGACAACCATCAATAATAGAAGCATGGTTTAATTCATCTGAAAGAATCGCGTCATTTTTATTCATAACTGCTGAAATGGCAGCCATATTACAGTTGAATCCAGATTGGTACGCTATAGCTGCTTCAGTCCCTTTAAATTCTGCAAGTGTTGCTTCCAATTCATCATGCACATCTAAGGTGCCGTTGATTGAGCGTACGGCGCCCGCGCCTACACCATGTGTATCGATGGCATCCTTTGCTGCTTGTTTTAAATCTGTATCTGTTGCTAGTCCCAAATAGTTATTTGATGATAAGTTCACATAATTTTTTCCATTAATAGTAATTTCTGGCCCATTAGCGCCTTCAATTGTATCAATTTCATTATATAATCCGTTATCTTTCAAATATTGAATATTTTCATCTAAAAAGTCATGTAGTGACTGTACCACTGCAATGTCCCCCTTTGAGTTATCTAATGTTATGCTTATCATACCCCATTTTTTATCAACAGGAAAGTAGAATCATCTTAAACAGTAAAGCGTTTTCTACGATTTAATTGCTATGATAATCATTGGCTCTACAGTTAAGTCATTTAAAATGGTATAATGGAGTAATCATTTTTAAGAAAGAAGGGTTGAAGTTGTTTGACTGGTTTCAACTAGCTAAAGAAAAAGAAAACTCAATGATTCAAGTGCGTCGTTACTTACATCAATATCCTGAATTATCATTCGAGGAGTATCATACACGTGATTACATCCTCAATCAACTCAGCCAATTATCATGTGAAGTACGTTCACCGGTTGGACGAAATGGTATCGTTGCGACATTTACAGGTCATGGCGATGGGCCTACAATCGCTTTACGTGCTGACTTTGACGCATTACCTATCGACGAATTGACTGATTTAGATTATAAATCTAAAAATCCAGGTGCTATGCACGCTTGTGGGCATGATGGTCATACTGCAATATTATTAGCCGTTGCAGAAATCATCGAAGCACATCAAAATGCGCTCAATGGCAATGTAGTATTAATCTTCCAATATGGTGAAGAAATTATGCCCGGCGGATCGCAAGAAATGATTGATGATGGCTGTTTACAAAATGTAGATAGAATTTATGGCAATCATTTATGGAGTGGTTACCCAACTGGTACGATTTATTCTCGACCAGGTGCTATGATGGCATCCCCAGATGAATTCAATGTGACAATACATGGCAGAGGCGGTCATGGTGCTAAACCACACGAAACCATTGATCCTGTTGTGATTATGGCTGAATTTATTATGAGTGCACAAAAGATTGTATCTCGAACTATCGATCCAGTAAAGCAAGCTGTCATCAGTTTTGGAATGGTGCAAGCTGGTTCAGCAGATAACATCATACCAGACAGTGCATTTTGTAAAGGAACGGTTCGTACATTTGATACAGAGATACAAGCCCATGTCATGAATAAAATGGATAAATTATTACAAGGATTGGCTGTCGCAAACGATATCACATATGATTTGGATTATATCAAAGGTTATTTACCAGTCCATAACAATCCGACATGCTATGAAATTGTAAAACAAGCTACTAATGATATGAATTTAAGATTTAATGAATCAGAACTGATGATGATTGGTGAAGACTTTTCACATTACCAAAAAGTACGTCCAGGTGCGTTCTTTTTAACTGGCTGTGGCGATCCTGAAAAAAATACCACATATCCGCACCACAGTCCTTATTTCAATTTAGATGAAAAAGCTATGAAATACACGGCTAGTCAATTCTTAAAAATATTAGAGTTAGAAAACGTAATTAGCCAACCTACAACATAACTAACATCTTAAACCCATATAAAATAACAATGGCTGGTAAAATTCAAAAATATACTTATTCCAAAGCGTTCAATTTTCAATTCCAAGTGTCTTTGATATAAAATAATTCATAGGCGCATAATCTCTCCTTAATTTATTTGGTCGGATATTTAAATTATAGAGATTTTGCGCTTTTTTTGTATCAAAAAACAGGACTGATATAAAAACCAGTCCTGTTTAGCATAGTGTCTAAAAAAAGAGCCTCCAATATTGGAGACCCTCTTAATCTATTTTTAAGATAAACTATCTTATTTGAAGATTTCAGTTACAACGCCTGATCCAACAGTACGTCCACCTTCACGGATTGAGAAACGAGTACCGTCTTCAATAGCGATTGGAGAAATCAATTCAACTTGCATTTCTACGTTATCGCCAGGCATAACCATTTCAGTACCTTCTGGTAAAGTAACAACACCAGTTACATCAGTAGTACGGAAATAGAATTGTGGGCGGTAGTTACTGAAGAATGGCGTATGACGTCCACCTTCATCTTTAGATAAAACATAAACTTCTGCTTTGAAGCTTGTGTGCGGTGTAATTGAACCAGGAGCAGCTAAAACTTGACCACGTTGGATATCTTCACGTGCAACACCACGTAATAATGCACCAATGTTGTCACCAGCTTCAGCATAGTCTAATAATTTACGGAACATTTCTACACCAGTAACAGTTGTTTTGCTTGATTCTTCTTGCATACCGATGATTTCAACTTCTTCACCGACTTTGATTTGACCACGTTCAACACGGCCTGTAGCAACAGTACCACGACCAGTGATTGAGAATACGTCCTCAACTGGCATCATGAATGGTTTGTCAGAATCACGTTCTGGAGTTGGAATGAAGTCATCAACTGCTTGCATTAAGTCTAAGATTTTTTGCTCATAGTCAGCGTCGCCTTCAAGTGCTTTTAATGCTGAACCAGAGATTACAGGTACATCGTCACCTGGGAAGTCATATTCGCTTAATAAGTCACGAACTTCCATTTCTACTAATTCTAATAATTCTTCATCGTCAACCATGTCAACTTTGTTTAAGAATACAACTAATGCTGGAACACCAACGTTACGTGATAAAAGAATGTGTTCACGCGTTTGTGGCATTGGGCCATCAGCAGCAGATACTACTAAGATAGCTCCGTCCATTTGAGCAGCACCAGTGATCATGTTTTTAACATAGTCAGCGTGTCCTGGGCAGTCAACGTGAGCATAGTGACGTTTGTCAGTTGTATACTCGATGTGAGAAGTATTGATTGTAATACCACGTTCTTTTTCTTCTGGAGCGTTGTCAATCATGTCGTATGATTGTGCAACAGCGTCACCATTTTTTGCTAAAACAGTTGCAATAGCAGCTGTTAAAGTAGTTTTACCGTGGTCAACGTGTCCGATTGTACCAATATTGGCATGTTCTTTTGAGCGATCGAATTTTTCTTTAGCCATTATAAAATCTCTCCTATTCGTTAGAAAATTAATTGTAAAATTTATCTCTCATGACAGTTTCTCACCATCATGAGAAAATGATTTATTTAGGTTTAAAAGGACTGTACAGTACCTTTATAATGCATTTTCCCAAAAAAATCAATTGATAAAACTGTAAACTACATAATTAAACTTTACATGTATTGTACAGACTAGCGCTAAACAATACAAGTTTAATTATTCAGCTTTATTACCACTGTTTTTCTTGATAATATCTTCAGCAACTGATTTTGGAACTTCTGCATAGTGATCGAAGTACATTGTGTATGTTCCACGACCTTGTGTGTTAGAACGTAATGCAGTTGCATAACCGAACATTTCTGAAAGTGGTACAAAAGCATTTACAACTTGTGCATTACCACGAGGTTCCATACCATCAACGCGTCCACGACGAGAAGTTACGTCACCCATGATGTCGCCCATGTATTCTTCAGGCATTTCGATTGTTACTTTCATCATTGGTTCTAAGATAACTGGATCACATTTTTTGGCAGCTTCTTTAAGTGCCATTGATGCAGCAATTTTGAAGGCCATTTCTGATGAATCGACATCGTGGTATGAACCATCAAATAATCTAGCTTTAACATCAATTAATGGATATCCAGCTAATACACCATTTTCCATTGAATCTTTAAGTCCTGCTTCAACTGATGGAATGTATTCACGAGGAACTACACCACCAACGATAGCGTTTTCGAATTCGAAACCTGCACCTGTTTCGTTAGGTGAGAATTCAATTTTAACGTCACCGTATTGACCACGACCACCAGATTGACGAGCGAATTTACCTTGAACTTCTGCTGATTGCTTGAATGTTTCACGATATGAAACCATTGGCGCACCAACATTACATTCAACGTTAAATTCTTTCTTCATACGATCAACTAAGATATCTAAGTGAAGCTCACCCATACCGCCGATAATAACTTGTCCAGTTTCTTCATCAGTATGCGCATGGAACGTTGGGTCTTCTTCTTGTAATTTAACTAAAGCTGTAGTCATTTTATCTTGGTCTGCTTTAGATTTTGGTTCAACTGATAAGTGAATAACAGGTTCTGGGAAATCCATTGATTCCAAGATAATATCATTTTTCTCACCACATAAAGTATCACCAGTACCAGTTTCTTTAAGACCTACCGCAGCAGCGATATCTCCTGAGTAAACTGTGTTTAACTCTTGACGAGAGTTAGCATGCATTTGTAGTAAACGACCTACACGTTCACGTTTGTTCTTCGTAGAGTTTTTAACGTATGAACCAGATGATAATGTACCTGAATACACACGGAAGAATGTTAATTTACCAACATAAGGGTCAGTCATTACTTTGAACGCTAATGCAGCGAACTCAGCGTCGTCATCAGCTCTTGCGATAACTTCTTCGTCTGGGTCTTCAGCACGGTGGCCGACAATTGGTTTAACATCTAATGGTGATGGTAAATAATCAATTACTGCGTTAAGCATTAATTGAACACCTTTGTTTTTGAAGGCAGTACCAACAAGAACTGGGTAGAATTCAATATTATTAGTTGCTTGACGAATAGCATCTTTTAATTCAGCTACAGTAATTTCTTCGTCACCAAGGTATTTTTCCATTAATTCATCACTAGTTTCAGCTACTGCTTCAATTAGTGTTGCACGAGCTTCTTCAGCTCTTTCTTTGTGATCTTCAGGAATTTCAATTTCTTCAATTTCAGTTCCTAAATCATTGTTGTATTTGAAACATTTCATTTCAACTAAGTCGATGATTGCTTCAAATTCATCTTCCGCACCAATTGGTAATTGGATTGGTTGCGCATTCGCTTGTAAGCGATCATGAATAGTGCTTACAGCATATTCAAAGTTCGCACCTAATTTGTCCATTTTGTTTACAAAAACAATACGAGGAACGCTGTAAGTTGTAGCTTGACGCCAAACTGTTTCAGTTTGAGGTTCAACACCTGATTGTGCATCAAGTACAGTTACCGCACCATCAAGTACACGTAATGAACGTTCAACTTCTACAGTGAAGTCTACGTGTCCAGGTGTATCAATGATGTTTACACGGTGATCATCCCATGAAGCTGTTGTTGCAGCTGATGTAATTGTGATACCGCGATCTTGCTCCTGTTCCATCCAGTCCATTTGTGAAGCTCCTTCGTGAGTTTCACCGATTTTATGGATACGTCCAGTATAGTAAAGAATACGTTCAGTCGTAGTTGTTTTACCAGCATCGATGTGAGCCATGATACCGATATTACGAGTTCTTTCTAAACTAAAATCTCTAGCCATGTATTTTTCTCCTTCCAGTATAACTGCGAATAAATACTATAAATATGGCGATACCCTAAACATGCACCTAGATAGTAAACTATCGTTTTGGAACACGCTCAGGGAAAAACCTACTATCCTACCAACGATAGTGAGCGAAGGCTTTGTTAGCTTCAGCCATTTTATGAACGTCTTCACGTTTCTTAACTGCACCACCAGTGTTGTTTGCAGCATCTAAGATTTCGTTAGCTAAACGTTCTTCCATAGTTTTTTCACCACGAAGACGTGAATAGTTAACTAACCAACGAAGACCTAAAGTAGTACGACGTTCTGGACGAACTTCTACAGGTACTTGATAGTTAGAGCCACCTACACGGCGTGCTTTAACTTCTAATACTGGCATGATATTGTCAATCGCTTCTTCGAATACTTCGATAGCTTCACGACCACTGCGTTCTTGAACTAATTCAAATGCAGAATAAAGAATTTTTTGAGCTGTTCCACGTTTACCATCTAACATAATCTTGTTAATTAATTTTGTAACTAATTTTGAATTATGAATTGGATCTGGTAATACGTCTCTTTTTGGTACTGATCCTTTACGAGGCATAATGTAAATCCTCCCTTCCTAATTGTAATATATTTTTATGCTTTATAACGAAAATTTACGCAATCTTAAACTTATTTTTTATTTTGTTTAGGTTTTTTAGTTCCGTATAATGAACGTCCTTTTCTACGACCGTCAACACCTGAAGTATCAAGTGCACCACGTACGATGTGGTAACGCACACCAGGTAAGTCTTTTACACGTCCACCGCGTACAAGTACAACACTGTGTTCTTGTAAGTTATGGCCGATACCAGGGATATACGCGTTGATTTCAATATTGTTAGACAAACGCACACGCGCATATTTACGTAACGCAGAGTTAGGTTTTTTAGGTGCCATAGTACCTACACGTGTACAAACACCACGTTTTTGTGGTGAATTTAAAGTAGTGTACTTTTTCTTTCTGCTATTGAAGTTTTTGTTCAATGCTGGTGAATCATAGTTTTTTGATTTTCTTTGTCTTGGTTTACGTACCAATTGGTTAATAGTTGGCATGAATGTGTCCTCCTCTCTTCTTTTATAATCCCACACATCCAGGTGGTTCATTTTAAGGGTAAATAAAATTTAGTAAGAAAAATCTTACTAATCTCATTTCAATAATGCAACAATTGTCGCATCAACGTTTATACCTACACACTTTCCTAAAGCTTGTTTGCTTTCGAAAAATGAGATAGATATGTCTTTGTGATTGATATGACTTAATACGCGAGTCATTAAATGAACTTCAACGTCTTCAGCAATAATCAATGATGTAACTTGATCTTTATTCAAAGCTTTGAGCGTTTGTTTAAGACCAATAACATAGTGTTGTTTGTTAAAGCGTGCAACTTTTTCATTAGACATTTAAATATCCTCCAAAGTTCTGCTTGCATCAACCTTAATAATAATAACATCTAAATTACTGCTAAGTCAACTTTAATTAACATTTTTTACAGGAATTATTTTTTAAAAATAAGAGAGCGAAACAAAGGTTAAATTTATAAAATTTAATCTCTGTTTCTACCCTCTGTAAAAGGATTAGGTTTTAAAAATTTAGTATAAATACTTTTAATTTTTAATATTGGACTGGATCAATACAGTACTCATAATGAATACAATATGCGCTAATCATTTTTTAACAATAGCATTAGATTTCAGTTGTTTGAATATCTTCTACAACTTCTTCTGGTGTTGCTTTGTCATACTGAACATCGCTATAACGTCTCATACCTGTACCAGCTGGAATTAATTTACCAATAATAACGTTCTCTTTAAGTCCAAGTAAATTATCACGTTTACCTTTGATTGCTGCATCTGTAAGTACACGTGTTGTTTCTTGGAATGAAGCTGCAGATAAGAAGCTTTCAGTTTCAAGAGAAGCTTTCGTAATACCAAGTAATACTGGTTTAGATGTAGCTGGACGTTTACGGTCTTTGAACGCTTCACGGTTAGCATCTGTAAAGTTATGAATGTCAACAAGTGCACCTGGAAGTAATTTCGTATCTCCAGCTTCAATGATACGCACTTTACGTAACATTTGTCTTACCATAACTTCAACGTGTTTGTCATCAATTTCAACACCTTGCATACGGTAAACTTTTTGCACTTCTTTTAATAAATAACTTTCAGTAGCATTTAGACCTGAAACAGATAGGAAGTTCTTAGGTTCAATTGAACCTTCTGTAAGAGCTTCACCACGTTCAACACTTTGGCCGATTTCAACTTTTAATCTTGAAGTACCTGAAGCCAGGTAAGATTTAGTTTCATTTTCGCCTTTGATTACGATTTCTTGTTGACGGTCTTTTGCAACACTAATGTCATCAACAACACCTTCAATTTCAGTAATCACTGCCTGACCTTTAGGGTTACGCGCCTCGAAAATCTCTTGGATACGAGGAAGACCTTGAGTGATATCGCTACCTGCTACCCCACCTGTATGGAATGTACGCATAGTAAGCTGTGTACCTGGTTCACCAATTGATTGTGCAGCAATTGTTCCAACTGCTTCACCAACTTCAACTTTTTCACCAGTAGCAAGGTTTTTACCATAACATTTTTCACATACACCATGACGTGTGTTACATGTAAATGCTGAACGGATATACATTTCTTCTATACCAGCGTCCGTGATATTCTTAGCGATTTCTGCTGTTACCAATTCATCTGGTCGAACAATCACTTCGTCTGTTTCTGGGTGACGGATAGTTTCTTTTGAGTAACGGCCTTCAATACGTTCACTGAATGGTTCGATCATTTCTGTACCTTCTTTAATATCAGATACAAGTAAACCTCGGTCAGTACCACAGTCTTCCTCACGAACAATAACATCTTGTGCCACATCAACAAGACGACGCGTAAGATAACCAGAGTCTGCTGTTTTAAGTGCTGTATCGGCAAGACCTTTACGTGCACCGTGAGTAGAAATGAAGTACTCTAATACAGTTAAACCTTCACGGAATGATGAAGTAATTGGTAATTCAATAATCTTACCTGATGGTGCAGCCATAAGACCACGCATACCTGCTAACTGAGTAAAGTTAGATGCGTTACCACGAGCACCAGAGTCACTCATCATAAAGATTGGGTTGGTTTTTTCAAGTGATCCCATCAATTCTTTTTGAATTTGATCTTTAGCATCTGTCCAAATTTCAACAACTGCATTATAGCGTTCAAATTCTGTGATTAAACCACGGTTAAATTGTTTTTGTACTTTATCTACTAATTTTTCATGTTCATCTAAGATTTGTTGTTTATCTGGTAATACAACAATGTCAGATACACCAACAGTAATACCCGCTTTAGAAGAGTATTTGAATCCTAAGTCTTTCATTCTGTCTAACATCATTGATGTATCAGTGATGCTGAAGCGATTGAAGACTTCTGCAATGATATTACCTAAGAAATTCTTATTAAATGGATCGATGAGTTCTTGGTTATCAAAGTATGCTTTCAATCCATCTTCACCTAATTCAGTAGCAGAAACGAAATATTTATCTGGTGTACTGTTTTCTAAATTAGATTTAGTTGGTTCATTAATATATGCAAATGAATCAGGGATGATTTCATTAAAGATAACTTTACCAACAGATGTTGTTAAGATTTTTTTGTTTTGTTCTTCTGTAAATGTTGGGTTGTTAAATGATGATGCATGTACGCCAATACGCGTATGCAAGTGCACATAACCATTTGCATAAGCTTTGAGTACTTCATTTGTATCATTGTAAATTGTACCAGTATTTACAGCATCTTTACGCTCTAAAGTAAGATAATAGTTACCTAATACCATGTCTTGTGATGGTGTAACAACAGGTTTACCATCTTTAGGGTTTAAGATATTTTGAGCTGCAAGCATTAGCATACGTGCTTCTGCTTGTGCTTCTTTAGATAGCGGTACGTGAACAGCCATTTGGTCACCGTCAAAGTCAGCGTTATAAGCTGTTGTTGCAAGTGGGTGTAAACGGATTGCACGGCCTTCCACTAACGTTGGTTCAAATGCTTGGATACCTAATCTGTGAAGTGTTGGTGCACGGTTTAAAAGAACTGGATGTTCTTTAATAACATCTTCTAATACATCCCAAACTTCATCATCCATACGTTCAATCTTGCTCTTAGCATTTTTAATGTTTGTTGCAATTTCACGCTGAACTAACTCTTTCATAATGAAAGGTTTGAATAGCTCTAATGCCATTTCTTTAGGTAGACCACATTGATACATCTTCAAGCTAGGACCAACAGCGATAACTGAACGGCCTGAATAGTCAACACGTTTACCTAATAAGTTTTGACGGAAACGACCTTGTTTACCTTTCAACATATGTGAAAGTGATTTTAATGGACGGTTACCTGGTCCAGTTACTGGACGACCACGACGACCATTATCTATTAATGCATCCACTGCTTCTTGTAACATACGTTTTTCGTTTTGTACGATGATGCCAGGAGCACCTAAATCTAACAAACGTTTCAAACGGTTATTGCGGTTAATAACACGA
This sequence comes from Staphylococcus sp. GDY8P131P, assembly GCF_017891975.1. Classification (NCBI taxonomy): domain Bacteria; kingdom Bacillati; phylum Bacillota; class Bacilli; order Caryophanales; family Staphylococcaceae; genus Staphylococcus; species Staphylococcus sp. GDY8P131P. Next base: position 299,204 of record NZ_JAESKF010000006.1, read on the forward strand.
CGGTATAAGTCGTTCAAGTCACTTGTAGCGAAACGTCCACCATCTAATTGAACCATTGGTCTAATTTCTGGTGGGATGATTGGGAGTACATCTAATACCATCCAAGCTGGGTTGTTACCAGAATGTCTGAATGATTCAACTACTTCTAGACGTTTAATTGCACGTGTAAGTCTTTGTCCAGTTGCAGATTCTAACTCATCACGCAACGCTTTTAATTCGGCGTCTAAATCAATTTCATCTAGTAATTCTTTGATTCCTTCAGCACCCATTTTAGCTGTAAATTGACCTGGGAATTTATCATAGTATTCTCTGAATTCTGCTTCAGATAATAATGTCTTTTTCTCTAATCCAGTTGGTCCTGGGTTAACTACAACGTATGAAGCAAAGTAAATAACTTCTTCTAACGCTCTTGGTGACATATCTAATAAAAGACCCATACGACTTGGGATACCTTTGAAGTACCAAATGTGAGATACAGGTGCAGCTAATTCAATGTGCCCCATTCTTTCACGGCGTACTTTAGATTTAGTTACTTCTACGCCACATCTGTCACAAACCATACCTTTATAACGTACACGTTTGTATTTACCACAACTACATTCCCAGTCTTTTGTAGGTCCGAAAATTCTCTCACAGAATAGACCATCTTTTTCTGGTTTTAAAGTACGATAGTTAATTGTTTCTGGCTTTTTAACCTCACCAAAAGACCATGAACGGATTTTTTCAGGTGAAGCAAGTCCTATTTTCATATAATGGAAATTATTTACATCAATCAAGGAGCCTACCTCCTTCAATTTAGATTAGCTGTGCAAATTGATTGATTGCTCTATATCAATAATAGATAAACCGAGAATGAGGCAAGTAATCAATACTTAACCTCAATACGGTAAATCTTTTTATAAACTTAAATGCGAATTGTATTAGTCAGTAATTTCTTTTTGTGATTGTGGAGCTCCTTTTTGTTGGAGATCCACTTTGCGTTCTACTGCGTCTTCATCTTCATTATCCTGCATGTCAATTTCATTGTCATGCTCATCCATAATCTTAACGTCTAAGCCTAAACTTTGTAGTTCTTTCATCAATACTCGGAATGATTCAGGCACACCAGGTTTAGTAATGTTTTCACCTTTAACAATAGATTCGTAAGTTTTAACACGACCTACAGTATCATCAGATTTATAAGTTAAGATTTCTTGAAGTGTGTATGCAGCACCGTAAGCTTCAAGTGCCCATACTTCCATCTCACCGAAACGTTGTCCACCAAATTGTGCTTTACCGCCAAGTGGTTGTTGTGTCACAAGTGAGTAAGGTCCAGTTGAACGTGCGTGTAGTTTATCGTCAACCATATGTGCAAGTTTCAGCATATACATAACACCGACTGAAATTCTGTTATCAAATGGTTCACCTGTACGTCCGTCATACAATACTGTCTTACCGTCACGTGCCATGCCAGCTTCTTCAATTGTTGACCATACATCTTCGTCACTCGCACCATCAAATACTGGTGATGCGACATGAATACCTAAGTTTTTAGCAGCCATACCTAAGTGCAACTCTAATACTTGTCCGATATTCATACGTGATGGCACACCTAATGGGTTAAGCATGATATCAATTGGTGTACCGTCTGGTAAATAAGGCATATCTTCTTCAGGAACTAGCTTAGAAATAACACCTTTGTTACCGTGACGACCACACATTTTATCACCAACATGAATTTTACGTTTTTGAACGATATAAACACGTACTAATTGGTTTACACCTGGAGATAGTGTGTCATCTCCCTCTTCACGGTTGAAGACTTTAACATCTAGAACAATACCGCCTGCACCATGAGGTACACGTAACGATGTATCACGTACTTCACGTGCTTTTTCACCGAATATTGCATGTAATAAACGCTCTTCTGCTGTTAATTCTGTTACACCTTTAGGCGTTACTTTACCTACTAAAATGTCACCATCATTAACTTCAGCACCTACGTATACAATACCACGGTCATCTAAGTTTTTAAGTGCACTATCTGAAACGTTAGGGATATCACGTGTAATTTCTTCAGGTCCTAGTTTTGTATCACGCGCTTCTGATTCATACTCTTCAATATGAATAGAAGTATAAACGTCATCTTTCATTAGACGTTCACTCATAATTACAGCATCCTCGTAGTTATAGCCGTCCCAAGTCATGAAGCCGACAACTACGTTTCTACCTAACGCCATTTCACCAAGTTCCATTGAAGGACCATCGGCTAATATTTCACCTTTAGCTACGACATCACCTGTAGCAACGATAGGTCGTTGGTTATAGCAAGTACCTGTGTTTGAACGTTTGAACTTAGCTAATGGGTAACGATCGATTTCTCCCTCGTATTCTTGGCCATCTTCTTCAATAAGTTGACGTACAAGGATTTCATTAGATTCAACGTGCTCAACACGTCCTTTATTTTTAGCAACAATAGCTGCACCAGAATCGCGTGCTGCTACGTGCTCCATACCAGTACCTACGAAAGGTGATTCTGGATTCATCAATGGTACCGCTTGACGTTGCATGTTTGCACCCATTAATGCACGGTTAGAGTCATCGTTTTCTAAGAAAGGAATACATGCTGTCGCTGCCGAAACAACTTGTTTAGGAGATACATCCATATAATCCATTTTTTCTTTAGCCATCACTGTGTTATTACCACGGAAACGACAAACAACTTCGTCGTCTAAGAAGCGACCATTTTCATCTAAATTAGAGTTCGCTTGTGCTACCACATAGCTATCCTCTTCATCAGCTGTTAAGTAATCGATTTGATCAGTAATGCTGTTTGTTTCAATATCTACTTTACGGTATGGTGTTTCGATAAAGCCAAATTCGTTTACACGTGCATAACTTGATAATGAGTTGATCAAACCAATGTTTGGCCCCTCTGGCGTTTCAATTGGACACATACGACCATAGTGTGAATAGTGAACGTCACGTACTTCCATTTGAGCACGTTCACGTGTTAAACCACCAGGCCCTAATGCTGATAGACGACGTTTATGTGTCAACTCTGCTAATGGGTTAGCTTGGTCCATGAATTGTGACAATTGAGAACTACCAAAGAATTCTTTAATAGATGCAATTACAGGACGAATATTGATTAATTGTTGTGGTGTAATAGAGTCTGTATCTTGAATAGACATTCTTTCACGTACAACACGTTCCATTCTTGATAAACCAATACGGAATTGGTTTTGTAACAACTCACCTACTGAACGTAGACGACGGTTACCAAGGTGGTCAATATCATCTGTAAAGCCAATACCACTTAACAAGTTAAAGAAATAAGACATTGATGCAATGATATCTGCCGGTGTAATGCATTTCACTTCAGAGTCTGGGAACGCATTACCAATCACTGTAGTCGTACGACCTTCTTCATCATTCGGAACATACACTTTGATTGACTGTATTTCAACTGGCTCATCAATCACTGTACCTTCTAGTTCAAACACTTCACTGTTCGCGTTAGCTTCTAATACGTCCATAATTTCATCTAAATTACGACGATCTAAGACTGTGCCTTCTTCAGCAACAATTTCGCCTGTTTCAGTATTAACAATAGGTTCTGCTAATTTTTGATTGAATAGACGGTGTTTTAAATGAAGTTTTTTATTTGCTTTATAACGACCTACACTTGCTAGGTCATAACGTTTTGGATCAAAGAAACGTGAATATAGTAAACTTTTAGCATTTTCAACTGTAGGAGGTTCGCCTGGGCGTAAACGCTCATAAATTTCTAATAATGCTTGATCTGTGTTTTCTGTACCATCTTTTTCTAATGTGTTACGTAAGTACTCGTTATCACCTAAAAGATCAATGATTTCTTGATCTGTAGAGAATCCTAAAGCACGTAACAACACGGTTAATGGTAGTTTTCTTGTTCTATCAATGCGTACATATACTACGTCTTTTGCGTCAGTTTCATATTCTAACCATGCACCACGGTTAGGAATGATTGTTGCATCATAGTTTGTGCGACCATTTTTATCTAGTTTTTCATTAAAATATACGGATGGTGAACGAACTAGTTGAGATACAATTACACGTTCAGCACCATTAATGACAAATGTACCTGTATCTGTCATTAATGGGAAATCACCCATAAACACTTCTTGCTCTTTCACTTCGCCTGTTTCTTTAATGATTAGACGTACTTTTACACGTAGAGGTGCAGAATACGTCGTGTCACGGTTTTTCGATTCTTCTAAATCATATTTCGGTTCACCAAGTCTGTAATCAACAAACTCTAAAGATAGATTACCTGTGAAATCTTCAATCGGTGAAATGTCTCTAAACATTTCATATAAACCTTCTTCTAAGAACCACTCGTAAGATTTAGTTTGAATCTCAATTAAATTCGGTAATTCTAATACCTCTGAAATTCTCGCATAGTTTCTACGTTTACGATGTCTTCCATATTGGACAAATTGACCTGCCAAACAGATTCACCCCTCAAAAATTGCGTGTTTACTTTTACTAAATAAGCAAATATAATTAGACAAAAAGAAAACGGTAGCATACCTCATGACACCATTTTCTATTTCACCTTATATACTTTGTTAATTTATACGTAAAAGTACACACTTATTGAACATAATTTTTTACATTCTATTACTATATCAGAACAGTGCTTTTTAATCAACCTTTTACACTGCTTAATATGTAATAGCCTTTACTTTTTTCTATGACTTTCACGTTGTCAAATGTCTCTTCCATTTTCTTCTTAGCAGATGGCATACCTTGTTTTTTCTGAATAACAACATAAAGCGTGCCATTTGATTTTAATTTTTTAAATGAATCTTCTAAAATACTGTGAACTACCTTTTTGCCTGCTCTAATTGGTGGGTTAGTTAGGATTGCATCAAAAGCATTATCCTCTACCTTCGACAAACCATCACTTTCTTTAATTTCTACATTTTCTATGTGATTTAGTTTTCCATTTTTGGCCGATAAAGCAAGTGCACGTTGGTTTACATCAACCATCGTTATTTCATGATGCGGGGATACTTTCGCAATCATCAAACCAATCGGTCCATAACCACAGCCAACATCTATTATTTTTTTAGTGGGCCCAGGGGGATTTTCTTTTAAAAAAGTGCGTATTAGTAAATCTGAACCAAAGTCTATTTTCCCTTTAGAAAACACGCCTGAATCAGTTACTAATTTTAAATCATAATTTTTGTAGGAATACGTAAAAGGAAGTTCATCACTTTCTACTTCAGGATTTTCATCATAGTAATGACTCATGATTACACCTCTTTTAATCTAATTCGTCTTAGATTAATACTATACCCATAACGCGATGCTATTAACAAATGCTTGGAGGGGTATAGATCAAATAAGATAAAACCCCGTTATATCGATAACGGGGTTTTCATTTCTCAAAGATTTCAGAATATCCATATAACACTTAAAACCAACGTACCGAAGCAGCTAATGTATTAAGCAATTCGGATAATCTTCAATATATAATTATGAACTGTTAGCCAGCTAGAATTATTTTAATTCTACTGTAGCGCCAACTTCTTCTAATGTTTCTTTAAGTTTTTCAGCTTCTTCAGTTGGTAAGCCTTCTTTAATTACTTTAGGCGCTCCGTCAACTAATTCTTTAGCATCTTTCAATCCTAAGCCAGTAGCTTCTTTAACAGCTTTAACGACTTTGATTTTAGATGATCCAGCTGATGTTAATTCAACATCGAATTCTGTTTTTTCTTCAGCTTCGTCTCCGCCGCCTGCTGCACCTGCTGCTGCTACTGGAGCTGCTGCAGTTACACCAAATTCTTCTTCAATTGCTTTTACTAAGTCGTTTAATTCTAAAACTGACATTTCTTTAATTGCTTCAATGATTTGTTCTTGATTAGCCATTTTAATATTCCTCCATTAATTTTGATTAGTTAATTATGCGCAATTATTCAGCGCTTTCTTCGTTTTGTTCTTTATCTTCTCCAACAGCTTTAACCGCATAAGCGAAGTTGCGTACTGGAGCTTGTAATACTGATAAAAGCATAGAAACAAGACCGTCATGTGATGGTAATGTACCAACTGTGTTAACTTCTTCGCCTGAAATAACAGAACCTTCCATAACACCTACTTTAATTTCTAAAGCTTTATGTTCTTTTGCAAATCCTGCAAGTACTTTTGCTGGAGCAACAACATCTTCTGTTGAAGTAGCAACTGCAGTAGGACCTACTAAGTGTTCATTTAAACCTTCTAAACCAACTTGTTCAGCTGCACGACGAACCATAGTATTTTTTAATACTTTGAATTCCACGCCAGCTTCACGTAATTGTGAACGTAATTCAGTTACTTCAGCAACAGTTAGACCACGATAGTCAACGATTACAGTAGATACTGAATTTTTAAGTGACTCAGCAATTACATCAACTTGTTGTTTTTTAGCTTCGATGATAGCAGACATTTAGACACCTCCATAGTTTTTTTATTTGGTGCTTTTAATCTTGATTACAACCATTAATCACGACAACTAATAATTTTGTCTCAATAAAAAAAGCACTTTCTACCCACGGCAAAAAGTGCTTGAAAGATCTAAAAACCTTCACGTTCAAGTCAATTTTAGCCTCGGTAGGATCATTTTTAAGTTATCGCTAACTCCTACTGTCTTAGGTAAAATAATACATTAACCAATATAACTGGTTCAATGTGGTATGTCAATACATTTTTAAGGGGACAGGGTAGAAATCATTTCAAAATGATTTCGCCGTCCACCTCTGGCAAGTAGAACGAGAAAAAAGAGTACAAGTACTATGTTCTTTCATAAATGCTACTAACTCAACAGATTAAGCATTGGCACTTTAAAATCTTAATAAAGCACATTTTCTTTTTAGTCATCTATTGCCAATATAATATTCAACTCTGAAACATTATTTATATCTCAGTATTTTCATTTATATATAAGATTATAGTTTGAAACTAGAAGTATCAACTTTAACTCCAGGGCCCATTGTTGTCGTAACAGCAACAGATTTGAAGTAAGTACCTTTAGCTGAAGATGGTTTAGCTTTAGTTAACACATCTTGTAATGCTTTGAAGTTTTCAACAAGTTTGTCCGTATCAAATGATACTTTACCAATTGAAGCATGCACAATACCTGCTTTTTCAGCACGATATTCTACTTTACCTGCTTTGATTTCTTCAACTGCTTTTGTAACATCCATTGTTACAGTTCCAGTTTTAGGGTTTGGCATTAAACCTTTAGGTCCTAATACACGACCAAGTTTACCAACTTCGCCCATCATGTCTGGTGTAGCTACTACTACGTCAAAATCGAACCAACCTTGTTGGATTTTTTGAACATATTCACCTTCACCTACGAAATCAGCACCTGCTGCTTCTGCTTCAGCTGCTTTATCACCTTTTGCGAATACTAATACACGTTGTGATTTACCAGTACCGTTTGGTAGCACTACTGCACCACGGATTTGTTGATCATTTTTACGTGTATCAATTCCTAAACGGAACGCCACTTCAACTGATGCGTCAAAGTTTGCGATACTTGTTTCTTTAGCTAACTCAACTGCTTCTTCAACACTATAGTGTTTTTGGCGGTCAATTTTATTAGCTACTTCTTGAAATCTTTTACTTTTCTTAGCCATTTCATGTCCTCCTTTAGTGGTTTTAGCGGAATTTCCTCCCACATTTACTTGCTTTTGCAAGTTAAGAGCAGATAACAGAGAGGTTGCAAAATTGTATTTTATATCAGGAAACATTTCCTTAATAAACGACACGCTTCCTCTTATTACGACAATATTGAACGCTCTGATCCTGTTTGTCATTTCTGTCATCTGCTTCATCGTCAATCTATGTTTTTAGTTAATTTTTAAAATTATTGAACTGTGATACCCATACTACGTGCAGTACCTTCGATAATACGTACAGCTGCTTCTTCGTCTGCAGCATTTAAGTCTTGCATTTTTTGGTTTGCAATTTCACGTACTTGATCTTTAGTTACTGTAGCAATTTTGTTTTTGTTAGGTTCACCAGAACCTTTTTCAACGCCAGCTGCTTTTTTAAGTAGTACTGGAGCCGGTGGTGTTTTTGTAATAAATGTAAATGAACGATCTTCATAAACACTAATTTCTACCGGAATGATTAAACCTGCGTCTTCTTGTGTACGTGCATTGAATTCCTTACAGAATCCCATAATGTTCACACCTGCTTGACCTAATGCTGGGCCAACGGGTGGTGCTGGGTTCGCTTTACCTGCAGGAATTTGTAATTTAACAACTTTTTCTACTTTTTTAGCCACGATGTGCACCTCCTTGATATCGTGATGTGGTCACAGGACTGAGTTTTGTCCTCCCACTCTTCTACATTTCGTGACGAAATGAACGCTCTATGAGCGCGACCACAGTATTATAACATTGTCCTTATATATAAAGCAAGAGTAAAGCGTAACTTTTTATATAGCTCCCCTAATCATTTTAATGATAAGGGGGCTTAATGCATGAGCTCTAGCTCGGGCGTTCCTCTAATTACGTCATTAAAATGATTGGATAGCCTTAATGCATACAAAGTAACACTTCTTGCTTCAACAAGGTTAGTGTTACTTATACAAGTGCGAGCGCACTTGTATAGCTTTACTTTAACAAATCCTTGAAAAGAACTTTATCCGTTAATATATGCTTTTCGCTATATTTGTTTAGCTATAATTTTTCAATTTGATCAAATTCTACTTCAACCGGTGTTTCTCTACCAAACATGTCTACAAGAACTGTCAATTTGAATTTATCCGCTTCAATTTCTTGAACTTCACCCACTTGGTTTGCAAATGGACCAGATTTGATTTGAACTTGTTCACCTAAATCTAATTCAACATCAATTGTTTTTTCTTTCATGCCCATTTGTTTCAAGATGAAACGTGCTTCCTCAGGTAATAACGGATTAGGTTTTGATCCAGCACCTGCTGAGCCAACAAATCCTGTTACTCCTGGTGTATTTCTTACAATATACCATGATTCATCCGTCATTATTAATTCTACTAAAACGTAACCGGGGAACGTTTTTTTAGTTAATGTTTTGGCTTTACCATCTTTAACTTGTGTTTCTTCTTCTTCTGGTATAACCACTCTGAATATCAATTCAGTCATATTCATAGATTCTACACGTTTTTCTAAATTCTTTTTAACTTTGTTCTCGTAACCAGAATAAGTATGCACAGCATACCAACGCTTTGCGCCAACTTCTTCAGACATGTCGTCACTCCTATCTATTTAATTAACTCTATAATTCTACCAATTCCTAAATCTAAAACATAGAAGAACGCTAAGAAAAATACTACCGTTGCTACAACGATGACAGTATATTTAAACAATTCTTCTTTCGTTGGCCAACTTGTTTTTTCCATTTCTGACTTTACGCCTTGAAAGAAATTTTCTTTTTTAGCCATTAGCAATACCTCCGTATTAATTCGTTTTTTCCTCATTTGCTTATTCATACGACAAATTAAGCAAATACAATACTCACAACTTAAATTGGAAGGATATATTTACTCAATTGCTCCATCTAATATACCGATGATTATTTCGCTTCTTTATGCAATGTATGTGCGTTACATCTCGGACAATATTTTTTTAATGTCAATCTAGATGTAAGGTTACTTTGCTTGGGCACATTATAGTTTCTATTCCCACATGCTTCGCAACTTAACGGTACTTTTTTCATATAACTTCACCTTACTCATTATAATACCAATCTACTATACATAACATCGCTGTCTATTGTCAATCTTCCACCATTGCTTTCTATCAATCCATATAGTCACTATCGCACGCTAAATAACTTAGGTAGTAAAATGAAATTTATTTCAAAAAATGTCTCAACTTTATTTTACATCTATGTATTGTATTGTAAACTACTTTGACATCGACACATAAAATAGTCGCTATTTCACACGGTTTATAATCTTTCAAAACATATCTTATAATAGTTTGTTCGAGTTCTGTTAATTTATCAATGTTCTGGTGCAGCGTAGATACTATTTCTTTTCTTAAAACAATGCCATCTATCGTGTGTTGTTGTCTTAACATTTGCTCAGTTATTAAAAATTCATTTTCTAATAATTTTTGACGTTTTAAGTTTATTAATTTTTTTCGTATGTAATCATTTTTGGTGTTTTTAATAATACGATTTACATAATGCGCTAATGGTGTTTCTTTTGAAAAATCAAATTGGCTGAGTGCTTTGAATACTTTAAACAGTATTTCTTGTTGAAGATCTTCTTTATCGTTAGGGTGTATTGAGAAATGATTTAAACTTTTCCAAATATACGGCTGCATTTTATCTAACAACTCGATTAATGCATTCGCATCATCCAGTGTATTATTTAAAATAGTTGTAGATTCTGGTTGGCATATCCTTTGTAGCATATTTTAAATCCTTTCCTTAGATTAAGGATAGCATACAAAGTTCCTTACAAAAAAATCAAGGGGACAATCTCTTTATTTATGATTGTTCCCCCTCCTTATTTTTTCAAATTCTTCTAAAATTTCGTTAGACAGCTCGATTCGAGTCCTAGGCTTACGCTCATTAAAGCCGTCAAGCTTTTTCGATACTAAAATCTCGTTTTCCCTTAGGTCACGCCACATCTCTCTTGAAGATATACGATATGCACCTGCGCCAAATATAGCGTGTTGTTCACTCATGTCGCTCGTTACAACTGTAATGTGCCTCGTATGTTTGTCATATAAATCATACACATATTTTTCAATAAAACTATCTGCTGTTTCTTTTTCTTTAGTGAATATAATCTTTACACCATGATACATATACTCCGATCCTGTACCAGATTGCTCATAAGCATCAAACACACATACGACTTCATCAGCTATAACTGCATTGTAATTTGCAATAGCCGTCAATAACTGGTCTCGAGCTTCTTCTAAATTTTCTTGCGCTATTTGACTTAATTCTTGCGATTGGCCAATCATATTATAACCATCAATAATTAAGTAACGATCTTTCATGATTTATCTCCAATCTGGTTACGTTTACGATACACTTCGTACATCATTAGACTTGCTGCAACAGAAGCATTCAAACTATTTACATGGCCTACCATTGGAATATTAATATAAAAATCACATTTGTCTTTAATTAAACGACTCATGCCTTGGCCTTCACTTCCAATAATGATTGCCAAAGGCATGCCAGCGTCCATTTCACGGTAATCTGTTGCGTTTTCAGCTTCTGTGCCCACTACCCAATAGCCGTTGTCCTTTAATGTTTCAATCGTGTTCGCTAAATTTGTAACCCTCATCACCGGGACATGTTGTATTGCTCCTGTAGAAGCTTTTGCAACTGTTTGAGTCAGTGAAACCGAGCGTCTTTTAGGGATAATCACACCGTCAACGCCAGAGGCATCAGCAGTTCTCAAGATTGAACCTAAATTATGAGGATCTTCAAGTCCATCTAAAATTAAAACTGTAGATAGTTTTTCATTTTCTTTTTGCTGTGCCAGAAACGCATCGAAATCCGCATATTCGTACGGTGCAATATACGCAGCGACACCTTGGTGAGGGGTGTCAGACAATCCATCTAATTTAGATTTTGGCACTGATTGTACAATGATTTTATTACTATTTGCTTTTTTTAAAATTTCATTTATTTGTCTTTTTTTTACGGTGTCTTGAATTAAAATTTTATTAATTGTATGCCCAGAAACAATGGCTTCTTTTACGGCATGACGACCTACGATAACAAGTTCTTCCAAAGTCTCACTACCTTTCATCTATACTTTTCACAATATGTTCAAGCAATGTTGTTAAACGGCTTTGATCTTTTTCAAGATATAAAAAACCAATGATTGCTTCTAACCCTGAACTTTTTCGATACGTTTGTATGTCTGTATTTTTCGCCTTCGTATAACTCTTCGCATTTCTTCCACGGCGAACAATATCTAATTCTTCTTCGGTAAACCAGTTGCTTTCTAACAAGCATTCAAGCGATTGTGCCTGGCTTTTCGCAGACACGTAACGCTTGGCTTCTTGATGTAATCGATTAGGTTTAGCTTTTAATTTCAATATAATATACTCTCTCACAAATTGGTCTAAGACCGCGTCCCCCATATATGCCAAAGTCAATGGGTTTAACAATTTATTATCCATATTAGCCACGTTTAAATCTCACGCCTTGAGGTGTGTCTTCCAAAATAATATTTTGTGCTTTCAATTGATCGCGAATTTCATCTGCACGTGCAAAATCTTTATTTTTTCTTGCTGTGTTTCTTTCTTCGATTAAAGCTTCAACATCTTCGTCTAATAATTCGTCACTTGTTTCTGGTTTTAAAGGTACACCTAATACATCACTAAAAATTTGATATACTGTTTTAAATCGTTCAATCACTTCAGTTGACGTTGTATTTTCTAATACATATTTATTAGCTAATTTTGTCAAATCGTACCAAGCTGTAATGGCATTAGCTGTGTTAAAGTCGTCATTCATAACAGTTTCGAACTGTTCTAAAATCTGGTTGATTTCTTCTATATAATTATCTTGAGCTTCGATATTTGTGGCAATCGCTTCACGTTCCTCGATAGCTTGGTAACTATTACGGATACGTTCTAAACCACTTCTAGCAGCACTAACAAGTTCCATATTATAATTGATTGGGCTTCGATAATGTACACTAATCATGAAAAATCGTAATACATCTGGATCAATTTCTTTAATAATCTCGTGTACTAACACAAAGTTACCTAGGGATTTACTCATTTTTTCGTTGTCAATATTAATAAACCCGTTATGCATCCAATAGTTGGCGAATGGCGCATGGTTATGGGCTTCAGATTGGGCGATTTCATTTTCATGATGTGGAAATTGTAAATCAGTACCGCCAGCATGAATATCTATCGTCGCACCAAGTTCATGGTAAGCCATAACAGAGCATTCAATATGCCAACCTGGTCTACCTTTGCCAAATGGACTGTCCCAACTAATTTCATCAGGTTTTGCTTGTTTCCATAATGTGAAATCTAGCGCATCTTCTTTTTGCTCGCCTTGCTCAATGCGTGCACCTACTTTCAAATCATTAAGGGATTGATGACTGAGTTTACCGTAATCTTCAAATTTACGTGTTCTAAAATACACATCTCCACCACTTTGGTAGGCATAACCTTCTTCTACAAGTTCTCCTATAAACTTAATAATGTCATCCATATGATTCATTACTCTTGGGTTTGAAGTTGCTTTTTTCACATTCAAAGCGCCAACATCTTCGTAAAATGCATCGATATAACGATTAGCGATTGTGTTAACAGGTTCATTCAATTCTTTCGAGCGCTTAATCAATTTATCATCTACATCAGTGAAATTTGAAACATAATTTACTTCATAACCTTGGTATTCAAGGTACCTTCTCACAACATCATAGTTAATTGCTGGTCTGGCATTACCTATATGGATGTAATTATATACAGTTGGTCCGCAGACGTACATCTTAACCTTACCTGGTTCTATAGATTTAAACGTCTCTTTTTGACGCGTTAACGTGTTATATAATGTAATCATCTTGAATCTCTCCATTTCTTGTTTTCTCAAGTTGTTTCTCTAATTGTTTTAATTGTTCATAAATCGGATCTGGTAAATTACGATGGTCGAATGTCTTACCAATTCTTCTACCATCTTGTTTAACAATGTGTCCTGGTATACCAACGACTGTAGAATAGCTAGGCACCGAATTCAATACTACTGAATTCGCCCCGATGTTTACATTCGAATTAATTTTAATATTACCGAGTACTTTGGCGCCTGCTGCTATCAGTACATTATCACCTATATCAGGGTGACGTTTTCCTTTTTCTTTACCAGTACCACCTAAAGTAACGCCCTGATAAATTGTAACATTATCACCAATTCTGCATGTTTCTCCAATAACAACGCCCATGCCGTGGTCGATAAATAAACGTTTCCCAATTTGGGCGCCAGGATGAATTTCGATGCCAGTAAAAAAACGTGAAATTTGTGAAATTAATCTTGCTAATATATATCTTTTCTTTTTGTATAAAGCGTGTGCGATTAAATGACTCCATACTGCATGTACGCCCGCATATGAAGTGACTACCTCTAAAGTAGTACGTGCAGCTGGGTCTTGTTCAAACACCATATTTATATCGTCTTTTATTCTTTTTAATATTTTAAACAAGGTTGCGACCTCCTTATTAAAAAAGCACCTCTAACATTATTGTTAGAGGTGCTTTGCACGGTTCCACTCTTTTTTTAAAACAAGCTGCTTGTTCATTAAGTTAGCAATAATCTAACATGGTAAAACAACTTATATTAACTCATTAAAGTTATTCAGTTCATTATTCTAAAGGTGCATTCAACAATTTCCATGATGTGCTCGCAGCAACCGCACACTCTCTTGACACATTCCATTGTCTACTAATCCTTTAGTGTATTCAATTATAATCATAGGTGCTTGATTGTAATTTTTCAAGTATTATCTATTTGATACAATTTACTTATAATCAGCATTAAACGTATTTTTTTAAGCGATTCAATACTTTATCTTTACCTAATACTTCGATTGTATTTGGTAACTCTGGACCATGCATTTGTCCTGTCACAGCTACACGTATTGGCATAAATAATTGTTTGCCTTTAATACCTGTCTCTTTTTGAACTTCTTTAATTGTTTTTTTAATTTCTGCCACTTCAAAAGGTTCTAGTGCTTCTAATTTGCCATATAAATGGTTCATTAATTCTGGCACTTGTTCCCCATTGATGATTTCTTGCTCATCTGCTCCTAATGTTTGTTCATCACGGAAGAAAATTTCAGATAACGGAACAATTTCGCCAGCGTAACTCATTTCTTTTTGATAAAGAGCAATCAGTTTACGTCCCCATTCTTTATCTTCTTCAGATGGGTTTTCAGGTAATAAATTCGCTTTAACTAAGTGAGGAAAAGCAAGTTCAAAGACTGTTTCAGTGTCTTTTTGTTTCATATATTGGTTATTAATCCAAGCTAATTTTTGTTTGTCGAAGAATGCAGGTGATTTAGATAATCGTTTTTCATCAAAGATTTTAATGAATTCTTCTTTAGAATAAATTTCATCTTCACCTTCAGGGGACCAACCTAATAATGTAATAAAGTTAAATAACGCCTCAGGCAAATAACCCAAATCGCGATATTGCTCAATAAATTGTAGGATTTGGCCATCGCGTTTACTTAATTTTTTACGTTCTTCGTTTACGATTAGTGACATGTGTGCAAATCTTGGCGCTTCCCAACCAAACGTTTCGTAAATCATTAATTGTTTGGGTGTATTTGAAATATGGTCATCTCCACGAATAACATCTGAAATTTCCATCAAGTGGTCATCAATTGCTACTGCAAAATTATACGTTGGCACGCCGTCTTTTTTCACAATAACCCAATCACCCATATTATTTGAGTCAAATGAAATTTCACCTTTCACCATATCGTCAAATGCATATGTTGTATCTTTTGGCACTCGGAAACGAATCGAAGGTTGGCGTCCTTCTGCTTCAAATTGTTGGCGTTCGTCTTCTGTTAAATGTGCATGTTTACCACCGTAACGTGGCATTTCACCACGTGCAATTTGTTGTTCACGTTCTTCTTCTAATTCTTCTTCAGTCATATAGCATTTATACGCTTTATCTTCATCTAACAATTGTTGGATAAGTGGGTTATATATTTCAGCACGTTCTGACTGGCGATAAGGCCCATAACCTTTATCTTTATCTACAGACTCATCCCAATCAATACCTAACCATTTTAAGTTATCAAATTGTGAAGATTCTCCATCTTCTAAATTACGTTTACTATCCGTATCTTCTATACGAATTACAAAATCTCCATCATAATGTTTAGCAAATAAATAGTTAAATAATGCAGTTCTTGCATTACCAATATGCAAATAGCCTGTTGGGCTTGGGGCATATCTAACTCTTACACGATTACTCATTATGTTCACTCCTGTTTAATAATTTTTCACGATTTTAATCTTATATTTTCAGCTTAACTGCGCACACACATAAAAAGAATTCAACCTATGTTACTACACTTTTCAAATGTGCCTAACAATAAGTTAATATAAAAGCATTCAAAGCGTGTTGCTCATTTGCTTATTTATGATATCATAGCTCATCATTTTTTAAAGCATCACTATACTAAAAACAAACGTATGACGCCCATTGAATTTCAAGTTTATAATTCTAAGTACAGTAATACAATTTCGCTATCTATTGTAGCACTTTAAAGATGATTATGATATCACTGTGCTTAAATTAAAATGCTATCTGAACAATTTTTTGAAAATATTGCTCATAATGAAAAGGTTTCATGTGAAACTGTAACTTTTTTAGCTACAATATCAAATGAAACCCGCTTTTTAATTTCAGTATATTTTTTTAGCAAAAATAATGCGTCCGGATGAAGTTTGCAACAAACTTACTACTTCTAAATCAATATATTCACCGATATATTTTTTAGCGTTATCTACAACTACCATTGTACCGTCATCTAAATACCCTACTGCTTGACCAGCTTCTTTCCCCATCTTAGTCAACAACAAGTTAAATCGATCGCCTTGATGTACGGTTGGCTTAATTGCTTCTGATAAGTCGTTCACATTCAACACTTGAACACCTTGTATATGACAGACCTTATTTAGGTTGAAATCTGTAGTAATAATTTGTGCTCTATAATGCAATGCCAATTTAATTAACATTGCATCTATATCACTATGCGATTTTGTTGGATGTATAATGCGCGTAGGGTGCTTTCCATCATGCAAAGCATTGAGCATATCTAAGCCTCTTTGCCCTTTTTCTCTCTTTACACTATCGTTTGCGTCTGCAATTACTTGCAATTCATTAATTACCCCTTGTGGAATTAATATTTCACCATCTATAAAACCACATTTCAAAACATCTAAAATACGCCCATCAATAATGGCACTCGTATCTATGATTTTAGGCATTGCACTACGTGTATTCATTGACACAGATCGCGCCATATTTTCAGGTAAAAACAATAGCATTTCATCGCGTTTGCGTAGACCAAATTGAAACCCTAAATACCCCAAGATAATCGTGATAATAATAGGTACAAAATGATTTAAAACATTGTTACCAATAATTTGGAAAATAAATGATATCATAACTGAAATAAGTAACCCTATAATGAGTCCAATTGTGGCGAACAATATTTCAATTGCGCTTTGACGCATAATCATTTGTTCTAGTTCTTTCAATGCTAATGTTACTTTTTTAATAAACCAACCAAAGATTACAAATATCAGTACAATCCCTAGTAGCCCATTGAAATAATTATTTGTTAGTAGCGTGAAATGCCCCAAACCAGCATCTGTAATAATTTCTGGTATAAGATACACGCCTAAACTTGCACCTAATATAATATAGCACAAGATTACAATGAGTCTTATCATGTTCAAATGTTAACGCTCCTTTCACATGAAAGCTATTTTGACTATATAAGCCAGTTACATGTTGTATCATTAAGTGATATTAATGCTTAGTTAAAGCATATTTTAAAGCCTCATGTACATTTTTAACACCAATGACTTTAATACCGCTAGGGAATTCCCATCCACCAATATTGGATTCAGGAATAATAATACGTTTAAATCCTAGTTTTTCCGCTTCTTGTACGCGTTGTTCGATACGAGAGACGCGTCTTACTTCTCCCGTCAATCCAACTTCACCAATAAAGCAATCCAATCCGTCTACAGTTAAATCTTTAAAACTAGACGCCGTGGCAATAACAATACCTAAATCAACAGCAGGTTCTGTTAATCTGACGCCACCTGCTACTTTAATATAAGCATCTTGTTGTTGAAGCAAATAATTTTCTTTTTTCTCTAAGACAGCCATCAATAAACTTAATCGATTATGGTCTATGCCTGTAGCCATACGTCTTGGGTTGTTAAATGTGGTCGGTGTCACTAATGCTTGTACTTCTATGAGCAATGGTCTTGTGCCTTCCATTGTCGATACGATTGTTGACCCAGGAACATTAGTAGAACGCTCTTCCAAAAACATTTCTGAAGGGTTTTTCACGCCTTTCAATCCACTCTGCTTCATTTCAAAAATACCCATTTCATTTGTCGAACCAAAGCGATTTTTAACTGCTCTTAAAATACGGTAAGCATGATGCTCATCACCTTCAAAATAAAGTACTGTATCCACCATATGTTCTAATAAACGTGGACCTGCAATTTGCCCTTCTTTAGTTACATGACCAACAATAAAAGTTGGGATGTTTAATTGTTTAGCAATATTCATTAAGCTCTGTGTACTTTCTCTTACTTGAGATACTGAACCAGGCGCAGAGCTGATTTCAGGATGAAAAATAGTCTGTATAGAATCAACTACAAGTAAATCTGGTTTCAATTGTTTAACCGTTTCATGTATCACTTCTAAATCTGTTTCCGCAAACACATTTAAATTACTTGAATCCTCTTCTAATCTATCTGCTCTTAACTTAGTTTGATTTAACGACTCTTCACCTGTTATATATAAAACGCTTTTACTTTGTGATAAAGCAGCACAAATTTGTAGTAATAAGGTCGATTTACCAATACCTGGGTCGCCGCCAATTAATACAAGCGAACCGTTTACAATGCCACCGCCAAGTACTCGGTTAAATTCTGCTGAGTTGGTTTTAATACGTGGTGTCGTCTCATGTTTAATTTCATTTAGTTTTTGTACTTTCGCGCTATTTTCACGACTTCGAACCCCATGTTTTGGGCTTGTCGATTTTTGTTCTATAATTTCTTCCATTTGGTTCCAACCACCACAGTTGGGACATTTGCCCATCCATTTTGGTGATTGATAACCACACGCCATACATTCAAAAATCACTTTCTTTTTGGCCAAAACTGCACCTCCATCTTTATTGAACAAATCTATTTTATACCTCTGTCTAATTAAAAACAAACTTTATTTATATTCGATTCATTTCGATATTTATTGTTTCTTAGCCTTTAATTTTATATTATAGCATGCACTTCAATAGATTAATGTTAAAGTCTATTTTTTAAATTAACACTATTATATATTCAGTACTATTAATATGATATAGGTGATTAAAATTTTTGATTAACATACGATGATGTTTCGTTTATTAACATTTTAGTGATACTTTTTATAAAAGAAGCGCTCCCCAAGTTGCATTTGCATACTTGAGAAGCGCTATTCATACTTGATATCACTTTAATAACTCAATCTTATGAATCAGAAGTCTCTTTTTCTTTTTGATCTTCTGTTCTATCTTTAATATCGTATTTATATTCTTTACCGTCATAATCGATATAAACATTTTTACCTTCGATTTGGTTACCATCCAAGATTAACTCACTTAAGTTATCTTCGATTGTTTTTTGAATTTCGCGGATAAGTGGTCTAGCTCCGTATTCTGGATCATAACCTTCTTCTGCAATTCTTTCTTTCGCTGCATCAGAAACTACGATATCAATATCTTGTTCTGCTAAGCGATCTGTTAATTTATTCACCATCATAGTCACAATTTCTTTCAATTCATCTTTAGAAAGTTTGTGGAATACAATAATGTCATCAACACGGTTTAAGAATTCTGGGCGGAAAGCATTTTTCAATTCTTTCATCATTGTTTTACGAATTGATTCATAATCTTGTCCTTCAGATGCGCCGCCAAAACCTGCAAAGCGTTGATCTTGCAGTTCTTGAGCGCCAACGTTGGAAGTCATAATAATCACTGTATTGCGGAAATCTACTTGACGTCCTTTTGTATCTGTTAAGTGTCCATCATCAAGCACTTGTAACAAGATGTTAAATACATCAGGGTGTGCTTTTTCAATTTCATCGAATAGTATAACTGAATATGGTTTACGTCTAACTTTTTCAGTTAATTGTCCACCATCATCATGACCTACATAACCTGGAGGTGCCCCAACTAAACGGCTCACAGCGTGTTTTTCCATAAATTCACTCATATCTACGCGAATCATTGCATCATCTTCACCAAACATGGATTCTGCTAATGCACGTGCTAATTCTGTTTTACCTACACCTGTAGGGCCTAAGAAGATAAAGCTACCAATTGGACGTTTAGGATCTTTCAATCCTGCTCTAGCGCGTCTTACTGCTTTACTGATAGACGTAACTGCTTCTTTTTGGCCAATAACACGTTTGTGTAACGTGTCTTCCAAATTAAGTAGGCGGTCTGATTCTGTTTCATTAATTCTAGTTAATGGAATACCAGTCCAACCTGCAATAACTTCTCCAATATCTTCTTCAGACAATGATGTGCTTGCACCGTTTTGAGCGTTTTTCCAATTATTATTCGCTTCTTCATATTGTTTTTCTAATTTAGTTTGTTTATCACGTAAATTTGCTGCATTTTCAAATTCTTGTGCGTGTACAGCAGCATCTTTTTCATTTTTAACTTGTTCAATTTCTTGCTCTAATTCTTTCAAGTTAGGTGGCGTTGTATGACTTTTTAGTCTTACTTTAGAACTTGCTTCATCAATTAAATCAATTGCTTTGTCTGGTAAGAAACGGTCTGACACATAACGATGGCTTAATTTCGCAGCAGATTCTAAAGCTTCATCTGAAATATTAATGCGGTGATGCGCTTCATAACGGTCACGTAAGCCTTTCAAGATTTCAATTGTATCTTCGACTGTTGGCTCGTCCACTTGAACTGGTTGGAAACGACGTTCTAGTGCTGCATCTTTTTCAATGTTTTTACGATATTCATCCAGTGTAGTTGCACCAATACATTGTAGTTCGCCACGCGCTAACGCTGGTTTTAAAATATTAGATGCATCAATTGCGCCTTCTGCACCACCAGCACCAACTAAAGTGTGTAGCTCATCAATAAAGAGTACAACATTGCCTGCTTGGTGAATTTCTTCCATAACTTTTTTCAGACGTTCTTCGAATTCACCACGGTATTTCGTACCAGCTACTACTGTTCCCATGTCTAGAGACATCACGCGTTTACCTTTAAGTGTCTCTGGTACTTCGTTGTTAACGATTGCAAGTGCTAAGCCTTCTGCAATTGCTGTTTTACCTACGCCCGGTTCCCCAATTAAGACTGGGTTATTCTTAGTACGTCTACTTAATACTTCGATAACACGTGTGATTTCTTTATCTCTACCAATCACAGGGTCTAAAGTACCATCATTTGCAATAACTGTTAAATCGCGTGCAAGGCTATCTAATGTTGGTGTGTTATTAGATTTATTTGCTTGTGCGTTTTTATTGCTCATTTCAGGGCTACCTAAAGCTTTAACAACTTGCGCACGTGCTTTAGTAATATTTAAATCTAAATTAGCAAATACGCGTGCTGCAACGCCTTCATTTTCTCTAATTAGACCAAGCAAGATGTGTTCTGTTCCTACAAAATTATGATGTAGTTTTCTTGCTTCATCCATTGATAACTCAATCACTTTTTTAGCGCGTGGTGTGTAGTGTAAAGCACCCATTTGTTCTTGGCCGTGACCAATTAATTTTTCAACTTCTGTCACTACTTTTTCTTCAGTAATATCGAATGATTCTAATACTTTTGCTGCAATACCTTCTGGTTCTTTCATTAAACCTAAAAGTAAATGTTCTGTTCCAATATTTGAATGATTTAAGCGAATCGCTTCTTCTTGAGCATGTGCCAATACGCGTTGTGCACGTTCTGTCAGTCTACCAAATAACATAGCATGACCTCCTAATTTATATGTTCTCTTAATATATCTGCTCTTTTTTCATTAACTGCTCTATCATCTTCATCATCTAACAAGAATGGTGATTGAATTGCGACCATTAACTCATTAAATTTGAAGTCTTCTAAATCAATATAGCCTAAATCTATACCGAGTTTCACTTCACTTAATCTAAATGACGCTTCTTCCATAGATATTAGTCTACTATATTTTAATATTCCTAACGAACGATATACTCTATCTAATGTTTCAATTTCATTATGCTTACTGAGACGTTCGCGAATTTGCATTTCTTCGTTAATAATTTGTTGCACAACTTCAGTTAAACTTTCGATAATTTCTTCTTCTGTTTTACCAAGTGTAAGCTGATTAGAAATTTGATAAATATGACCATATACTTGAGAGCCTTCACCGTAGATACCTCTTATAGTAAATCCAAAGCGATTGATTGTTTGAGCGATTCTATTCATCCGCTTCATAATCGTTAGGCCAGGCAGATGTAGCATTACACTCGCTCTCATACCAGTCCCTATATTTGTCGGGCAAGTTGTTAAATAACCAAGTGTTTCATCAAAGCTAACATCTAGTTCACTATCGAGTGTATCATCTATAGAAGAAGCCTTATCATATAATGTTTGCAATGATAGGTCATTTCCCATAGCTTGAATGCGTATATGATCTTCTTCATTTACCATAACACTTAAAGATTCATCATCATTCAAAAGCACAGCTGAAGCAGGCTGCTTTATTAACTCTGGGCTTATAAGATGTTTCGCTACAAGTTTATACTTACTCTGTTGATCCAAAGTGTCTAATCTCTGTATAAACATATCAGGAAGCGCATCTTGTACCTCATTTATTACTCTATAACCATCTTGTTCTGAAGGAAACATCAAAGGATGAACATGATTTTCTAAATTTCTAGCTAATCGGAGCCTTGAGGACATCACAATTGGACTCTCTTCCTCATCTCTCATCCACTCACTAATATGAGTACTAATATCATTTTTACTCATCATGTTTCACCTCGCTGTCTTCTTTTAATGCTTTAATTTCATCTCTAACAATTGCAGCTTCTTCAAAATTTTGTTCTTCAATCAATTGATTTAAATAGTTTGTTTTTTCTTCTATTTGTTTTTTTAACGCTAACTTTCTGTGTGAAGAGCGTGGTGTTTTTCCAGTGTGTTCAATTTGACCACCTTGTACACGTCGTACAATATCAACAATGTCATCTTTAAATGTTGCATAGCAGTCTGCACAACCAAATTTACCGACATGTGCAATATCTTTTAACGTCATTTGACAAGTAGGACATCTTTTCTCTTCTTTAAAAGCTATTTCATCGAAATCAATACCATGTTTAGCTGCTAAATGCTGTAATATTTGCTTTACAACAAAGGCACCCTCAATATCATCTTGTGACTGCATTTGCTGATTTTGAGTCCAAGGATTACCTCCTTGTGCACATGTGGAACATACCCATCTTTCATGTATACCGTCTTGTCCTTTAACCGCTAACTTAACTTCCGCTTCATTTAAATGACAATTTTCGCACAGCACGACTAAACACCTCTCTTTAATAGTAATTTATCACATGTAATACGCGTTTAACTATATTAGCACGTATGATATCTCTTGATAATACATCCATTTTCAATGTTTCTCTATCAATGACCGCATAAATCATCTTCGCTTCCCGTTCGCTAAGATATTCTTTATCTAATAAGCCATCTATAATGTAATAGGCTTGTTGTTGTGAAATAGACGGTCCTATTAATTGAAGTAAATGGTTAATGTAACCTGTTTCGTCTTTATTTTCAATTTTAGTGATTCGAATGTAGCCGCCGCCACCTCTTTTACTTTCTATTTCATAGCCGTGTTCATTAGTGAATCGTGTTTTGATCACGTAATTTAATTGAGAAGGCACACAGTCAAAACGCTGTGCAATATTTGCACGCTGAATTTCAACAACATCTTCATTGGCGTCTTCAAATAATTTTTTAATGTATTGTTCTATGATGTCGGACATGTTATGCATGATTATCACCTCTTTTGACCTTCTTTGACTATATTATATGACCAACTTTGACCTTTTTCAACCAATATGTTTTAAAAATTTTCATTTTATGCATGTAAGAAATCTCCCATTTATTGTATTATAGGAGTTAAGAAAAAATTTAAAGGGATGAAATTATTATGCATATTATCATTGGTTTAATTGGGATTGCAGTTTTTCTTGCATTAGCTTTTCTCTTTAGCTCTGATAGAAAAAATATTCGTTGGCAATACATTGGCCTATTACTCGTCATACAACTTGTATTTGCGTTTATACTATTAAAAACAAAATTTGGTATTACTGTCATTGGTGCCATTTCAGACGGCTTTAACTATCTACTAGCTAAAGCTGCAGAAGGCGTCAACTTTGTTTTCGGTGGGTTTGAATTTGTGGATCCTAACAATCCACCATTCTTCTTCAATGTCTTATTACCAATTGTTTTTATTTCAGCACTAATTGGTATTTTACAATATACAAAAATATTACCGTTTATTATTAACTATTTAGGATTAGCTATTTCTAAAGTGAATGGGATGGGACGCTTAGAATCATATAATGCAGTAGCAGCAGCAATTTTAGGACAATCAGAAGTATTTATTTCGCTAAAAAAAGAATTAGCGCATATTCCTAGACAACGCCTTTATACATTAACTGCTTCAGCCATGTCTACTGTATCAGCTTCAATCATTGGCGCGTATTTCACATTAATTGAACCACGGTATGTTGTTACAGCAGTCGTTTTAAATTTATTCGGCGGTTTTATTATTGCTTCTATTATCAATCCATACAAAGTAGATGTTAATGAAGATAAATTAATCGTTGAAGACAGTGAAACAGAGAAACAATCTTTCTTTGAAATGTTAGGGGAATACATTTTAGATGGATTTAAAGTCGCTGTAATCGTAGGTGCAATGCTAATTGGTTACATAGCCATTATTGCTTTACTCAATGGAGTTGTCAGTGCTATTTTCACAGCAGCTTCAGGTGGAAGTATTACTTGGGACTTCCAAACTTTCATTGGTTTCATATTTGCACCATTAGCCTTCTTAATTGGTGTGCCATGGAGCGATGCCGTTCAAGCTGGCTCGATTATGGCAACAAAATTATTGTCAAATGAATTCGTTGCTATGCAAAGTTTAAAAGAAGTTAAAGACATGAGCGAACATGCTAAAGGCGTTATATCTGTATTTGTTGTCTCATTTGCTAACTTCAGCTCTATCGGAATCATTTCAGGCGCAATTAAATCACTTAACAACGAAAAAGGAGATATGGTAGCGCGTTTTGGGTTGAAACTTTTATTTGGTGCTACACTCGTTTCATTTATTTCTGCTGCAATCGCAGGTTTCTTCATCTAAATGAAATTAAGATAAAACAGGTCGATTCTTGTATATATACAAGAATCGACCTGTTTTTATTTGGTTTATTTTAAACTTTTTCACTTAGTGTTGTTTTCACAATATGATTAATGAAATATCGTGTTATACGGTAATCATCTGTTAACTCCGGATGAAATGAGACACCTAAATAGCGTCCTTCTTGGACTGCTACAATCTTTTCTCCGATTTTGCTTAAGATGGATACATTTCCATGCACTTCTGCTATATGTGGGGCTCTAATAAAGACGCCTTCTATATCAGCAGCAACATCTTTAACATCTAATTCACTTTCAAAACTATCTACCTGTCTACCGAAAGAATTTCTTTGGACTGAAATATCTAATTTGTTGAGATAGCCTTCTTCTCCAACGATATCTTTTGCCATGACAATGAGCCCCGCACACGTTCCAAACATAGGTAAATCAGATTGTTGTAATGCTTCTTTAAAACCATACAAATTCATTAGTCGGCGCAATGTCGTTGATTCGCCACCAGGTAGTATTAAACCATCAATATCTTTTAATTGTTCTACATGCTTAACAGCGATGCCTTCATGACCGCTTAGTTCAATATGTTTTAAATGCTCTCTTACAGCCCCTTGTAAGGCTAAGACACCTATTTTCATATTACCAACCACGCTCTTGCATACGTTCTTCTAAGGATAAGTCATTAATATCTAAACCTTTCATCGCAGTACCTAATTCTTTAGCTAAACGTCCAATTAATTCATAGTCTTGGTAGTGTGTTGTAGCTTGTACAATTGCTTTGGCAAATTTTTCAGGGTCTTCTGATTTAAAAATGCCTGAACCAACAAATACACCATCAGCCCCCAATTCCATCATTAAAGCTGCGTCTTGTGGGGTTGCAACACCGCCTGCAGCAAAGTTTACAACTGGTAACTTACCATTTTCTTTAATTGATTTTAACACATCATACGGCGCGCCAATATTTTTGGCTTCAGTCATAATTTCGTCGTCATTCATCACTGTGATGCGATTCACTTCAGCGTTTACTTGTCTAATATGTCTAACGGCTTCAACAATATTACCTGTACCTGGCTCGCCTTTTGTACGTAACATAGCAGCTCCTTCGCCTATACGACGTGAAGCTTCCCCTAAATTGCGACAACCACAAACAAATGGTACTGTAAAGGTATCTTTACGCAAGTGGAATTCTTCGTCTGCTGGTGTTAAAACTTCTGATTCGTCGATATAATCAACACCCATGGCTTCAAGCACACGTGCTTCTGTTATATGACCAATACGGCCTTTTGCCATTACTGGTATAGATACTGCATTCATCACTTCTTCTACAATTTTAGGATTTGCCATTCTAGCAACACCGCCTGCAGCTCTTATATCAGAAGGCACACGTTCTAATGCCATTACTGCAACTGCACCTGATTCTTCTGCAATTTTCGCTTGTTCTGCATTAACGACGTCCATAATAACACCGCCTTTTTGCATTTCAGCCATTCCTCTTTTAACTCTTTCTGATCCTGTAAATTTAGACATCTTATTTACCCCTTTACTTAGTTGATTAAATTCATTTTAAAAGATAAACTGGTATTTAAAAAGGTACACTTTCAAAATAATTTAGGAGGTCAGTTTATTGTCTAAAAATCATCTCTATGTCAATTTATATGAAACTTTGAAACAACAAATCATAGAAGGTCAATATAAATCTGAAGATAAGTTTCCATCTAAACGTGCGTTGGGACAACATTTATCAGTAAGTAACACTACGATTGAACATGCCTATCAACTTTTATTAGATGAAGGGTACATTTATTCTAAACCGAGGTCGGGTTATTTTGTTTCTGATATTGAAACGCTTCCTATCATTCCTACAAATATCAATCATGCACATCAGATATTTAGCTCAAACGAAAACTTCCATAATCCAAAACCAGATTACGATTTAGCGTTTAATATGTCTGAAATTGATACAGAATACTTCCCAATGAAACAATTTAGAAAATATGCTAAAGATGCTTTTGAAGATGATGAACTCGATCTTCTGCTACATGCAAGTTTCAAAGGGGAAATCTCATTAAGACAAGAAATTGCGCATTATTTATTTAATAGTCGTGGTGTTACTTGCCATCCTGAACAAATTATTATTGGTTCTTCGACTGAGCAACTTATCAATCTTTTAACAGATATTTTAAGTAACGGCAAATTTTTAATAGAAAACCCTAGTTATCCCCCTATTAAGCAAGTATTAGATAAAAAACAAATAACCTACCTTCAAGTCCCGGTCAGCCATACAGGGATAGAAATAGATTATTTCCAAAAATCAAATAATAATATTGCTTATGTCACACCTTCTCATCAATTTCCAACAGGTTATGTGATGAGCTTAAAAAAACGCACACAACTTATAAATTGGGCACAACAAAGTGAAGGTAGATATATCATTGAAGATGATTATGATTCAGAATTTCGATATTTTGGGAAACCTATTCCTGCCTTACAAAGTTTAGATACTAAAGACAAAGTTATTTATATCAGTACTTTCTCCAAATCACTGTTCCCAAGCTGTAGAATAGCTTATTTAGTATTGCCGAATAAATTATTATCAACTTATAATCAATTAAATAACAAGGAAGGTAATACAGTTCCTGCTCACACGCAAAAAATAGTAGCAAATTTTATGAAATCCGGTAGTTTTGAAAGACATTTAAATAAAATGAGAAATGTATATAGACATAAATTAACGACTATTTTAAATGCATTGATGCCATATCAATCTCAGTTAAAAATAGACGGTGCTTTAGCAGGTATGCACTTTACATTAACTGTAAAAAACAGTCTCACAATGAAACAATGTCTAGAGAACGCAAAAAAAAACAAATTAAAAATCATACCTTTTAGTCAATATGACAATAACCAAAATTCAGCAAAATTTATTTTAGGATTTGGTGGGATACCTATATCTCAATTAAAAGAACATACAGATGCGCTTATTAAATCTTTAATAGTATAAATTAGTATCATTTAAATAATAGATTAAAAATTCTTTCTTTTAAAATGTCACTTTTCTTTTTATGCAGTTAATGGAACTTATACATGAGCTGAGGGCTCATGTATTTCTCACTTGCACGCTTTCCTTACTCACTTATCACTTGTAAGCTCGTTTCGTCTTTCGCGTAGTTCGTCAGCTTCAAACGCTTTCTCATGACAATCGTTTTTCAGTGCTTCACACTGGTAGTTAAGCTCCTTTTGGGCAAAAAAAAAGAGACCTTTCGGTCTCGGCTCATCGCATCCTATATGCTTGCCTGGCAACGTCCTACTCTTGCGGAACGTAAGTTGGGCTACCATCGGCGCTAAGAAGCTTTCTTGCCATGAGGCAAGCGCTCGCATCTTTCCTCACTTGCACGCTTTCCTTACTCACTTACCACTTGTAAGCTCGTTTCGTCTTTCGCTTAGTTCGTCAGCTTCAAACGCTTTCTCATAACAATTGTTTTTCAGTGCTTCACACTGGTAGTTAAGTCCTTTTGGCAAAAAAAAAGAGACCTTTCGGTCTCGGCTCATCGCACCCTATATGTTTGCCTGGCAACGTCCTACTCTTGCGGAACGTAAGTTGGCTACCATCGGCGCTAAGAAGCTTTCTTGCCATGAGGCAAGCGCTCGCATCTTTCCTCACTTGCACGCTTTCCTTACTCACTTACCACTTGTAAGCTCGTTTCGTCTTTCGCTTAGTTCGTCAGCTTCAAACGCTTTCTCATAACAATTGTTTTTCAGTGCTTCACACTGGTAGTTAAGTCCTTTTGGCAAAAAAAAGAGACCTTTCGGTCTCGGCTCATCGCACCCTATATGTTTGCCTGGCAACGTCCAACTCTAGCCGAACGTAAGTTGGCAACAATCGGCGCTAAGAAGCTTTCTTGCCATGAGGCAAGCGCTCGCATCTTTCCTCACTTGCACGCTTTGCTTACTCACTT